>JBILTQ010000354.1:0-5866 GCA_044371435.1 Pirellulaceae bacterium | reverse complement strand
GACGGTTGGGAGCGAACGGATGGTTTTCCATACCGTCCAAACCGCGACCTACGCCTTCGAATCACTCTCGGACCGGGCGAGACGCTGGCAGCCTAACACCCCTTGACGCGGCTTAGCGTCGCACCTCCAGCCATCCATTACCCCCGGCTCCATCCGCATGGCCTCGGGATCCGACCGGATAGCGAGGCGAACGGTTGAGCGAGCAGCCGAGCCGTCTGGTCGCTGACGCCGCCGCCGACTCGTCCCCTGCGGACCTGCGGGGAACTCCTCTTTCGTTCCCGGCATCCGACGAAAGACTGGATACGGCAGTCGCTTTTGCCGAACAAAACCGAGACTTCGGTTGATGCGAAAGTCAAGCGCACCTATAGTTTAGGAAAGTGCATTTGGATAAGCGAGGATGGTAGAGTGAACTACATCAGCGAGTTGGGCACGGAGAGCGAACAAGTCCTTCATTGTCTTCCGGATGGAGTGGCTCTGGTCGGCAGCGATCTCTCTGTCCACTGGGCCAACGCCTGCCTGAAACGGTGGTTTCCAGCCGCCGATTGGGGCGGGATGAATTTTTATGCGGCGATGGGAAATCCGGAACCGGTCGGTGTCGAAGGATGTCCGCTCCAATCTTCGCTGGAGTCCAACAACCCAAGCAGCTCAACGCTACAGACCGCTGATGGGCGATACTACCAGGTACACGCCTCGCCGTTGGCTGAAGAAATTGCGATGAGTCGCCTGGTGGTGACCGTCAGCGATGTGACCAACGAGATTTTGCAGCAACAGAAAATGGCCGCCATCCATCAGGCCGGCAACCAATTGACCGATCTCAAACCCAATGAGATCTTCGCGATGGATGTGGAGCAACGTATCGAGTTGCTTAAAGATAACATTCGCCACTTCCTCCAGGTGTTGCTCAACGTAGATGTGGTGGAGATCCGATTGTTGGAGCAATCGACGGGAAACCTCATCCCGTTGTTGGCAGTTGGAATCGACCAGGTGGCCGCCGACCGACGCTTGATGGCGAGCCCTCACGGCAACGGTGTGACCGGTTATGTGGCAGCTACCTGCAAGAGCTACCTGTGCCGCGACACGGCGAACGACAAGCTCTATCTCGAGGCATTTCCCGGTGCTCGAAGTTCCCTGACCGTACCCTTAGTCTTGCACGATCAGTTGATCGGCACGATGAATGTCGAGAGTCCCAAGGTGGCCGCCTTCAACCATGGAGACCAGCAATTCCTCGAAATCTTCGCTCGCGATATCGCTGTCGCCCTCAACACGCTGGAATTGCTGGTGGCTCAGCAAACCAACGCCGCCCAGCGGAGTTGCGAAGCGATCCACTCGGCTGTCGCTTTGCCGATCGATGACATCCTCTTGGATACGGTGATCGTCATGGAAGCCATGCAAAAATACATCGGCAACGATCCAGACGTCGTGGTCCGACTGCAGGGCATTTTGAGGAAATCGAGAGAGATCAAGCGATCGATCCAGGCCATCGGGCAAACGCTAGGGCCGGCCGAAGCGGTCCCCGTCGGTTGTACCGTCGGCCAGCACCAGAAATTTTTCGGCAAGCGGATCCTGGTGGTAGACGCTGATGTCCAGGTGCGAAACGATGCGCATGCGTTACTGGAGCGATATGGTTGTATTGTAGAAACCGCGCATGAGGGGGACGAAGCGGTCTTGATGGTACGGAACTGCCAGCCTCACGAAACCTACGATGTCATTATTTCGGATATTCGCTTGCCGGATTATTCCGGTCACCAACTGATGTTGCGATTGCAGGGGTTGATGCCCCGCGTACCGATGGTGCTGATGACTGGTTTTGGTTACGACCCTGGCCATTCGATTGTCAAAGCCCGCCAGGCTGGCTTGCATCCGAAAGCGATCCTCTACAAGCCCTTCCGCGTCGAACAGTTGGTGAGTGTCACCGAGACGATCCTCGACGCCTACAAACCGTCAGCAGCCTGACGGTATGCTTGGGCCCTTGCTCGTCCATTGCCTCTTGGCCGGCTTTGTGCTGCTTGGGCTGCTGTCGCTCTTTGTTTATCTCTTCAATCGCTTGAATGCGACTGGCTGGCCGCGAAAATCGATCAAGCTGCTGGAGAAAGTTCTGTCACTCGTCTTTGTGATCGGCCCGTTGCTAGTCATGGTCGGAGATCGAACCTGGTTGTGGCAGTGGCTCAGCAGTCCTTCGGTAATCGAGTCCAGCTGGCTGGGGTTCGGTGATGCCTCCTGGGCGATGCGGCTACTGACCTTGATCGCTTGCCTGTCACTTCTCTGGCAAACCCCCTCGTGGATACGTGCGCGTCCAAGGGCCCAGGGACACCCTCGGCAGGTGGAACTTGAGGTTTCACGAACGATCGACGCGCGTGAGGTGACCCAGGACCGGGTCTTTGCCAAGGCCTGGGTCCGGCTGTTGGGCGGCGTCCCCGGCAATCAGCTACACTTGATTCAGGCAAACCAGCACGCGATCTATCTGCCGCAGAGCGAAGCGGCACTGTCGGGTTTACGTATCGGTCACCTCTCCGACCTGCACCTCACCGGCTACATGCACCGTGAGTATTATCGAACAGCGGTTGCCCAGTTGATGGCCATGCAACCCGAGCTGGTCATTCTGTCCGGAGATCTCATCGACTATGACGCTTGCCTGCCACAGGTCTGCCCACTGCTGCAGCCAATATCGGCCCCGCTCGGCTGCTTCTTCGTACTCGGCAATCACGACCGGAGACTGCAGCGGGTTGCAGAACTACGGCAGATGCTCGTGGAGCTGGGCTGGCATGACTTGGGACAGAAGTCGGCAGCGGTGGAGCGCCGGGGAGCCGAGATCTACCTCATCGGCAACGAACGTCCCTGGTTCGATGCTTTTGAGCGGCAAAGGGACGAAGAGCGGACGACTGAGACACGCCGTTTGGCTTCCCTCCGTATCGGCGTCAGCCATTCGCCCGACCAATGGCCATGGGCCAGCCGCTTGGGTTGTGACCTGCTCTTCTGCGGGCACACCCATGGAGGCCAAGTGCGATTACCGGGAATCGGCCCGATCATCGCTCCCAGTTGGTACGGCAGCCGCTATGCATCCGGTTGGTTCCTCAAAGAACCGACCTTGATGCACGTCTCACGAGGACTTTCGGGGACTCACCCCTTGCGTTTCGGTTGTCCACCCGAAGTCTCGGTCTGCATCCTGAACGGCGGGCGAGCAAGCCATGCTTCGTGAGTCCAGGGCTCTCACGTCTCACCTCACCCACCTCCGGTCAACTCACCCACCTCCGGTTCTGGTTGAGCCGTCCGCGGTAGAATTCCTTCGCCAGAGGCGTTTCGGGTAGGCTTGCGTCCCAGGCTATTCCTCAAGACAAACCGGGTATCGCAACCCGGCTTTGAGCGATGTCCTAGGGAAGAGAAGCCAAACTGTCCCGTTAGGGTCCAGCTTTCGGCTCCACCCACAACTGATGTTCTTCTGGGCGGTAACGATATTCCTGCCCCGCTGGCAACTTCGGTAGCTGGATCTTGTTCGCCTTGATGATTTTCGCCATAAAGTCCTCATGCGTCGCCGGATACTCCCCATCGGTAGCACGATAGATTTCCATCGCCTGCGGTATTTGAATCTCGAAAACGACCTTTTCCTTGGTCTGGAAGAGGGTCAAGGCCGGTTGGGCGATCAGCTTTCCGATCCCTGTCTCCTCTTTCAAACTTTGCCCCTGGACACCAACCCCTACTTGAGCCGGTTTGGCCTCAGCTATCGGTGCATTCGACACCACCTCCGAATCAGCGGGGCTGGGAGGAGTATCGACCACCGAAGATGACTGGTCGCAACCGACAACCAACGCAACTGTCCACGCAAGCATCCAATTGGCGGATCGCATTCAAGAACTTCCTTTCAACGCATTGCATTCGATCAATCCAGGCCGGAAGCGAACGGCATCGATTCGACCTGCGGCGAGTATAACGGATGTCGCTGATACTCGCGAATTTTCTGAGTCGCATCGGCCGAATCCCCGAAGCGATTCTTCACGATCGAGCAAAGCCGACAGTCTTCGTCGCCGCCTACCCAGCGGTAGCACATCAAGCCGCCGACTTACCGTCACACTTGCGGGTCGACCCGCCTCATCGAGCGATCTCCTGCGACCCACACCCAGCCAACCCCTGATCGAGCCAACCCCTAGCAATGCCCACTCGGTCCCGGCCCAAATCGAAATCGTGCGACCGAACGGTTTATCAGACGCATTCAGGGTTGCTGGCGTTCGCGAATATACGTGGCCAGCTCACTGATGGTTTCCAGATCGAGAACATCATCTTCGACCCGAATCCCGAACCGTTTTTCCAGCTCGAAAGTCAACTCGGCCATCCCTACAGAATCCACCCCGACTAGCGACAACCGATCAGATGGCCTCGGATCGCCGCCGACGGTTTGACGAAGGTAAGTAATGATCGTCTCTTCGACGGCATCCATGGTCAACGCTCACTCATTCACAACGGTGCCCTTCACCGACACCATCGAACGGCCAGAACAAACTAGTTCAAGCCGCAGCATACTATGATTAACCGATTTCGACCAGAGAAACCCTGAGAAACCTTAGCTCACCCGACTTGACGCTTGAGAGTCAAGACCGAGCCAGCGAATTCCCGCAAGCCTTGAACCCGCTGCATGCTGCTCTCGGTCCCCTTACCAGGGCCGGACGGCAACGCCCCATCGGTCAACTCCGACCGCACGATCTTCACCCCTTTGGGTGCCTCAATCCCGATCGATACCCGGTTGCCACTGATTTTTGAGATGACCAGCGTGATATCATCGCCAATCATCAGCCGTTCACCCTCTTTGCGACTCAGAACCAACATCGTGAACCTCCTTGAACTTTCTGCTTCAACGCTTGTCAGGACCACCGATAATGGACATTTGAATACTATCCGGTCGACTAGTTCCGTCAACCGCAAAACCAGTTCCAACTTCAACAAAAATTGTGAAATTGTATTCCTTTTGCGGATGGCCGGCAGCTTACGACGTCCGAGCAAAGCTGAGGGATTCGAAAGGATTCGCAAATTCCACGATTTCCTTCCCATCCCGATCTCGCCGAGGCCCATCGTGACTCTTGTTTGCTAGCTTTTTGGGAAGCTAGCGAGAAGCTCTTGCAAAGTTCTTTGTAAAATCTTCTCGTCGAGGTACGTGCCATTTTGACGCAATCTGCGACACTTCGTCTTAGGTTGTATTACGTTGTCCTGTCGACTTCGGTTGCTTGGCTTCAGCCTTGCAACGCTCTTAGTATGGAAGCTCCCTGGGACACGACTGGTCACTCCCTGTAGAAACAAGAAATTTTTTCGACT
Source organism: Pirellulaceae bacterium (assembly GCA_044371435.1). Lineage (GTDB taxonomy): Bacteria > Planctomycetota > Planctomycetia > Pirellulales > Pirellulaceae > JAIYDQ01. The sequence goes on along the minus strand of JBILTQ010000354.1, from coordinate 568 downwards.
GCTTTGGATGCCCTGAGACAAGCTATCGAACTCCATCGGGCCGGTCACCTGGCGGAGGCCGAACAACTCTACCGGAACGTGCTGGTCGTTTCTCCAGAGCATCCGAACGCCTTGAGCATGCTCGGCCTGCTCCTGACCGGTCGCCAGCCAACCGAGGCCGGACGCGCGCTGATGGAGCGGGCTTGCCAGATCGCGCCGCAACTGACGCCACCGCATGAATCGCTGGGGGGCTGGTTACTGCAAACCGGTCAATGGGCAGCAGCCCGGGAATGTTTCCAGCGCGCTTTGAGCTATCATCCATCGCATGCTGCTTTTCTTTTCGGCTTGGCGGAAGCTTGGCAACAAATGCATCAGGACGAGGCCGCCGCGCAACTTCTGCAGCCTTTGCTCGACACCCCGGCAACTCGGGCAGAAGCCCATTACCGCTTGGGCTTGATCGCTCAGAAACGAGGGCAATCCCATCCAGCCCTCGAGCATATCGAACGAGCGGTCCAGTCGAACCCGAACTGGGTGGCGGCCTTGGAAAATCTCGCGAATTTGCGTTGCGAGCGAGGCGAATGGGAAGCCG
>JBILTQ010000143.1:0-12316 GCA_044371435.1 Pirellulaceae bacterium | reverse complement strand
GTTGGCTGAGGAAGAGTTCCCAAGTTTGCTGCTCCATTTTAAGGATTTCTAGGAAATCCTTGGCGAGTTTCGCTTGATAGTGGGTGAGCAGTTCCCGCGATGTTTTCAGCAGAAAGACGTAGAGGTCCGCGGTGGCTTCCGCTGCTGGGTTGGATCGGTCGGTGACACCGTCGAGCAATTCCACTAAGATTTCTTGGATGCGAAGCCACCACTGGCTGACTTCGTTTTTCCGCCCCTCGGCCAAGAGATGCTCGATCCCTTCTGTCAGACTGACAGCTTTTCGCAGCAGTAACCAGCGCAACCGCGCGGGTGAGGCTGATTCGACTTCTTGCTTCAGGAACGCATCGGGATCGTACACAACGGGCCTCGCGACGGGCTGATGACGGTAAACATTCGCTGGAGAGTCGATCGGTCTCTCGGATCGAGGGCTAGATACATTCCCGAGGACTTCCGAAAGTGCAGGTCGTGAGGGTTAGTGGGGCTCAATGGCGATCTTTTTGGTAATCTATGCGGTTGATGTAACCAGGATTCTGAATCGGAAGTGTGTTTTCTTTTGAACTTGATGCCCATTTTTTTCCTTTCGCTTCACGGCCACTTCCAGGAATTCTTGCTGGCCGATACCCAAGGGATGGCTACGGCGGTGGTCGAAGGGGTGAGCAAGATCGTGCGGACGGACGTATGGATCACATATCCGCTGCTGCTTTTGTTCAGTTGCGTGGTCATCCTGTTAGCCTGCGCCACCTGGTTAGCCCGCTACCTTAGTCGTCAAACGAATCCTTCGTTCAATCAAGCCCAACTCCAACGCTTCGTCCTGCGGTTGCGGGGGTGGTGGATGATGCTGCTGTTTGTAGTTTTTGGATTGGTGGTGCATCGCGTGGGCATCATCGTGCTGTTTGCGTTGATTTCTTTCTGGGCCTTTCGTGAGTTCATTACGATGACGCCGACACGGCGGGGAGACCACCGAGCTCTTTTTTGGAGTCTGGTGGTCTTCACTCCCCTGCAGTACATCCTCATTGGATTGGGGCAAACGGACTGGCAGTGGTTTTCCGGCAAGCAGATCGATTTCTATGGGCTCTACAGCATCATGATTCCGGTGTATGCATCCCTCTTTATTCCTGCCAGGATTGCCATGGCGGGCGATCACAAGCGGTTCCTCGAACGCTCGGCCCAGATTACCGCGGGGTTGTTGATCTGTGTCTATTCCCTTTCGTATGCCCCGGCCATCCTCGATTTGAATTTAGCCAGGTCTGACGGGACTGCCTGGCATGGCAGCAAGGCTGGGGTCCTGTTTTTCTTTATTTTGATCTCGCAACTAGCGGATGTGTTGCAATGGAGTTGGGGGCAGATTGCTGGAAAGAATATCGTAGCGCCTGAGATTAGCAGTTCCCGGACGTGGGAAGGGTGTATTGGCGGTTCGCTCACCGCCGGTTTGTGCGGGGCTGCCTTGTCCTGGGTCACCCCGTTTTCTGTGTATGAAGCCGCCTTGATCAGTATGATCGTCGCTTTCCTCGGATTTGCCGGGGGCATGACCATGTCGGCGATCAAGCGCAATCGTGGGGTCCAGGATTACGGTACCTTGGTTCTTGGGCATGCTGGGGTTTTGGATCGCATCGATATGCTTTGTTTTTCCGCGCCGATTTTTTATCACATCACTAGGTTCTTTTTCTCGGTATAGGTCCGTCCACCATGCCTCCGGGTGTCCAGCAACTCTCGCATCCTCTCGCCGCCCATCATTTGACGATCCTGCGCGACAAGGAAACGCCTTCCACTGTCTTTCGGCTTCAGGTGCAGCGTTTATCGATGCTCTTGGCGGTTTCGGCTACGGCGGATCTTCGTCTGAGACCGCACCATGTACATACCCCGCTGGTTCCCTTTGAAGGACAAACGCTAGACGCCAGGGTGGCGATCGTTCCGATCCTTCGGGCGGGGTTATCGATGGTTGAACCAGTCCTGCAACTCTTGCCGGAAGCCGAGGTTAGGCATTTGGGGATGTACCGCGACGAAGCTACGGCGCAGCCGGTCGAGTACTACCGCAAGTTGCCTGAGGGGCGGGCGCCGGACGTGGCGTTGATCCTTGACCCGATGCTGGCCACCGGAGGCTCGATCAGGATGGCGGTAGCGGCCTTAAAACGTTGGGGGGTGCCGGACGTGCGGGTCCTCAGTCTCATCGCGGCACCGGAGGGGATCGCGCTCCTACATGCGGAGGCCCCCGAAGTCCGTTTGTATGTGGCCGGCATCGACCAGTGTCTCAACGAGCACAAGTTCATCGTGCCGGGCTTGGGCGATGCCGGGGATCGTATTTTTAATACGGCTCCGGGAGAAGAGATCTAAATTTCGCCGTGTTCGGGGTGGTACCAAAATGTTTCGTTTCATCCATGCTGCCGATATTCATCTCGACAGCCCATTGAAAGGTTTGGATGACTACGAAGGGGCTCCGGTGGAAGAGATCCGCCTAGCGGCTCGACGCGCCTTCGCGCGATTGGTCGATTTGGCGATCGAGGAGCGGGTGGCCTTTGTTTTGATCGCGGGCGATCTCTATGACGGAGAGTGGCGGGATTTTAATACCGGGCATTTTTTCATCGCTCAAGCCTCGCGGTTGCGTCAAGCCAACATCGGGATGTTCCTGATTGCCGGGAATCACGATGCCCACAACAAGATCACCAAAGCGCTCAAGCTGCCCGATAACTGTCGGCTCTTTCCCAGCGACCGGCCGCACACCGAATACCTCGCCGAGTGCGCAGCGGTTATCCATGGACAAAGCTTTGCCAATGCTGCCGTCTACGAAGATTTATCGCTGGCTTATCCCAAGCCGGTAGTGGGTGCCTTCAATATCGGCATGCTGCATACCTCCTTGAGCGGGAGCAGCGCTCATGACCGCTATGCGCCGTGCACATTAGACTACCTCGTGGCGAAAGGCTACGACTATTGGGCGCTGGGGCATATCCATCAGCGGGAGGTCTTATCGGAAGCCCCCTTCGTCGCCTTCTCGGGGAACATTCAGGGGCGCCATGCCCGAGAAACCGGGGCCAAGGGATGCTTCCTGGTAACCGTCGACTCGAAATTTCGGACTTCGGTCGAGTTCCGTGAGTTGGGTGTGATGCGATGGGAAACGCTGCTGATTTCTCTGACGGCGGCACGTCATCGCGAGGATGCGTTGGATGCGATCGGACGAACCCTCGACGAACTCACCGCGACCATCCCCGAAGTCCCGCTCGCCTTACGGTTGGAGTTGACGGGGGCGACCGCGGCCCATCGTTCCATCCTTGGAGCCAAAGAGTCATTCCTGGCGGAGGTTCGCGCTCAGGGCATCGACCGGGGCCAAGGCCGGGTCTGGATCGAGAAAGTCAACGTCCAGACCACGGCTCCGCGCGACGTGGAACGGGAGAGTGTTTCCGAGGATGCCGTCGGGGAACTGAGGCTGCTGTTCCAGGAATTCCGCCGCGATCCGCAGCCAATTGTCGACCTACGCCAAGAGGCCGCCGACATCCTGCGTAAACTTCCAGCGGAATCGACTTTCGAGGAGCAACTGCGAGAACCCGCCTGGTTGTCGGCCATGGCTGACGAGGCCGAGGCGTGGTTGATGCAACGACTTTTACAGGACGAGGATGCGTCTTGAGATTCGAACGCCTCGATCTGATCGCCTTTGGGCCCTTCACCCAAGTTAGCGTGGATTTCGCGAATTCCGCAGCCGGCGTTCACTTCATCTACGGGCCGAACGAGGCTGGGAAGAGCTCGATGCTGCGGGCTATCACCGACCTGCTCTATGGTTTTTCCCATCGCGGTGTGACCGATGACTTCATCCATCCTCTGCAGCAGTTGCGCGTCGGCGCCAAGCTCTCCTTTACCGATGGCAGCCAGCTCGAGGTTATCCGACGCAAAGCGCTGAAGAATACGCTGCGCGACGCAACCGACCAGGTTCAGGTCGACGAGGACCAGCTGCGGCAGCACCTTTCAGGGGTCGATCGCGACTTGTTTCGCTACATGTTCGGCATCAATCATGAATTGCTCCGTCAAGGCGGCCATGAAATTGTGCTGGGCCAAGGCCGAATGAGCGAAACCTTGTTTGCGTCAGCGGCCGGTTTAGCCCGACTTCAGCAAGTGCAGCAGGAATTAACCGGCAAGTTAGAGGCGACCTTCAAGGCCAGGGGTTCCAAGGACCAGTTTAATCTTTGGCGAGCCGAATATGATCACCATCAGAAGGCCATGAAGGAACAGATGGTGACGGTCGAAGCCTGGAAGGAACTCGAGGGCCAATGGCATGCCCAGCAGCAGGTCCAGAGAGAAATCGAGCAGCGAATCCAGGAGCGGAGCCAGGAATATCAGCGGCTTGCCCGCATCCAAGCAGCGATCCCGGTCGTAAGTGCCTGGCGGCGATTGCAGCAGGCTCTCCAGCTTTCTGCCGACTGGCCGCTGATGCCGGAGGACTTCAGGGCTCGGGTTGCCCAGGGCCTGACGCTGCTTCGTCAATCGCGCCTGGCTGCAAGCCAACTGCAACATTCACTCGAGCAAATCGACCAGCAGTTAAGTTCGCTGACCGATGACAGCTCATGGTCGATAGCGGCCGAGGCGATCGAGGCCATGCATGAACATCTTGGGCAGCATCGCAAGGCGGTAGAAGATCGTGCCAAACTGGTGGTGCAAAAGCGTGAAGCCGACGAAAGGATGGCGGAAAGCTTACAGCGGCTGGGGTATCACCGCGACGATGACTGGCAACTCCGGTCGGAGATTCCGGCGGACAAGGAAATTCGCATTCGGCAACTCGGCAATCAACGCGAAGCCTTGTATGGCCGGTTGCTGGCGGTGCGGAGCGACTTGCACCGGCAGCAGGGGCTGTTAGAGCGGGCGCGGCAGCAGGCCGCCAGCTGCAGTGTTCCCGAAGATTTCAAACGCCTGGTGCTAGCCTTGGAAGCGGCTCGAGCTGAGCCGAATCCCGAGCAGGAAGCGGAGCAACTGGCGATTGAGCTCGGCCAGCTCGAGCAGAAGCTGAAATCCGATTTTGCGCGGCTGCCGCTTTTCGCTGGGACGCTCGATCAACTCATGCAGTTGCCTATTCCCGATCGGGATTCGATCGATGAAGACTATGATCGGCTGCAGCATGCCGAGCAGCGTTCGGAGCGCGTTCGTGAACGGCGGCTGGAAGTGCTTGAGGCTTGGCAATCCTGCCAGCAGGAACTCTCGGCGATGGATGAGCAGGATTCGGTGCCGGTCGCCGATGATTGGCTCGAGCTGAAACGACTGCGCGATGAGGGTTGGCAGTTGGTTCTTGATTGCTGGCGGCAGACGCCGCCGTCCGCCGACAGCTTGGAGGCTTTCCTCAGGCGATTCCCCGGGAGCGACGGGCTGGCCGAGGCTTATACGCAGAGTGTGCAGCAGGCCGATGCGATCGCCGATGTGCTGCGTCGTTCGGCGGATCGGGTCGCCCGCAAGGAGTTTTTGCTCAAGCAACTGGACAAGTGTCAGACCGACCTCCGGGGTTTGGATGAGCAAGTCGAGGCTGCCGATCGCGATTATCAGTTGTTGCTGGCCGGCTGGGAAAAACGTTGGTTACCTTGCGGTATCGAACCCTGGTTACCCAAAGAAATGCGGAACTGGCACGATCGCTATTCGGCGATTCGTCAGGATTACGATCGCTCCCGCGGCTTGCGGGTCGAGCGCGACGAACGCTGCACGCAGGCAGCGGTAAGGATCCAGCAATGGCGGCGGCTCTTCGAGCCCTGTGGGATCGATAGTACCGGACTCGAGGATCGCCTGGGAGCATGGCTTGGGGCCGCTCAGCAGGCGGTCGATCGCTACCAGGATATCGCAACGCAGCGTCGACAAGCGGAGGCAACGCTGGCCGAGGGGAAGTTGCGATGGGAAGAACTCCAGCAGCAGGAGCGAAGCTGCCTGGAAGACTGGCAGCAATGGTTGGAGCGTTGGGCAGTTGAAATGCAGCGATTGCACTTGGAAGCCGATGCCTTGCCGGAACAGGCCAATCAAGTCCTTCAAGACCTCGATGCCTTAGCCAGTTCCTTTCGCTTGGCCCAGTCGCTTCAGCGGCGAATCGAAGGCATCGATCGCGATGCCGCCAACTTCGCCGAGGAAGTCCGGAGCTTAGCGAGTCGCTTGGCACCGGACTTGGAAGCTTGCCCTTTGGAGCAGGCAGGACTACAGCTTTTCAAGCGGCTCAATGCGGTTCGTCAGCTGGAAGAGCGTCGACAAGCATACCTTAGCCGTCGCGGCGATGAGCAGCAGCGGTGGCAGCAGCTTCAAGCCGAGTTAGCGGAGCTGACCATGGAACTCGACGGTTACCTCAGGCAATGCGGCTTGAAGAGCTACGATGAGTTGACCATGGCTGCGGAGCGGTCGGAGCAGCGCCGGCAGCAGTTAGCGCAGGTGCCGCAAATCGAAGAACAACTCGTGGCCCATGCCAACGGCGAGCCGCTCGCAGTATTTATCGACACCGTCTTGGAGGCGATGCCGCTAGCCGATGAATTGCCTGCGCGGTTGCAGGTATGGAAGCAGGAGCTAGATTCCTGGCAGCAGCAACGCGATGCAGCCCTCGAGCAGGTGGCCCGACTCCACAGTCGCCTGCAAAACCTGCAAGCTAGCGGCGGTGCTGCCGCCCAGGCCACGGCTTGCCAATTCGCCTTGTCGCGGCTGGAGGAATGTGCGGGGCAGGCCGTCATGTTGCGGACAGCCGAGATTATCTTGCGCAAAGCCATGGAGCGTTATCGCGAAAAGAACCAGAGTCCGATCCTGGAATTGGCCAGTGATTACTTCAGCCGGATGACCAACGGCGCTTTCCTCGGCATCCAGGTAGCCTTTGACGACGAGAGTCGTCCGATCCTGGTGGGGGTCCGTAATCCAGCCCACCCGGAGACGGGTGACTTGATGGCTACCCACCAATCCATGTCCCAGCCCAGGAAAAAGACCTCTCGGAAAAACCCCAACGCGGTCGGTCAGCCCCTTCCCTCCCAAGCGGAGTTGCCGGGCTTGGCGACGGCGGTTCCGCGAGGTTTACCCAATATCGTCGAAGTGACCGGGATGAGCGACGGGACCTGCGATCAATTATACCTGGCGCTGAGATTAGCCAGCCTTCAGGTATGGCTGGGGAGCCACGAACCGATCCCGCTCGTGGTCGATGATATCTTGATGAATTTCGATGACCAGCGAGCGGCGAGTACGTTGCAACTGCTCGACAACCTCGCCTCACAAACCCAGATTCTTTTCTTTACGCATCACCAGCATACCCTCGAGTTAGCCCGGCAGCAGTTACCCCCCGAACGCGTCCACCTCCATACCTTGGGCTGAGGGGATGGGTTGGGGCTTTTCAAACCAGGGGTTGAATCATCGTCGTTCGTGCAGGCCGCGGTGAGGGAGAACCGAGAGCCATGGGTTGGTGATCTGCTCGAGCCACGAGCAACGCTGGACCGCTGTCGGCGTTCGCATACAATCGGGGCTGCGCTTTGCTTCCAGACCCTTTCCCCATCACCTCGGGGACCGGTCGGACCATGCTTCACTCCTGAGACAAAGCCGAGAGCCGATGGGTAGAGTCATCATCAGGCGGATTGCGAGCCTCTTTTTACGAGGTACTTTGGCAGCTTGGCTTGGCCTGGTTTGGTCGAGCCTGGCGATGGCCCAACCCACCAGCCCTGTGGTCAGCGACAAGCCGGTAGTCCAACCGGATAAGCCCAAGCTCAAGCTCAAGCGGGCGGGGGCGAGCGACGGCCAGGCGTCGAAGTTGGGGGACTCCAGCCGGTTCGCTGGGGGAAACGCGCGGGTCTTATACCAAAACGCGGCCTACACGCTGACCGCCGATAGCATCACCGAGGGGACGCGTCGAGCTTGGGCCCATGGTGGGGCGCGACCGCATCTGATCAATGACCACCTGGAGATGGTGCGCCCGCAGTGGGAAGGGGTGTATCCTCAACTTTCCACCGACAATCCCTTGGTCGACATGCTGTATCGGATCGCGATCGCTGATCTCGAAATGAACATCCTCCGCGACCGCCACGGACCTTACCTGCGGGTTAGCCCGGATTTTCCCAAGGCAATTTTCACTCGCGATGTCGCTTACAGTGCCGAACTGGGCGCGGCCTTGATTTTCCCGGAGATCATCAAGGCTCATCTCCAACGCGACCGTCGCCTGCGGCGCGAGGTTGGATTTCGATGTCCCGAGGGAGAAACCATTCCTTTGCCCGGGGTCGAAAACCTCCCGGAAGCCTTGAGTGGCAACGCTTTCTTCGAGAAGTACGGGACCCATGCCTTCGCGCGTCGCACCGATGATCCCTGCTGGGTTATCGGTTATTTTTCTGCCTTATGCTGCCAGGCGGAGGAAGCGGAGTGGAAGTGGTTGATCGAGGAATTCGACCATTTCGATGAACACTTCTATCGTCACTTCTATGATCCGTCGGATGGCTTGTATTTCGGGCAGGCCTCGTTCATCGATGTCGGCGGCACGGGATATCCACCTGACTATCGACTGCAGGATTGTCTGCAAATCAAAGCCCTTTCGACCAACTGCCTCTACCTGGCAGCCTTCGAACGCTTGGGAAAGGCTTGCCAGCACTCGGGGTTCACCGAGCGGGCGGCTGACTTTGAGCGGCGGGCGACTCGCCTGCGCGATCGCATTCGCAAAACCTTCCGCCAAGCGGATGGTACACTCGCCTATTTTCAACGTCGCGATGGTGTATTGGAACCGCGGCGCGAGCAGTTGGGTACCGCCTTTTGCGTGCTGTGGGATGTCTTGCCGCCAACCATGGTTCCGGCCGCCGTGGATGGCTATCCGAGCAACGATTTCGGTAGTCCCATCTTCGCCCCTTTCTATGATCGATCGAAAGTCTATCATAACCACGCACTCTGGCCGTTTGCCGACACCTATTTCTATCGGGCGTTGGAAAAGCGTTGGCGGCACGATCCCACCCGGGAGACGGTGATCCTGCGGGCTTTAGGCAACCTGTCGCGGCATGCGCTGTGGGGAAACTTCTCCGAGATGCTCGACTATGAAAGCGGTGGATGGACGACCAAGCACGCGCGAAGTTATATCTGGTCGGCGGCCGCATACTTGGGTGTCATCTACCATCTGTTGGCTGGCATGGAAGTCGATGACCAGCATCAGTTATCCTTCCGGCCCTGCTTACCGCAAGCTTTTGGTGGTCTTTTGGAACTACGTGGCTTGCATTTACAAGGATCGCAAGTTGATCTCAAGATCATCGGGCATGGATCGCACTGTCGGCGCTGCTTACTCGATGGCCAACCGATCCCTCAGCCGCTCTTCAAGCTGGACGGGGAACAGCACTCGTTGGCTATCGAGTTGGGTGAACCCTAGCTTTGGGGAAGTTGCCGAATCGATTGGTCGCGGCTGTGGCCGACGCACAGTCCGGACGTCCAGCGGTACGCCGACTGGAGGTGGGGCTGATTCCGCGGTTCGATGGCCGGCGACGGATAGCTAGCTACCATGGCCTATGGCATAATCGCTGGCTTTGCCGAGGAAGGTTGGTGGTTCGGCCTATCCTTTTTCAAAACTTTAGGAGCGAGAAAGATGACGTGGCAGAGACGACGTTGCGGTTGGCGAGCCGTGGTGTGGCTGGGCTGCACGAGTTTACTCCTTTTGGCGTCGGCGAGACTGAGCCTGGCCGGGCAGTATAACCCGGACCGGAATATCGGCGATCCCGGGGGAGCGTGGCGGGAACTTCCAGGGATCGACGGTAAATTACACTCGTTGGCAGACCTGGCCGAGCATGAAGTCGTGGTGGTTGTATTTACCTGCAATAGTTGCCCATATGCCGTCGACTACGAAGATCGCCTCGGCAAGTTAGCCAGCAAGTACGCGAGTATTCCTCAGAAGGTGGCGCTGGTCGCGATCAATGTCAACAACATCGAGGCGGACTTGTTACCGGCCATGGAACGCCGGGCGTCGGAGAAAAAATTTTCCTTTCCGTACCTGCACGATGCAACACAGCAAATCGCCAAGGATTATGGGGCGGGGCGAACGCCGGAATTCTTCGTGCTCAATAAGCAACGCAAGATCGTTTACATGGGCGCGATGGATGACAATACCAAGGAAGCCGAGGTCAAGCAGCGTTACGTCGAGGATGCAGTCGAGGCCGTGTTGGCAGGCAAGCCGGTCGCTATCAGCGAGACACCGCCGGTCGGATGCGCGATCCGTTTCACTCGCCAACGCGGCGGTTGAGCGACTGTCGCTTTGGATACTTCGTCCCCAAAGGTCGGCTTGGCTCAAGGCCCGGTCGGCTGCATGCGAGCTAGATCGGGTTCTTTCGGGTCGAGGACCGTTGGTAGGTACGAAAAAAGTTCGGCATGCTGCAGCCAAAAACGGATTCGGGCATCGGGCGAGGGGCGATGCTGGCCGAAGGTTGAAGTCCTCCATTGAAGTCGGTGACGGGTGGCATCGCCTTGGAAGGGGATGCATTCGGTTCGCGAGAAGCCAGGGATAACTTGAAAGCGGCGATCGAGAATCTCGGCGGTGATTGAGCCTCCCCGGAAAGTTCGGCCATTGATGGTCACGGATGGTTCGAGCATCGGTTCGCGACGGGTAATCAACCAACCTTCCTCGGTAGGCTGGCTGCGCATGGAGCAAAAGCCATCCAGCCGGAGAGTTGCCAGTCCGATGCCTGACCGCAGTTGTTTCTCATCGTGGGGCCGATCGGTCCCGCCATAATAAAAATAGAGCTGATCATCCATTTCCACCGGAGCTCGCGCAGTCACGGTCATTCCCGCATCCCATTGGCCGGTATCCCCCCGCGGAATCAAGGCCGACCGGTGAGGCGGACGCGTCCATTGGATCAAATCCCAACTCCAGGCAAGTTGCGGCTCCATGGTGCGCGGCGAGTCCTGCTGGGCCTCCAGCATTTTGTCGACCGAATAATCACCATAGCGATAGTAGCGGGCGCGGTAGATCCAGGGGAGGCCGAGGTACATTCCTTGATAGGCGAATACGGGCATGCCATAGATTTGCGTATCGTCGGGATCCTGATCGTCAGCGCCAAAGATAGGCCCATCGAGGGTTTTTTGCCAGTGTACGCCATCCGTTGATTTGGCGATGCCAACCGCCCGGCCTCGGCGATTGCGCGTCTTCCAGGTACTGAAGAAGGCGGCTTGGTACGGATCGTAAAAAAAATGGAGAACATCCGAGGAGGGAAAGAGGGGCGGGATTTCGGCCAATGCTGGATAATGCCATGCAAGCCCGTTTGGTGAATAGGCCACGCGTGGTCCGCCAGCATGGGGATCAAAGCCATACAAGGCGTAGCGTCTCATCGGATCAGGAGACGGCGAAAGGGGAATGACCGAGGGGTTATGGCACAGGCCATCACTTGGTTTGCGGGGACTGAAGGCGGAGACCACCAGGTTGGTCTCTACCGAACCTCGATACTTGACATAGGGCAACCGCGGTTTCACCCAGCGAATTCCATCCTGCGATTCCGCATAGCCGATATGGTTGCCTTCGTGCAGCAGTTGATACCACATCCGAAGCGTCTGGCCTTCGCGGAGGATCGTTCCATACACATACGGGCCGATGATGGCTGACTTTCCCTCCCAAATTTGATCGGCCACGATCATCGGATTGGCCGAGTGCTTCTGGGCAGAGTGAAATTCCTTGGTGACTCCGGATTGCTGTTCGACGATGGAACCGTCGAGGAACAGTCTTCGCCACGGGCCGCCTGGGGCGCCGGCCAGGGAGTCCCAGGGCGACACGGGAAGTGCATCGACGGCCGAAGCCGGTGATTGGGCCGCCAGCAGGCTCAAATTGGGATAGCCAGAAGCGGTGGCCACGATCGACGAAAGAAACTGGCGGCGATGAAGCATGGCAGGAAGATATCCCGAGGTCGAACAGTGAATGGACAGCGAAGAAGATGGCGAAACCTGCGGCACTGGCTGGCAACCGTTCACGCCCGTCGCATTCATTCGATCGCCATGGCCGGTCCATCTTGCCGCAGGCGTCATCGATGAACGCCGCGACATGTATCCTTCGCGGTCAGCAAGCCACCGTCAGACAAGGAGGCGGCCAAAAAGTCGCCCAACTCCGCCGAACAGCCATTAAGATAGTCGGTTCAAAGGCGAAAGGATACGCGTCTCGTTCGAGCCCGAGGGAGTGTGATTGCAAAGTTCAAATGGTAAGTAACGAGTATTCCGTAGTGCGCGTCAGGGAAGCGAGGTCATCACGGCTCAAGGGAGATCCCCGGAGAAGCTGGCTTGGCAGCAGGGAACCACGCTGATCGATGGAAGTTTTTGGTGTAGAATCCGTCCCTATGAACACGACGGTAACGGATTTGATTTCCAAGACGCGACTGGTAGCGATTGTGCGGTTGGACGAGCT
>JBILTQ010000142.1:0-12336 GCA_044371435.1 Pirellulaceae bacterium | reverse complement strand
CGGCGCCAACCGCCGGAGTGATATCGCGTTCGGCAAAGCCAGCTTCCATCGCTAGCAGGTTCGGAGACTTCCCATTCCCGAGCCAGGCGACGATAAGGATCGGAAGGAATGTCTTTCGCCAGAGGATGAGGGTGGTTTTCACGTTGGCATTCGCCTGGAGGGAGATTCGGGAACCCTGAATTCAATTCGAATTCTCCCTCTATGGTAACCGCTAAGGAATCGTCCGGGTACCGAGAGCCGACTCTCCCTTCACCCATCCGCGGGGTGGCGGGGAGGGGCGGCTGCCCGGAGATTCGCGGGGAGGGGAGTCCCCAAGGGATGTGAGGAAGGACGGCTGCCGGTGCTCGGACTCGGGATGTTGGCAGCACCCAATCGCGGGGAATGCGTTGTTTTCCTGTTGGCTGGCCGATCCGAAGGCAACGATTGTACGGGCTGCACTGGGGTAGCCTGGCGATTCGCCGAACATCGCTTCGGTTTTTTTCTCCTTGGATTCAAGACCATCCCATATTTCGATGTTCCTAAGTTTATCGGTACGGTAATTTGAAGCGTGGGAAGATCATGCGATTTTCAAAAGCCCTCCTGTTACTTTCGCTGATCGCTTCCTGCTCTGGTTGTCATCTCTGCCAGCAGTGCGAGCAGTGGAAGTGCGACCAACTGGGGATGTGCCATTTCGGTACTCGGCCATCCTACGCTTACGGGGCTCCACTTCCCTACGGCTATCCCTATCCAGTCTCCGGGGCGATGACCCCGATGCCGATTTCAGCCACCAACCCAGCCTATCCCTATGCTCCTGGCCCGGTCTACCCGGGGGGCTATCCGACCACCCAGGGCGGGGTTTACCCGTCGACCATGGGTGGGGTTTATCCGTCGACCATGGGCGGGGTTTATCCGTCGACGATGGGCGGGGTTTATCCGTCGACGATGGGCGGAGTTTATCCAGTGCCGGTCGCAGCCCCGGCGGCGTCTGCCGCGGTAGCCGCCCCGACCTATGCGGCCCCTGTCCCAGCACCGGTTCCGGTACCGACCTATGCGCCTCCCGCGCCGGCCCCGACGGCTGCTCCTGCCTACACCCCACCGGCAGCTGCGCCCGCACCGACGTACGCTACGGCCCCTCCGCCTGCTAGCTATCCCGCCCAGGCTCCTTACCCAACGCAAGCCCCTGCAGCAGCCCAACCGCGGCCATCCTATCCTCAAGCGCCTTACTATTACGCCCCGCCTAGCAACAGTTGCCCACCGTCGAACCGGATCCCACCAGCCTACATGACCTATCCACCATCGCAGTGCCAAAAGTAGTTGGCGGGGAAGGATGAGCTTCGGAGAGGCGGGCAGCTTCCCGGGGCTGAATGAAGAAATTCCCGGGAGCGGGCCAACCTTCCACTCCAGCGTCGGGCACGGCTGCCATCCCCCGTGCGGTCCCGCTTCGCGCCAGATCTCGTCGAGATCGCTGATAGGAAAGCAAGGCCCGTCCACCCTTATGGGTCGACGGGCTCGTAGGCGAAATGCTGGAAGCGAAAGGGGCCGACTTAGCGACGTCGGCGTCGAAGCGACGAGCCGAGTAAACCGCTCAGTCCGAGCAAAGCGAAGCCAGAAGGTTCGGGGACGGCGGTGATGCCGGGCGAGCCAACTTCGTTACCAGTCGCCGACAGGAAGGCGCCGTTGACCCCGACTTGGCTAAGCGTCGTCAAGCTGATCCCGTTCAGTCCATCCGAATTTTCGAAAGTGAAGCCGTTCGACCCCAAGCCGAAACTGACGTTGGCCACGTTGGTGTCGGTAGCATCGAAAACGTAGACAGCATCGCCGGTCGAGCTGAAGCCGAGGCCCGAACCGGTGTAGGAGCCGATGGTGAATCCGGCCGGCACGCTTGCTCCGAACCAGAATGTTTTGAAGGCATCCAGATCCGCCGGCACATTGGCCGTTTCGACGAAGACCACCGACTGACCGGGTTGGATCGATGGGACCCCTTGCAGGGCGGCAGCCAGAGCTGTGCCACCCGAACCGGAGGAATCGTCGATCTTCCAGCCAGTCAAGTTGACGGCGGCGGCCCCCGTGTTGCTGATTTCGAACCAATCGCGCCCGAACAGCCCTTGGCTACCCATCGAATGCACCTCGGTGATGATGATCGCACCAAGGCTGGAATGGGTGATCAAGGTCAGCAAACTTAGGGCAAATAAAGGTAAACGCACGATGAAGTCTCTCCGTCAAATTGGGGGTCATGGGATGTCTGGAACGATGCTGTCGAAGGAACGCAGAGTTTAACGAGCTCCCCCGGCGGGATCGTGAAGAAATAGTGAATCCATGATGAAGATCCGATGTTCCCTGCCATGGTCCGCAGCCAAACCTGAGAATGACTTCGGCAAGGGTGGCTTTGGAAGCGGCAGGCAGAACGCGCGAAAGTCGTCGGGCTATGTCGCTCCTCCACTCTCCCCCTTCGATCCACCCTGGACGGGCATGGAGGATGACGGTGAGGCGAGACGATTCAAGCCTGAGGATAACAGGCGTCGAGGAGCGATTTCGGCTCTGCCGGACTAGCCAGGATCAGGAGGTTGGCTACAGTTCCTCAGCATTTTCCGTCTTTTTCTAGCCCACTGCGTCGCCCCCAGTCCAGAAGATTGTTTTGATGAGCCACCCTCGGATCCTCGCCGTGCGCGACCGCCTTGAGCCCCATCGTCGGCGGTTGCTTGAACATCCGCTCTACACCGCTATCGATGACCTGGACGGGTTGCAACTCTTCATGCAATACCATGCCTTCGCGGTCTGGGACTTCATGTCGTTGCTCAAGTCGCTTCAGCGGCGGCTGACGACGGTGACAGTTCCCTGGGTTCCGCCAGCCGATGCGGCCTGCGCCCGGTTGGTGAATGAGATCGTGCTGGCGGAGGAGAGCGACGAGGATGGCCTGGGGGGATTCGCCAGCCATTTCGAGCTCTACTATCGAGCCATGCAGCAGGCCTCGGCGGAGACCGAGCTGATCGACCGTTTCCTGGAGAGCTTGAGGGTTGAGGGCCAGGTTGAGGTGGCCTTGCGGCAGGCAAAGGTCCCCGACGCGGTAACCCGGTTTGTACTCGAGACGATGGCCGTTATCCACGGGGAGGATCTCTGCGAACTGGCTGCGGTTTTTACCTTCGGACGCGAAGACCTGCTCCCCTCGGTTTTCCAGCGGCTCGTCGACCAACTCAACCTGGAAGTGGCGGGAAGCCTGGAGGCTTTCCGGTATTACCTCGGCCGGCATATCGAATTGGATGGCGATCAGCACGGCCCGATGGCTGAGAGGATGGTCGTCAGCCTATGCGGTGATGAACCTGACCGCTGGGAACGAGCGGCGTTGGCGGCGGTGCGGGCGTTGGAGTCGCGGCTGGGGCTGTGGGACGGGATGTATCTCGCCATTCGGCAGGCTACAAGCCGTCCGCGTTCGCCTGTGGCTTGGCTCGGTGCTTGATCCTCGCCGATCATCGGACTCCATTCCCCGGCTGGCCGCGAGTTTCGTCTCCAGCGGCAAGCGGCTCCACCTCGAGCTGGCCCTAATCGAGCGTGGCCTGCTCGCCGGTGCGGAGGATATCGACGATTTCGCTTGGGGAACTGGCGGTCCTCAACCTTTCCGGGATATAGTCGCTCTCGTCGAGCAAGGTGGCGATGATCGCTTGCAGGCGTTGGTGGATACGCGGCTGACCGGCCGGACTCAACAGGACGAAGAGCAGGTGGGCACGCTCGGTGGTGGCCCGGTAGGGGATACCTTTCTCCGAGCGGAGCACCATGACGATGGGTTTGCTGAGGCCGCTCAAGCGTGCATGAGGCATCCCCAAATGGCGGCCAAGGTAAGACTCGACCATCCGCTCGCGTTCACTGATGGCCTGCAGGATGCGTTCTGCCGGAACTGGCAACGACTCGGCTTTCATCAACTGCATCGCTTGGGAGACCGCCTCACTGGTGCTGTCGGCTTCGATCCCCAGCTTGACCCGATCCTCGATCAACGTCTCCGATAGGCTGATCGCTTCCTCTTCCTCGAATTCATCGCGGATCGTACCGATGATTTCCTCGATCGCGTCTTCCAGTGTCAGGAAGCCAGTCCAATGGCCATGCTGGTCATGGACCAGGGCAGCGTGGATCCGTTTCCGCTGCATCTCGGCCAGCAACGATTCCAGCAGAGCATTCTCGTCGATACGGATGATGGGACGAGCCAGATCGCGGAGTTGATGCGAACGGCTATCGGACAAGAGCATATCCTTCAAGTGGATCAAGGATCTCGGGTCCGCGGCGGGGTCTTCGAGCAGGGGATAGCGACTGAAGCGATACCGCTTGGCCAACTCAAGGTTCTCTTCCCAGCTCTTGGAACTCGTCATGCATTGGACCTGCGAACGAGGACGCATGGCGTCACGAACCCTCAATTCACCGAGATCGAAGACATTTTCCAGGAAGAGTAAACGCCGGAAGGTCATCATCCCATCCGACTGGGATTGGTTGAGCAGGATACGGATTTCGTCCTCGCTGTGGGTATCGCGGTGCGAGATGCCTTGCAGCCCCAGCCTGCGAAGGATGAAATTGGCCGATCCGTTCAAGATCCGCAACGGGAGGTAGAACAGGATCCGGAAAAACTGGAGGGGTTTCGCCGTCCACAGCGATGCCTGTTCGGTCAGCCGGATGGCGATCGATTTCGGCACCAACTCTCCGATCAGGATATGCAAGAAGCTCACCAGCAGGTAGCTGATCGTAAAGGCCAAGCTGTGGGTGCTGATCCAGCTCAACCGGCTATCTTCCGGGAAGAGTCCCGAACGGTGTAACCAAGGTTCGACCAGATGGACGATGGCGGGCTCACCGACAAACCCCAAACCGATCGAGGCAAAAGTGATTCCTACCTGACAGACCGACAGGAACTCATCGAGATGGTCATGGACATGCTGGACAGAAGCTGCTCCCGGTCGCTTGGCATCCAGCCACTCCTTGATCCGCGACGGACGCATCTTGACCGCCGCAAATTCAGCCAGGACGAAAAAACCATTGAGCATCACCAGCAGGCATGCCAGCAACAGGTAGGTAACGACCATTCAGTCCAACCATGGGTAATAGGACCAAGGCCCGGGGCCTGCTTGCCCGACCGGGACCTCGATAAAACCGGTGCTACGGGCTAACGATACCAGATCGCCGGACCCGCGTGAGTCGACCAAGGCCAACTTGCCGTCGGGGAGTTGACGTACCAGGCGGAACCAAGTCAGCTCCAAGCGTTTGTCATCCGGTGAGGCGAGGCAGAGGGGAGTCGACTCGAGTTGGGGTGACATTCCAGCCAGGCGACGAAGCCAGGCGGCGGCGAAACGGCGTGCCGTGATGGCGACGCTGACCGGGTTCCCCGGCAAACCGCAGATCAGCTGCCCCGCCGGGCCGATGGCCGCCAGCAAAGGTTTTCCTGGGCGGATCGGGAGACGATGGAAGACGATCCCCCCGCCGGCGGCGACGATGGCTTCGGGGACATAATCGTGATCCCCCATCGAAACGCCACCTGTCAACAATACCGCATCCGTTTGTGGTAACCAGTAGCTCAAGGCCGAGAGAAGAGCGTCCGGGTCGTCGGCCAGGGCTTGGCGATGGAGCAACTCGATCCAGCGGTGGGATTGCAGCCAAGCCTCCAGCAGTGGCCCATTCGAATCGCGGATTTGCCAAGCCTGGGCTGGTTCGCCGGCAGCGATCAATTCACTGCCCGTATTGAGGACCACGACCCGAACGGGGCGGTATACCTGGAGCCGCGCCGGGGCAAAGGTGGCCACCGCGGCCATGCGGGCTGGAGTGAGGAGGGTTCCTTGGGGAAAGAGGGTATCTCCGGCCTGCCCATTCTCGCCTTGGCGGCGGATATGTTGCCCCCGACGCACGCGGTCAGCCGCCACGCGGAAACTTACCGCCCCGTCGATTTCGAGGGTGTCTTCGCGTGGGATGACTACCTCCGCCTCGCCCGGCACTACCCCGCCGGTGAAGATTCGGGCGGCCGTTCCCGGCGGTAAGGATCGCGGCGGGTCGCCGGCAGCGATGGAACTCGAAACGGGGATGAGCCTGTCTTGCACATCGGCCAGGCGGAGGGCATAGCCATCCATGGCCGAAACATCCATCGCCGGACTGTCGCGATCGGCGCGCAAAGCTTCCGCCAGGACTCGGCCGCTAGCCTCACGCGCGGAAAGGCCTTCCGCGGAACAGATGGTCAAGCGATCGACAACATCCCCGATCGCCTTCGTTACGGGATCAACCCAAGCAAGTTCCATAAGACGTCGAATGATACCCGAAGTCACTGTCGAGGAACATCCGCCCAGGCCTGTCGAGGGCCGGTTTTCCTAGGGACGAACGCTGACCGATCGCCTCCGCGCCTCTTCATGGCTCCGCGGCTGTTCGAACTTGCATCCCTTCCCGACGCCGTGGATCGGAGGCATGGCTAGGCTTTCGCGGGCCCCGCCAGCAGTTTGATCGAACCCAGCCCGCCATCAACCGCCAGGGTCTGACCCGTGACCCAACTCTGCTCGGGTGACATCAGCCAGAAGATCGCCCTGGCGATATCACCAGGTTCCCCCAGACGGCCCAAGGCGTGCATCGATCGCGAGGCCTCAGCGCTGCGGGGGTTGGACCAGATCTTCTCGGTCAACGGCGTTTGGACCAAACCGGGGGCGATCGCGTTCACCCGCACGCCGCGGCCAGCGTAAGTGGCGGCAGCCGATCGCACCAAACCTTCGACGCCGGCCTTGCACATCGCGATCGCCTCATGGTTGCTTAACCCGATCCCACCGGCCGAGGAACTCATCAACACGATCGAGCCGCCGCCAGCCACCATCCGGGGAGCGCAGGCCCGCACTAAACCGAAAGCGGTAACCAGGTTCGCCTGGATGGTTTGCTCCAAGTCGCTGCGCGAAGTCAGGTGGGCCGGTTTTAACAGCAGTGAACCGGCCAGGCAGACGGCGGACTGGATCCCGCCCAGCGCCCCTTGGGCCGCGGCGACGGCGGCGTCCAGTTGCTCCCAGTCGGAAGCATCCGCACCGCTGTATCCCCAGCCGTAACGCTCAGCCAGTGGAGCCAGGTGGGGCCCACCAAATAAGCTTCGCCCCCCGCTTGGGCGATAAGGGCGCAGAGTTCCTGGCCGATTCCCCCCGCCGCACCGACGATCACCGCTGAAATCTTTCCATGTTCCATCGAACCGCGTCACTCACTTGAAAAAAGGAAACGAAGCCAAGGAAGCTGGGGTCCTTCGCCTCTTCGATACAATCCAATCCTGCGGATGCGGCGAATACCGCTCACCGACCGACAACGACGCTACCTTTTCAGCCGAACCTCGCCGCCGTTTCGCGTCCACCGAGGGCCGCAAGGCCTGCTCTACCCATGCACCCCTTCATCGAAGCAGGCAATCCTGTCGGGCAGGACAAGCCATCGAGCCGGTGTCGGCAACCCAGCGTAGCCTGGCGTCAAGTGCCAGGGGGCGATGGGGCGTGGGGGCGGTGCCGCTACGGGAGGGGACGGCGCGGATGGGGGATCCGTACGACAGGTAGCCTTCGTGGTCAGCCCGGAGGGGAAGGGCTGTTTTCCCTGGGAAGGGGACGCGGAGCGAAGGTGGGGCGGGTGGACGGATGTTCAACGGGGCGGTGTGCTCCTACAATTTTCACCGGCGCGGGCTTGGCCGTACCGATTGCAGAGGACTGAGGTGATGACGACAGGTTTTCGCGAACGCAGGAGTTGGCGGGACGATGGATTCAGCGAATGATCGCGACGGGGCGAGCTTCCTCGCTGAACAGGGGGGCGAGTCCGAGTGGTCGTTGGGGCGTCGGTTGAAGCTGATCGGAAAGCTGGGATCGCGCCGGGTCGAGCTCTATTCCAAGCTGGGGTTGGAAAGGGTCGTCGATGTCCTGTTCTATTTCCCGCGGTCTTACCAGCAGTTGGCTCCGGTCAGGAAGGTGGTGGAATTCGAGGCGAATTTGCCATCCAGTGTGGTCGGGACCATTGAATCGGTCGAGTTGCGAGGGTCGCAGGACGGTGGCTGCGTCTTCGGTGTCCTGTTGCAGGTGGATGGTGGCGGGTACCTCCGTTTGACCTGGTTCAACCAGCCTTATCGGCGGCAAACGATGGCCCGCGGCCAACGATGGGTCGCGACCGGCACGTTGAAATCGACAGGTATCTCCTGGGAGATGCGGCATCCGGAAGTGCGGCTGCTGGCACCTGACGAGGAAGCACCAGCAGCCAAACCGCAGGCGATTTATCCGCTGACCGAGGGTTTACAGCAGCGGCAATTGCGGGACCTGGTCGCGATGGTCCTGGAGCATTCGGCGGCGATGGTCCCGGAGTCCTTGCCGGAGGCTTTTCGTCAGCAGCACACCTTGCCATCGATCGGCGAAGCCCTGCGGGCGATCCATCAGCCAGAGACGATCGAGGAGGCCGAGCGGGCTCGACATCGCTTTATCTTCCAGGAGCTGTTGACGTACCAGCTGGCCATCGCTTGGCGGCGTCATCAATGGAAGCACGGGGCCGCGGCGATAGCTATGCCGGCCAGCGGCGCGATTCATGCCCGGATCCTTCAGCGGCTGAAGCTGCAATTGACCGCGGACCAAGAGCAGGCGATCGGCGAGGTCGCGGAGGACATGGCTTCGACCGTGCCGATGAATCGTTTGTTGCAGGGGGACGTGGGGAGCGGCAAGACCCTGGTGGCGCAATACGCCATGTTGTTGGCAGCCGCTCATCGTTGCCAGTCCGCCTTGATGGTGCCTACGGAGATTTTAGCGAGACAACACGCCGAACGCCTGTCGCGGAGTCTGGCCAACAGCCAGTGCCACGTCGAATTGCTGACCGGCGCTGTCCAGGGACGCGAGCGTCGGGAATTGCTCGATCGAATCGCCTTGGGGACAGTCGACCTGGTCGTGGGTACGCATGCTTTGCTGAACGATAAAGTTACCTTTGCGCGTCTCGGCCTGGTCGTCATCGATGAACAGCATAAATTCGGAGTGGCACAGCGAGCTGCCCTGCGCGACGATCAGCAGCAGCCGCATTATCTGCTGCTGTCGGCGACCCCTATCCCGCGCACCATGACCATGACGGCGATGGGGGAAATGGATGTATCGCGTCTCCGCGAGAAACCGCCGGGGAGAGCGCCGGTCCACACGTACCTGGGTAAACCGGAGCAGATGGCCAGTTGGTGGAGTTTCGTGGCCAAGCAAGTCTCGGCGGGGCGGCAGGCCTATGTGATTGTGCCGCGGGTGGCCGCCGATGCCGAGGAGGAATCGCGA
This sequence comes from Pirellulaceae bacterium, assembly GCA_044371435.1. Lineage (GTDB taxonomy): Bacteria > Planctomycetota > Planctomycetia > Pirellulales > Pirellulaceae > JAIYDQ01. The sequence goes on along the minus strand of JBILTQ010000142.1, from coordinate 3,106 downwards.
GGGGTCGAGCAGGTCTTTCGCGAGTTACAGCAGGGCCCGCTGAGCGGTTTGCGGTTAGGGATGTTGCATGGGCGGATGGAGAGTGAGGAGAAGAGCGGGGCGCTGCGTGCCTTCGAGCAGGGGCAGTCCCAGGTGCTGGTGGCGACCACGGTGGTCGAGGTCGGGATCGATGTCGCTAATGCGACGATCATGACGATCCTCGACGCCGACCGCTTGGGCTTGGCCCAGCTTCACCAGCTCCGCGGTCGCGTGGCCCGCGGCTCGCTGCCAGGTTACGTCTGTTTGTTTGCCCGGGCCGGCGTCAGTTCCGAGGAAAATTTACGGTTGTCGGCGTTGGTGGAAACCGAGGATGGTTTCCGGCTGGCGGAGATGGATTGGACGCTTCGCGGGCCAGGCAACCTCCTGGGGACTCGGCAGAGCGGGCTCCCTCCCTTCAGGATTGCCGACTTGGTTCGCGATGCCGATTTAGCCGAACGGACACACGTCATCGCGCGCCAGTTGATCGAAAGCGACCCTGAACTTTCGGCGAGCGTCTGGGCGCGATTGCGTCAGCAGGTACTGAGCAAGCATGGGAATATGTTCGAGTACGGGGCGGTCGGCTAACCCCCGGCGCCCCCTTTGGCTACGAGCCTGGTGGGGAACCGAGGCTTGCCCGATTTTCCAACCGAGAACGCTCGGCCGCTGGATAGGTAGGAATACCGTCAGCGCCTGGGTGACACCGGTGGATGAATGCATAGAATGGCGATCCATGCACGAACTCTCTTTGCCGATCCTTTCGCTGTTGGCCTTGGCCCCGATCCTCTTGGTCGGGGTGCTATTGATCGGCTTGCGTTGGTCGGCGGCGGCGGCCATGCCCTTGGCTTTTGCCTTGACGCTCGGTTTGGCGTTGCTGGTTTGGCAGGTACCGTTGCAGCAGGTGGTGGCGGCATCGCTCAAAGGCTGGTTGGTGGCGGCGACCTTGATGTACATCATCTTCGGGGCGATGCTGCTGCTGGAGACGTTGGAGCTAGGGGGGGCCCTGCCGACCATTCGCCGCTCGTTGACCTCGATTACTCCCGATCGACGTTTGCAAGTGATCCTGGTGGCTTGGTTGTTCGGTTCCTTCATCGAAGGGGCGTCCGGGTTCGGTACGCCGGCGGCGGTATGTGTCCCCTTGCTCGTCGGTTTGGGGTTTCCGGGGATGGCGGCCGCTACGGCGGGGATGTTGATCCAAAGCACCCCCGTGTCCTTTGGTGCCGCCGGGACGCCGATCCTGCTGGGAGTACGAACCGGGTTGGGGGACGATGCCGGAGTCGCGGCCTGGATGCAGGCGGAAGGGTTTGGGCAGATGTCGGACCTCCTGTGGTCGATCGCGGTCAAGGTTGCATGCCTGCACGCAACCCTTGGGACGCTGATCCCGCTGATGGTGGTCTGCACCATGACCCGTTATTTCGGACCACACCGTTCTTGGCGGGATGGATTGGCGGTGTGGCCTTTCGCCCTTTTCGCCGCTTGCGCGATGACCATTCCCTACTTGCTGACCGCCTGGTTTTTGGGGCCGGAGTTCCCTGCCTTGATCGGCTCGCTGGTCGGGCTGATTACGGTCAGTACGGCAGCGCGACACGGGTGGTTCCTGGTGGGTTCCCATGCGGCCAGCCCCTGGGATTTCGGGCCGGCCGACCAGTGGCCGGGGGAGTGGAGCGGTCGGTTGTCGGTCGGGATGGTTGCCGTGGGTGGAGCTTTGCCCGATCGTCCGATGTCGATGTTTCGGGCGTGGTTGCCCTACGCGCTGGTCGCCGGTTGCCTGCTGCTGTCGCGCCTCGTCCCCGGCTTGCAGGCGGCCCTCAAGTCTTGGGTGATCGCCTGGCCGGGGATGTTGGGGAGCAACGTCGATCTGGGAAGGATCGAACCGCTCTACCTTCCAGGGACCATTTTCGTTGTCGTCTCGCTGGTCTCGGCTTTCCTCTATCGCATCCCGCTCCCACGTTATGGAGCGGCTTGGCGCAAGAGCGGCCGGATAGTGTTGTCGGCTTCCTTGGCCTTGGTGTGTGCCGTGCCGATGGTTCAGGTGATCATCCATTCCGATAGCGGTTGGGTGGGGTATCCCAAGATGCCGGTCGCTTTGGCCGAGGGGGTTGCTCAAGCGATCGGTCGCGGTTGGCCGTTGCTGGCGCCGGCCATCGGCGGGCTCGGGGCTTTTGTCGCCGGGAGCAACACCGTCAGCAACATGATGTTCAGCCTGTTCCAATTCAACGTCGCGCAGCGTATCGGCATCGATCCGACCTGGGGCGTTGCCTTGCAGGCGGTTGGCGGGGCGGCGGGCAACATGATCTGTGTCCACAACGTCGTCGCGGCCTGCGCCGTGATCGGTTTGCATGGACGCGAGGGGTGGGTCTTGCAACGGACCTGGCTCCCCTTCCTGTACTATGCGGGAGGGGCCGGCCTGCTTGGCCTGGCGGCTGCTTACGGCTTCCGCGGTGGTTCGTAAGGGGGCGTTGGCTGGCGATGCGACTTGGAAATGTGGAATTCCATCGAGGCTTGGCGGGCCTTTTCCCCGCGTCGCGGTTGCTGACCAGCAACGCCGCCATGTCGTCGTTCCAGTCGGATGGACTGACCGCCTTCGCCGTACGGCCGCAAGCGGTTGTCTTTCCGGAAAGCCAAGCGGAGGTCGCGGCTCTGCTGAAGCTGTGTCATGACCACAACGTCCCCTTTGTGGCCCGCGGTAGCGGCACCAGCTTGTCGGGAGGCTCCTTGCCGCATGGCGAGGGGATCGTCATCGCGTTGAATCGAATGAACCGCATCCTGCGGCTGGATCCTGCTGCGCGGATAGCCGTCGTGCAACCGGGGGTGATCAATCTCGAGGTGAGCAAAGCGGCGGAAGCACACGGTCTTTATTACGCCCCCGATCCCAGCAGCCAGCAAGTCTGCACCATTGGAGGGAACGTCGCCTTCAATTCAGGGGGAGCTCATTGCCTCAAGTATGGGATGACGACGAACCATGTCTTGGCGGCGACAGTCGTCTTGGCGGATGGTGCGGTGGTGACCTTGGGGAGCGACAGTCTCGAAAGCGAAGGGCCCGATTATGTCGGCCTGTTTTGCGGCAGCGAGGGGTTGTTCGGGATCGCGA
>JBILTQ010000652.1:0-3697 GCA_044371435.1 Pirellulaceae bacterium | reverse complement strand
TAGGACTCGTACTCCGGCGCGGCGCTGACCGCCGAATGGCCGCGCGTCCAGACCTTCCCGATCCAATCGCGGATGTCGATCGCCTCCAGCGCGCGCCTGCGTTCGGGGTCGCCCTGCGTCTCGGGCGCCATGCGCGCGTGCTTCAGCGCCCATGTGAGCTGCTTCAGCTCGTAGGCGCCGCCCTGCCGGATGCCGCTGTCATAGGCGCTAGAGAAGCCACCCGAGTCGATGAACATCCCGGCGAGGCCCGCTGGCGTGGCGGCGGCGAGCGCTGTCTGCGCATGCGCGCCGTAAGAGAAACCGAGCGTGCAGATGCGGCCATCGCACCACGGTTGGCCGCGGATCCACGCCAAGGTGTCGACACCGTCAGCCTGTTCGCTCAGATACTTCTCGAAGCTGCCCTCGGACCCGAAGCGGCCGCGGCAATCCTGCAGGACGTATGCGAATCCACGATCGGCGAACCAGCGCGCGATCGCGGGCTTGGGCTTCGGCAGCGGGTCGGAGAGCGTGCGGTCGGCGTGGTTGGTGCCGCGCTTGTCGTAAGGCGTACGCTCGAGGAGCACTGTCCAAGGGCCTTCGCCGTGCGGCAGGTAGACATCGGTGGCAAGGCGCACCCCGTCTCGCATCTCGATCAGTCCGGTGGAGTCCTCGGCGTGGCGTTCGTCGCTCATGGTTCAGCGTCCGGGAGGCAAGGGCAGGCTCGCCGGAGCTCCGGGCCCGAGCGGCAGGTCGAACCCCGCCCAAACGCACACCAACGCGAGACCGGCGATGCCGAAAGCGATGCTGAAGGGCAGCATCATCGAGATCAGCGAGCCGATGCCGAAGCCTGCCGACCAACGTTGGCACATCACGAGCACAAGCACGAAGTTGGCCGCTACCGGCGTGATGATGTTGACGATGGAGTCTCCCACCCGGAAGGCGGCCGTGCTCATCTCGGGCGAGATGCCCGCCAGCAGCAGCATCGGCACGACGACCGGTGCCATCGCGCTCCATTTCGCCGAAGCGGAGCCGATCAGCAGGTCGAACAGGAGGCTGACCGCCACCAGCGGCACCAGCACCGCGACCGGACCGAGTTCGAGGCTGCGCAGCCATCCGGCGCCGTGGATGGCGAGGATCGGGCCGAGGTTCGACCAAGAGAACATCGCGATGAAATGCGCGGCGAAGAACGCCAGCACGAAGTACGGCGTGAGCTCACGCAGGCCATCGGCCATCATCCGTACAACGTCGCGGTGGCTGCGGATGCTGCCGACAGCGCGGCCATAGGCCCAACCGCAGGCCAGGAACAGCAGCATGAACCCCGCGACCAAGGAGCGGTAGAACGGGGCGTGCCGCGCGCTACCGGTCGCGGACGGGTCTTCCAAAGGTCCGCCGCCCGGCCACAGCAGCAGCGCGGCGTAGGCGGCTACGACCACCGCGGCCGCGACGGCAGCGTGCCGAAGGCCGTGCGTGCTTGTGCGGCTCCCTGCCGTATCCGGGCCTGCCCCGGCTTGGGCGGGCTCGTCGGCGCTCGTCGCCGCCGCGGGTTCCGAATAGGACATCGACGCGAGACGCGGCGCGACGAGCCGCTCGGCGACCCACCAGGCGACGACGAAGAGCACGACGGCGAGGGTGGCGGTGAACCACCAGTTGCCGAGCGGGTTGAGCACGTGGTCTAGATCGACGAGCTTCGCGGCGCTGTGCGTGATCCCCAAGATCAGCACGTCGAACTGTCCGGGCAGGAGGTTGGCGGCGAAGGCACCCGAGATGCCTGCATAGGCCACGGCGATGCCGTGCAGCGGGTGCCGTCCGGCCCGGTGGAAGACCATCGCGGCGAGCGGGATCAGCACCACGTATGCGGCATCCGAGGCATGGTGCGACAACAAGGCGATGAGGAACGTCGCGGGCGTCAACAACCGGTCGGGCAAGTGGCGGACGCTGCGGCCGATCGCGGCGGCGAACAGGCCCGAGCGTTCCGCCACCGCTGCGCCCAGCATCACCACGATCACCAGGCCGAGCGGCGGGAACGCGGTGAACGTCTGCGGCATCTCGACGAGCAGTCTCCGCAGGTTCTCCTTCGACAGCAGGCTCTGCGCCTCGATCCGCGCGCCGTCGAGCGGATGCAGCGCCGACACCCCCGCCGCCGCGGCGAGCACGGAGGCTGCGACCAAGGCGAGCGACAGCCAGACGAAGAGGAGCGCCGGATCCGGCAGCGCGTTGCCGAGGCGCTCTATCGCGTCGAGGGCGCGATGGCGTCGGCCGCCGGATCCGGGTCTCAACCCCGACATGCTGTCCGCCGGTCCGTCAGAAGTTCACGCCGAAGGTGGCGTAGAAGTAGCGGCCGCGGATGTCGTAGGTGTAGATGTCGAAGTTGATGGGGTTGTTCGCTGCGGACGCGGGCGGCTGCTCGTCGGTGACGTTGTCGGCGCCCACCGCCACCCGATAGCGGGAATCCCCGAAGGAATAGCCGAGCTGCAGGTCGTGGTAAGTGATCGAACGGAGCGTCCCGCCGTTGACGGCGTTGCCCGGCACGTCGCGGCTCGAGCCGATGTAGCGCGCCTTGTAACCCGCGTCGAGGCCGCCGCGCGCGTAGCGCAGCGAGGCCTGGCCCTTGACCCGGGGGAAGGTCGAGCGCGGCTGGTCGGACTTGCCCGCGCGGTCATCGACCGTCACCGAGCCGTCGGGCTGCGCGATGGTGGTGCGGAAGCGGTCGAGGTAGCTCACATCGAGCACGGTCGTGAAGCGGCCGATCCCGGTATCGAAGGCGTAGCGCAAGGTGGTATCGATGCCGCTGACCTCGATGCTCGAGAGGTTGACCACCGCTTGGCGCAGCAGCGTCACTTCACCGGTCGGTGCGCGGTTGACGAGGTCGCAATAGGTCTGGCGGATCGCGCAGGCCTGCAGCAACTGCGTCGCCGTCTGCGAGGCGATCGCATCGTCGACCTCGATCTTGAACCAATCGACGGTCCAGGACGCGCCCGGCAGGAAGTCCGGCGTCAGCGCGAGGCCGAGCGACAAGGTGTCCGCGGTCTCGGGTGCGAGGTTGGCGTTGCCGGAGACGACGCCGTTGATGGTGCCGCCGCCGAACTGGTTCTGGTTGTAGGTGGAGGGCACGCCCGCGCTACCGGGCTTGCCGGCGCCGCCGCCGTTGCAGGGGTCGACCGCCTGGAAATTGGTGTTGCGCGTGCCTTGGTACAGTTCGAGGATGGACGGTGCGCGGAAGCCTTGCGAATAGGTGCCGCGCACGAGCGCGGAGGCGATCGGGCGGTAGGCGACGCCGAACTTGGCGGTCGTCTCTCCGCCGACGGTGGAGTACTGCGAGTAGCGCAGGGCGGCGTCGACATCGAGGCTGTGCACGAGCGGCCTGTCAGCGAGCAAGGGCGCGCTCACCTCGGCATAGACCTCGTGCAGATCGTAGGAGCCGCTCGTGGGGTCGCGCGACTGTGCGCTGGTCGGCGCCTGCCGCGCGCCGGCGACGGTCGGCAGGACGGCCGAGAGCGTCGCCGCGAACGCATCGGGCGTGTCGACGGCCTTCTCTTTGCGGTATTCGTAGCCGGTCGCGAAGCCGACGGTGCCCGCCGGCAGTTCGAACAGGTCGCGCGAGGCGTTCAGCGCCAGGTCGAACTGCGTGGCTTCCTGCTCGTCGTGGCCGTTGTAGCGGATGTAATCGGCCATCGCGCCGGTGACCTGTCCGAAGAGGTTGAGCGGTGTGCAGCCCGGC
>JBILTQ010000506.1:0-3308 GCA_044371435.1 Pirellulaceae bacterium | reverse complement strand
ATCGCAGTTCTCCTTCATCTCACCGGCATCGATGATCCCTACCTTGTTGCAGACATCGGCCAGTTCGGGCAGGATGTGCGAAGAGACGATGATGGTCTTGCCCATCGCACCCAGCCGACGCATCAACGCGCGCATCTCGATGCGGGCTCGAGGATCCAGCCCGCTCAAAGGTTCATCCAACAGGAGTACCTGCGGGTCATGCAGCAGCACGCGGGCCAAACCTAGTCGCTGGGTTTGGCCACGCGACAGGGTATTGGCGAAAGCTTCCCGCTTGAAAGTCAAATCGACCACCTCCAGCATCTCTTGGCATCGACGACGACGAGCCGGACCGTGGATCCGATAGGCAGCAGCGAAGAACTCGAGGTACTCGATGACGGTCATGTCTTCATAGACGCCGAAGAAGTCCGGCATGTAACCGACCATGCGTCGGATTTCCTTGGGATGCGTCAGCACCGATTGACCGCAGACATAGGCTTCACCAGCGGTCGGGTCGAGCAACGTCGCGATGATCCGCATGGTCGTCGTTTTACCGGCACCGTTGGGGCCGATGAAGCCAAACAAGTCGCCCGGTCCAAGATCGAGATTGATATCTCGAATCGCATACATCTCATCATACTTCTTGGTCAGGCCTACGGTTTTGATCACAGCTTTCACTCGTTAAAGGGGATCGAGGACCGGTAGTACCAGGCGGAGATAGGTAGCCCGCTGCTCGTCCGCCGATGGGAACGGTACCCCGCCGCGAGCGACGGACCACTCGAGCAATGAGCGGTCGAGCCGCGCTAGGATAATGATCCGCTGGAGTGCCAGGAGGCGGGACAAGTCGAGCTCCGGACGGTAACGCTGGAAAAGACCGGTGTAACTTCGGCCACCGGCGGCCTGGTGCAAGGTCAAGATCTCGACCAACCGCGGCAGGTCATGGGTATCGGTCGGGTCCCAGGGCAGGCCGACATCGGTGTTGTTGGAGATCTGACGGCGTTGCAGATAACGGGCAAGATCTTTGGGAAGGTCCTGCGTCGACAACTCAAAGCTGGCTCCCGAAGGTAGACGCGTCGGTAGTCGATACAGCCAACCGCGATAGAAAAGTAAACCGTCGAGCAGGTCTTGGTCAAAAGGGTTGGTCCATCGACCTTGGATCAAATCGGAGCCGGGGTCGACGCTAAAGCCCTCGGCGGATGACTCCGGCAAGTCCGTCGAGCGGGACGCGTTCCGCGCGTCCCAACCGACATGCAGGGTTTTGACTCCGGCCGTCGGAATGCCAACACCCTGGAGGGAGGTCGAGGGCATCTCCCCGCCACTGGACCGATAGCTGGGAAAGCCGAAATCGGAGCGGATGGCTGAAGCAAAACCCCCAAGGCTAGGGCCGGGCTGCCCATCCCAGGAAACCCGCGTCGGCAGGGTCGCGGTCGAGGTAGGGCTTGTCGCAGTTGCCGTTTTCAACGGCCGAGCCTGGGCGGCGAAGTCAAAGGCTCCCGAGACGCCAGCATACTGGTGCACGAAGGCTTGGCCACGCTGCACGCCGGTAACCATGTCGACATCGAGTAGCTCTAGCCGATTGGTCAATCCTTGCGATGGTTTCCAGGCCTGACCGATGAGGCCAATGGCTGCGCCGGCCACCACCGTCCAACCGAGCAACGTCCACCAGGTCCACAGCGGCCGACGCCAAAGGCGAGCGATGATGAAATAATCCACCGGACCCACCAGCAGAAGAAAGGCCAAGATGATGGAGGTGATCAAAGGCAACGACCCCGCTCGCACTGGCGGGAACTCCTGCAAGGTGCCGCGTACTTGCCCGGCGAGATCGTCATAACCGCGGAAGTTCGCGCCGCGCGCGGGCTGGTTCGCTCCCATGCTCGGTAAAGCCAACCCGTCGACGAATAATTTATTGAGGAGCGCCGGCCGATCGAACCAGTCGCGGAGCGGCGGCAAGTGGAGGTCCGCCGCGAAAACCACCACCCGCCCCAGCCCCGCCGCCCGTCGGTATACCAGCGGAACCTTCTGCCGACGTTCATCGGTCAGCGCGACCTCGACCAACGCATCGTCCAAGGAAAGAAAACGTGCGCAGGTCAGGTCGGCTAACTTGCTCGACGAGGCCAGGTAGGATTCCAGCGTCCCCGGATCGATACCGCTCGCCACCGAAGCCACGACGGCGCCGGTCAGGGCGGTCAGCCAATGCCCGGCTTGAAGTTGCTCGCCATCCTTACCGACGCACACCAGGCAATCGCCCCCCAGGCGTATCCAGCCTACAATGGCTGACTGTTGGGTACTTGGAAAATCCGGGGTCAGGATGAAAGGACCGGCGGCGATCACCAGAAGATCCACCCCCGCATAGCCCTGGGGGTCGGATGGTAAGTCCGCAGTCGTTGCGATTTCGCTGGAAGAATAGGTCGGCAACAAACCCTGCGTCGACTTCATCGCCGCCTGGTCGAGATTCAGCGATGCCCCCAGGCCCACCACCCACGGTTGCTCGACCGGCAAACCGGTTCCTCGCTCGCTCGGGGTCACCATCTGCGGTGTCGATAAACTGCCATCGAAACACCGCAAGCGGACAAACATTGGACGCTGTAAACGCCCGTGCTTGGTCAACAGGCTAACGGTCGCTGTCTCCCCAGGCTTTAAGCGGCAGGGGGTCTCATAAACGACAGAGACCCCATCGGCATCCACCGTCTCGAACTCGACCCACCCCTGGAATTCCTCGGCGGCGTTTTCAAGGGTGACGCGGGTGAGGGTCGGATAGCCGACCTTCCAATGACCGCCGAGCCCCAAAGCGACTCGCGCGATACGCGGCCAAACGGTTTCCGCGCCCTGGCTCCAACCGGGTAGGTTCAGCACGAACCACACCGCCATGAGCACACCCGCTACACGGCGGACCAAGGCAACCAAACACGGCCGACCGACAAGATCCCTGGGATTCGAGGTAAGCAGCATCCGCAGCCTAGGGGCTCAGTCGTTTCACGCGAAGGTTGCGAAAATAAACCAGGCTGTCAGGATCGTGGGCTTGCAAGGCGAATGTTCCCTCCCCCAAACGTCGCTCGAACTTGCCATCGAAGGGGGCTTTGCCAGCCGGTTCGGTGTAGTCGACCATGGTCTGTCCATTCAACTTCAGCACCACCCGCTGCCCCTGGACAATGATTTCTTGGGTGTACCATTGGTTATCCTTCACCGGCGGTTCGAAGACATCCTGAACGGCGTAGAGCCCACTCGATTTCTTCTTGTCCTTGTGGGTGATGTTGACTTGGCATTCAAAGCCATAACGCGGCCAACCGGTCTCCTGGAATTGCGTGTGAAAGTAGATCCCGCCATTGCTACCG
>JBILTQ010000241.1:0-8426 GCA_044371435.1 Pirellulaceae bacterium | reverse complement strand
ATTCCTTGATGGCGAAGGCCGGGCTGGCAGCCATTCCAAAACCGATCGAAAGAACCAAGGCGAAAACCAAAACTTTCTTCATTGTTGGGTACACTCCGCGTGCCATAGAAGGGAAAGGTGGGACGTCATTTTCGGGCCGTGGCAAGCTCGCACCACGGGCTCCTGCACGACTTGACGAATTTAAGTCTGTGGCGCGCCGAATGTCAAACGCTGTCCTTCAAGTTTCCCTAGATTTACAGCGAAATTAACGCAGTTGTGGCTGAAAGCTCAATGATTCGGCAGTAGTTCTGGGCGAAAACCGGGGCGGAAGTTCCCGGGCCTTTGGAGATAATCGCCGGCAGTCTGCTGCTCAAAGCCACCCTGAACCGGCATCGTCCCCACCCATCGCACGATCGCCTCGGGCGCCCGCTCCGAAAAAAATGGCTGCGGGTTGGATACAAAATCGAATCGCTGACGATCGCCACTGGCTGCTTGGATTTCAGCCAAGCTCGACAATTGCTGGTCATAGGCATTGTCCGCCCCGCGCAGATCGAGCCAGGTGCCAAGTGATTCCGGGGTGAGATCCGTTAGCGGCTGCTCCCAGCCTTCCAAGGTGAAGAGGGCTTTGCCCGGGCCGCTCCAGTAGGTGCAGTTGCTGGAGAGCCGGCTGAGGCAAACGGGATAAGGAGCTTCCTCGGAAAGCTTGACGCGAGCTAACCCGCGTTCGGCCGCCAAGGTCACATCGCGGAGATCGAGCCGAATGGTGGGTGGGGTGCGGGTCGATTCTATCGCGCCGCCGGTCTCGATCATCCGCCCGGATACCGCCAACAAACCGTTATGCCAGGTGCACTCGACACGCCTGGCAAGCGAAAGCCTGAGGAAATCGCCATCGCCGCGGAAAATAGAGTCTTCTAACGAAAGTTGGATGGGCTCCTGCTCCGCGACGCTGCCGCCCGGTTCTCCCGGCTGCCGCTGATCCTCCTCCGACTCAGCCGCGGCCAAACCGGCGACCTGCCACGCACCACTGCTCGGCATCAGCGTCACCGAAGCCTGCGCAAGCTGGAGGAACCCGCCGGCGGCTGCCTCGACCAGATGCAGTTGGCCATGTCCCGAGTCGGGTGGATAAACAACGACTTCCAGTTCCCGCAGCATCAGGTGATGGCTACCGATCGAGAATAATTGCAGCGAGTCCAGGGCATTCGGGCCTTCGGTGTCGAGCCGCGAACTGCGCGGCAAGCGGCACTCCAATCGAGCTCGTCGCCCCGGCGCGCTGCGCAAGACCAGCCATGGACGCCGAAGCTGGAAAGGCTTGTCCAGGACCCAGGTGTTCTCGTCCAACCAGATCTCTTCCACCTTCGGGTCACGCTCGGCTTCCTCCCAGGCTTTCTCCAACGTCCCGGTCACGAAACGGTAATCTTGCGGCTCGCCTGGCGACGAGGGACTGTTCCCCGTTTCATAGGGACGCAACCATAAGATCCGGGCCGAAGCCTTGACTGCGGAAGTGCCGGCCGGAGCCACCGCGGCCGAGTTGTTCGGAGCATAGCCGTCGCGAGGAGGAGGCGGCGAGGCGAGCGGTAGGTCGACGGGCGGGAGTGGGGTCAAGCCTTGAGAAATATCGAGCGCATCGGCAGGCAGAGTCTCGGAGATCCGCATATCCTCGATCAAGCCGTTGGGGGGCAAGCTCGAGGTGTCCACCGGCAAAGGGACATCCGTCGCCACCGCCGCGGTGGTTCGCGGTTCGTTGCGCGCAGCGGCCACGGCGAGGCTGTCAGCCTCCCCATCGGCGGTTGGTGGAAGGACAGGGCTTTCGATTTCCCGTGGAATGCTGAAGGCCCCGGCGATCCGATGCTGCACATGCAGGTACCAGGTCGAACCAGCCACAAACAACAGTCCGACCAACCAGGGAAGGCTGAGTTCCCAAAAATTGCTGGTGGTCGAGGCCGCCGCCGAGAGGTAGCCGCTCATCTGTTGGCTGCGCGTCAGGACTTCCAACTCCGCCAGATAACGCAGGTCGGCGATCAAATCGAGCGGCGCTTGATAGCGATCACCCGGACGTTTGGCCATCAGCTTGCGGACGATCGACACCAGACCCTCAGGGATATCGTCGCGAAAGTCGGTCGGGCTGGCCGCTTCGACAGTGCCATGCATCAGCAGTTTCTGCAGGGCGGTCCCCTCAGGATACGGAGGGCGACCGGTGAGCATGTAGTACATGGTGCAGCCCAACGAGTAGAGATCGCTGCGGACATCGGCCGCGCGCGGATCGCGAGCTTGCTCGGGCGAAATGTAATCGAAGGTCCCCAGCGTGACGCCGCTGGCCGTCAAGTCCTGTCGCGATGGTTCCATCGTGGTGGTGCGGGCCAGTCCCATATCGACCACTTTGACGAAGCCGTCGGCGGTCACGAGAACATTGGAGGGCTTGATATCGCGATGGACAACTTCGCGTTCGGCAGCGTGCTGCAGAGCCTCGGCGACCTGGATGGCGTAACAGACCGTGTCATCGATCGGCAAAGGTCCCTGGCGGATGACGAGGTCGCGCAGGTTTACCCCGTGCACATACTCGAAGACGATGTAATTCCAAGCTTCGGTTTCACCGACATGATAGACGCGAGCTATCCGCGGATGGTCTAGCCTGGCCGCGCTCTGGGCTTCGACGCGAAACCGCCGCAGGGCTTCTAAATCCCTTCCAAGATTAGGGATCACCTTGACCGCTACCTCGCGGTCGAGACGCGTGTCGGAGGCGCGGAAAACCGCCCCCATCCCACCCCCGCCAATCAGCTCATGAAGCTGATAGTGATCCAAGGTTTGCCCGATGAGCACCCTCGCCAGCGATGCCACGGTTCCGGTCGGGTAGAATTCATTGGCAGCAGCGATGGGGGCCTGGGCGATCACCGTCCGCTCCAAACCGCTGACCGACGGCGGCGACGATGGCTCGGAAGCCATGGCGGCCGTCGGCTTGGCCGTTACATCCGGTACTTCCGTTGGAATTCGACTGGTCGATTCGCTCATACTTCTGTACCGTATCCAAGCCAGGGGAGGCCGTCAACGAAATCCAAGGTGCAGCCGCGGAGGTCGTCGAAGTCAAAGCGTTACAATCGGCCGGCGTGGAACCCGGTCCTGGACCCGCCCGCGATTTTTCTTGCCTCTCGTTGGAAGCTTAGGATCATGCCGCGTTTTGTCGATGTTGCCGATCTGGTCGAAATTCCCGAGGGGCGAGGCAAGGCTTTCGCCGTAGCTGGACAGATGATCGCCATCTTTAACGATGGTGGAACGATCCGGGCCATCGACGATTTTTGCCCCCACATGGGAGCCTCGCTCGGTGAAGGCTGGATCGACCAGGGCTGCGTCAGTTGCCCCTGGCACGCCTGGCGGTTTCGCTTGAGCGATGGGGCCTGGCTGGACAACCCCAAAATCAAAACCAAAACGTATGCGACCCGCCTCTGCGGCGGGCGGATCGAGGTGGAGATCGATGAGCCTGACTCAGCCTCGCCGGGTTGAAGTTGAGACTCAGACTCCAGCAACGACTCGCCCCCCCTTCGACGTTCCCGACTCGGCTGCCGCTGCCGTGAGTCCGAAGGCTGCCTGCCTGGACTTCAGCCATCTTCCGTCCCCTCGAGGATCTGGCAGTAGCTTTCGTAGCGACGCACATCCAGGCGATGGTCAGCCATGGCGTCCTTGACGGCGCATTCGTTTTCGTGCCGATGGGTGCAATTCGGAAAGCGGCAGAGGGAGGCAAACGGACGCAAGTCGCGAAACAGACCGGCGATTTCCGCCGCCGATATGTCATAGAGTTGGAATTGCCGGATGCCGGGAGTGTCGACGATCGAGCCCCCGGATCGCAGCGGAAAGACCTGGGCTGTCGTGGTCGTGTGTTTGCCTTTTTCGTTCTCGGCACTGACGGCCTGGACCGCCTGATTCAGTCCCGGTTCGATGGCGTTGAGGAGCGATGACTTGCCAACGCCGCTCTGGCCGACAACCACACTTTGTCGGCCAAGGATCTGGCGGCGGAGCAATTCGGTGTTCCACCCCCGCTGGGCACTGACCATCATCACTCGATATCCCATCTGCGCATAAGCACCGATCAGCGGTTGCAGTTCAGCCGGATCGATCAAATCGCACTTGTTGATCACGATACAGGCATCGAGTTGGTTCTGTTCGGCGGTTACCAGGTAGCGGTCGATGAGATTTGGTTTGATGGTCGGTTCCGCAGCGCTGGTGACAATCACGATCTGATCGACATTGGCGACAATCACATGCCGACGTTTGCGACTGGTGCGCGATAAGGTCCCGCGGCGTGGTTCGACCCTCAGGATTAGCCCTTGGGCCTGCCCTTCCGGGCGGAAGGTGACGTGGTCGCCGGCGACCACGACATGCCGTTGATCGGTAGCTAAATTCTTCAAGACACGCCGCACCGCGCAGCGATAGATTTTGCCATCGCTGTCGCTGACCACGCATTCCAGCCCATGCATTCGCAAGACTTGCCCGCGGCGTGTTCCTTCGGCATCGACACTCAGCTCTACTTGATCGAGCGAGGAGGCCGAGGCCACCTGGTCGGCATCGACCAGCACGGTTCGACGACGACTGCTTGCCCCCTTGCCGCTGACCCGCTCTTGCCCAATCGTATCGACATCCTCGGACGATTGGAGGTAGTCGCGGGTGAGGTCGGCCTCATCGCGTGTCCGGCCTTGATGGCTTTTGCGAAATTCAATGCGGACTCGGCGAGGTTTTCTTTTGCTCATGGGCCGATCATAGCCGGTGGACCCGTCAGGGCCTTATCGAGCTTGGTTGAGTCGCGTTGCAGGCCATCCGCTCCACCCTGCCAAATCGAACACGCATTCACGATGGTTTTTCTGCCAGGGGTTGAAGGGCGAAGCAGTAGAGGCCACCTCCAAGCCAGCCACCGAGCAACGGGGCCAGGATGTAGACACTCAACCAGGACAGCGGCCCAGGCAGATTCCACGCAATTGTGCCCCAACCCGCCATGGATGAAAAGAGTCGTGGACCGAAATCGCGGGCCGGATTGAAGCAAGCTTGCGTCAGCGGTGCGAAGATCGAAATCAAGCAGGCTACCGTCAAGCCGATCATCAGGGGGGCTAGGTTCGCCAGCGGGGCTTCACGGTTCTTGGGATCGCTCACCGCAAACACGACGATCGCCAAAATCATAGTGCCGACCGTTTCGGCGACGAAAGCCAGGAGGGGCGAAACCAACCGCTTCAAAGCCTCGTGCTCGTCTGGCGAATAACCCTCGGCGGCTTTCAAGCGACCAGGGTTCGGAAAGAATTCGCCATAACACATGGCGGTCAATTCGCTCCCAGCCTGACCGCGGACTACCTTGAGCCGGGCTTCACGTTCCGCGAGGTGCGGGGCGAAGATAAAGAAGAGCAAGGCGGCCGCGGCCGCGGCGCCGGCCACTTGCCCGGCCACGTAACCGGGGACTTCTTTCCAGGAAAAGCCCCGCCATGCCGCCAGGCTGACGGTGATGGCGGGATTGAGGTGTGCGCCGCTGACGGCGGCGGTGCAGTACACGGCGGCCGCGATCCCCAAACCCCAGACGACGGCCACTTGCCACAAACCCTGCTGAGCCTCAGTCAAGACCGCGGCATGCACTGCCCCTAAGCCGATAAAAACAAGCAGCCCCGTACCAAAAGCCTCGGCGCAAATCCTGCGCCCCATCGATTCGGCCATGCTCGACGAGTCCTAAATAT
The DNA here is from genome assembly GCA_044371435.1 of Pirellulaceae bacterium. Classification (GTDB taxonomy): domain Bacteria; phylum Planctomycetota; class Planctomycetia; order Pirellulales; family Pirellulaceae; genus JAIYDQ01. The sequence goes on along the minus strand of JBILTQ010000241.1, from coordinate 2,745 downwards.
AAAACATGCTCTCGTGGGCTTGGGATACTTGCTGCACCAGTTGCTCGAGACGAATCGCTTGCAAGCGATCATGGGTTTGACGCTCCACTTCGTCCCAGACTTGCTCCAGGATTTGATTCGCCGCCGAACCGGACGGCCCGATCGGCTTCCTGGAGGGTGAGGATACGGCGTCCACGATTTCCGCCAAAGTTATCATAGAAGCCGGTCGTTGCAGTCGATAGCCCCCAGCCGAACCACGGCTGCTTTGCACCAGGCCAGCCACCTTCAATTGCTGCAGGATTTGATTGAGGAAAGCAAGAGGAACGTCGTGGGCTTCGGCGATATCGCGGAGCGAGACTGGCTGGGATTCGTCAGCCCGCAAGGCTAATTCCAGCATCGCCACAGCGGCGTAGTGCGATTTCGCACGCAACGGCATGGTCCCCCCCCTTTCCTAATCCTGGGTGTGCAGGCCGCATTCGGTTTTGGCTGTCCCGCTCCAGCGACCTGCCCGTTCGTCCTCTCCCAGCATCACTGCCCGGGTACATGGCCAGCAACCGATGCTGGTATAGCCGGCATCGTGCAGCGGGTTGTAGGGGATGTCTTCCTTCATGATCATGGCCCAGACGTCCTTCTTGCTCCAATTGGCTAGCGGACTCACTTTCACCAGCTGAAATTTCTTGTCCCAACCCACGATCGGTGCCCGAGCCCGATCAGGGCTTTGATCGCGGCGTATGGCGCTGGCCCAGGCATGCTGACCGCGGGCTGCCTCGCGCAGCACCGACAACTTTCGCTCGGCACAGCATCGATTCGGGTCGACCTTGTAAACAGGCCCGCCGTTCAGTCGCTCATACTCCTCGACGCTCAGCTTCGGTCGTTTCAACTCGACCTCGATCCCGTAACGCTCCTTCACCCGCTCGCGCAGGGCGAGTGTTTCCGCAAATTGATAGCCGGTGTCGAGGTTGAAGATCGGGGTCTCGGGAGCGATCTCCGCCAGCATGTGAATGATGGTCATCCCCTCGGGACCAAAGGCCGTCGCCATGGTGAACCGACGACCGAATCGCTGGACCGCCCACCGCAAAATTTCCTGGGGCGTGGCCGACTCAAGCTTTTCCGAAGCGGCGGCTAACTCTGCGAGCACCTCGGGGGTCGGGTGCAGCGGGGGATCGGCGGCCAGTGCCCCCTCGGCCAACTCCTGGGTGAGGGGCTGGTCGGCCTGCGGCAAAGCTTCCCTTAGCATGACTTGGGGTCGCGGTTGACCACTGGCCGCGGACGGACTACTCATCGCTACCAACCCTCCTTACCCTTTGCCTGATCGGCTGTCGACAAGGTCCTCATCAAGCCTCGCTCGCCTTCCCGGTCCCATTTTCTTTTATCAGGAATGAAATCATACAATCTTGATCAAAATAGTAAAGATTCTCGCACTGGGGGGCGAACGTTTATTTCAAGGTCGCGGAAGCACCTTCAGGGGACGGCGATACGAACAATCGGTGCTGCGAACAATCGGTGCGGAACAATCGGTGCCACCCACCGAACCAAACAATCACCGAACAATCGGTGCGGTGGAACAATCGGTGCCACCCACCGAATGGGTTTTCCCACCAACAAGTGGGGCGTCCAAAGGTGGTGGCGTCTTTTGGGCACCCATTGGTGTTGCCCATACGCATTACCGCCTGGCGATCGTTAGGTGGGTGGCGCCGATGGAGACTTCGCGTTGATAGGAGCCTTGGGACGTTGGGGGGAACTTGCCGCTGATCCCCTCTCGACAGGAAGCGGTCCGGAGCCGACGATCCTTACAAGGTGTTGGGCGTCCTCGGTTTGTTTCTTTGATTGAAATGCCATGAAATCTTCCGCCGTTCACGATCGCATTCCCGCCTTCCCCGCCGCTCGAGATCCTGGCAGCCTGCGATCGGCCCGCTGGTTTCAGCCAGACGACCTGCGCAGCTTTGGGCACCGTTCCCGTTTCAAAGGGATGGGCTTGGACGACGCCGATTATCGCGATAAGCCGATCGTCGGCATCCTGAACACCTGGAGTGACTTGAATACATGTCATTCGCACTTTCCACAACGCGTCGACGAAGTCAAACGCGGGGTGTTGCAGGCGGGAGGGTTTCCGGTGGAGATTCCGGTGCTCAGCCTGGGAGAGATGCTGATGAAACCGACGACGATGCTCTATCGCAACCTCTTGGCGATGGAGACCGAAGAGGTGCTTCGCAGTCATCCGTTGGATGCAGCCATCCTGATGGGCGGCTGCGATAAGACGGTGCCAGCTTTGCTGATGGGGGCTTTCTCTGCCGACATCCCCGCGGTCTTCTTGCCGGCGGGGCCGATGCTCAAAGCTCGGTGGAAGGATCAGACGCTGGGCAGTGGTTCGGATGCCTGGAAGTACTGGGCTGAACGCTGCGCTGGCAACCTGCCGGAAAGCGATTGGCTGGAGATTGAAAATTGTATCGCGCGAAGTGCTGGTACCTGCATGACCATGGGGACGGCCTCGACCATGGCTTGCATCGCCGAAGTCCTGGGGATGACCTTGCCCCAAGCCAGCCACATCCCGGCGGTAGTCGCGGAGCATAGTCGCCTGGCTGTCGCCACCGGGCGGCGGGCGGTGGCGATGGCTTGGGAGGGCCTTCGCCCCAGCGGCATTTTGAATCAAGCATCCTTTCACAATGCGGTGATTACCCAGTTAGCCATCGGCGGTTCGACGAACGCGATTGTTCATATCATCGCGATGGCTGGACGCGCTGGCCAGCAGATCGCTTTGGACGATTT
>JBILTQ010000484.1:0-3710 GCA_044371435.1 Pirellulaceae bacterium | reverse complement strand
AGGAGGCTAGCGCGGATGAACGGATGTCGTCCAGCTTTTCGACCTACGACAAGAACAGCGACGGGGTGGTGGAATTAGGGGAGTTGCAAGCGGGGATGGCGGCCAGGATGGCCGAACGGGCCAAGTCGGGAGGTAAGGCAGGAGGTAAGTCAGGGGGCAAGGGAGGAGGATTCCAAGGGGGGGGGTCACGCGGTGAAGGTGGCAAGGGCCCGGGAGAAGGGACGGAATAGCCGATGAAATTCGCATGTCGTGTTTGCGACCTCAAGAAGGAGTATGTGCTCAAGGGAGAGACGGTCAGGGCGTTGCGAGGCGTCAGCTTCGACGTACCGGAGGGAGATTATGTTGCCATCATGGGGCCGTCGGGGTCCGGCAAAAGTACCCTGTTGAACATGCTGGGGTGCCTCGACCAGCCCACTTCGGGGCAATTGTTCCTCGGTGATGACGACGTGGCCAAGATGCGCGACGACCAATTGGCGGAGATTCGCTCGCGGCGGATCGGTTTTGTCTTTCAAAGCTATAACCTGATCCAGCAACTGACGGTGGTGGAAAATATCCAAGTCCCACTCATCTATCAGGGGCGATTGGGTAGGAAGGAACTCGACCGTTGCCACTCGCTAGCCAAGATGGTGGGGCTCGGTGAGCGGCTGTCTCATCGGCCGACGCAATTGAGCGGTGGCCAGCAACAACGCGTAGCTATCGCGCGATCGCTGGTTAACGACCCGTACTTTATCTTGGCCGACGAACCGACCGGAAACCTTGACTCCCGCACGACCGAAGAGATCCTGCAACTCTTCGAACGACTCAATCAGGAAGGACGAACGATCATCCTGGTCACCCATGAAGACGAGGTTTCCAAGCGGGCAAAACGGGTGATCCGGTTGAAGGATGGGATGGTGCAATGGGATCGGCAAAACTCGGAGGAGACTCGTGCCCATGCTGCCCAGTACGCGCTCGATAACATGCCGGTTGAGGTGTAGTCGTGATTTGGTTGCGTACGGTTCAGCTTTCCATCAAGAGCCTTTGGTTGCACCCGTTGCGTTCGTTGTTGACCGTGCTCGGGATCTTGATCGGTGTGGCCAGCGTGATTTGGCTGTTGGCCATTAGCAAAGGGATCGGTGATGCGGCTCGGAAGCAGATTGAAAGCTTGGGGGCCGACACGATCATTGTGCGGAGCATCAAGCCGCCATCGGAGAAATTGGACTCATCGGGGGTAACCCCGTATGGCCTAACCCGGGAGGAGTTCGACATGCTGGTACGGACGGTGCCGACCGTCCGCAGCGCCTTGCCTATTCGCGAATTGCGACGGCAATTTCAAGTCGGTACCGAAACCATGGACGGACGGTTGGTCGGGTGCACGCCTGAGTACGCCGAGGCCAACAAATTGAAGGTGTTGCGCGGGCACTTCATCTCCGAAGCCGAGAACTTCAATCGGGAGACTTCCTGCGTGTTGGCCTACAAAGTGGCTGAACGTTTGTTTCCGGTCAACGACCCGATCGGCAAGCGGGTATATATGCCTGACAGCAAGGATTTTTATACCGTGGTCGGGGTCCTCGAACCGAAGGATGCCTCGGCCGCTATCGGCGGTTCGCTGGCAGCCCAGGATTACTCGGCCGACATCTATATTCCGATCCGTACCCTGCAGCAACGCATCGGCGATATCGTGACTCGCCGAACCGGTGGTTCCTTCGAGGGCGAGAATCTGCAACTCAATCAAATTACCTTCCGGGTGAGCAATGTCTCCGACGTAAAAAAATCGGCGACTCTGATCGAGGATGCCCTGGCCCATCATGAGCGGATGGAGGATATCGCCGTCGTCGTCCCGCTCGAACTGCTCGAGCAAGCCCGAACAACCCAAGCCATGTTCATGATCTTCATGGGGATGATCGCTGCCATCTCGTTGTTGGTTGGCGGTATCGGGATCATGAATATCATGCTGGCGACGGTGACCGAGCGAACCCGGGAAATCGGGATACGTCGGGCGTTGGGGGCCAAGCGGGCTGACATTGTCCGTCAATTCCTCATCGAGACCAGCGTTCTCAGCGTCGTCGGCGGCGCTTCGGGGATCCTGATCGGATTGCTCTGCGGTCCGACCGTCAGGCTGGCCCGGAGGATCGCCGAGTGGTATGCCCCCAACACGATCGCTCAGTTACCGGAAGTCATCCGAACTGTCGAACCGCAAATATTGGTCGAATCGATTCCGGTCGCCTTCTATATCTCGTTGGCCGTCGGGGTGCTGTTCGGTATCTATCCGGCGATGCGGGCCGCCAAGATGAACCCGATCGAGGCCTTGCGGCACGAATAATCGTACCGGTTGCGAATGCTCCGTTCCCGATCGCCTTGCGTTGTACTACCGAGGCGGTTGCGCGATTTCGGTGGATCTCCCACCAGTGATAAACGTCGAGTGAAATCGGTACACGGCGTATTTAGCTGGGAGCGGGTAAATCGCGGCGACGGAAGATCTGATACGCGGCCATGTACAAAACTGAGCCAAGAACGACCAGGATCAACGAGTATCCCAGCGGTCCGATCTCGACCTGGCCGAGGAACCCCTCGGCGTTAGCCGTGGTTCGATAGATCGTCCAGGCTGGCATTCCCTGCCGGTCGATGGCTTGGACCATCCAGTCAGGCTGGTAAGCTCCGAAGAAACTCAGGGGCATCAGGAAGCGGGTGCTGGGGTGAGACTTGGAGAGGATGAAGAGCAGCAGTTGCGCGACGTAGACACTGATCACCAACCCGATTGAACGCCAGCGGTAAAGATCCCAACTGCTCATGAAGACCGATAGGCAAAAGACAAAATATCCCAGCCCGAGGAAGTTGACAGTCGACGCGAGGTAGAGATCGGCGGTCACCAGTTCCGAAAGTGGTGTCATGGTCAGCGTTTTCTCGATGAAGGGATTGCTCAACGCGATCGATGTTCCAGGGATCCTTATCTCTGCCGGCGTTTGCGCGACCGGGGTCGTGTTGGTCTGGATCCCTGCGTAGATTCCGAGCCAACACAGCAGGCCTAGGCAGAGCAAGCCGCCAAGGCTCACTAGGCCATGCGCGGTCATCACCTGCAGGCGCGAGATCGGTTGCGCTAGTAGCATTTCGAGCGTCCCGCGGCCAAGTTCGCCGCTGACGACATCGGTGCCGCGGGCAATGGCGAATGTCAGCATCGCCAGCAGCAAAACCGGCTCGGCAAAGGTCAGCCCGATCACCCCTTCATAGGTCAGGAACTGCGACAGGGGAACTGGCGAAAATTTTTCGAAGGCTTGGAATTGCTCGATCAACGGCGCGAAACCGCTCAACTCGAACTGACTGATGGTCCACAGCCGAACCCACGGAAAAAAGAGCATCACGGCGGCGCAGGCAGACCAGAGCAACCACGTCTCGCCAATATATTTTTTTAAGAGCAAGCGATACATGATTCGTAGAGATGTTTCAGGCCAATCGGTTCCAAGCTGAGTCGTAGCGGCTGTAACCTCGCTAGCCATGGGAGGAAGTCTTCCAGCGAGCCATCGAGTTCCAGCAGGTAGGCTGGGCCATCCATGGCCACTACGCGGCTCTTGGCCGGAAGGTCGTTTGGCATGAGCCCAGGGTGGGTGGTCGGGAGAGTTAGTCGCGCACGGTACCGCTGCCGCATGCGATGGATATCGATCGATTCGACGACGCGTCCAGCAGAGACGATCGAGGCGTGGTCGCAAACCTCCTCGATCTCGCTGAGGATATGC
>JBILTQ010000463.1:0-4005 GCA_044371435.1 Pirellulaceae bacterium | reverse complement strand
TCAAGCAGTTTTATGCTTTCGTCGTACAAGGGGTGGCTCCTTCTCTGTTTATGTATCAAAGGCATCGTTCATTGTGGCGAACCTTAACGCTCACTTGCTCCCACTTGCTTTTGACACCAAGGCCTGCTCCGCAGGCGACGTGCCCAAAGTGCCGAAGGCATGGGAGTTAAGTGCATCGCTCTGTTCGGCCTATTTTTTTGTTTGTTGATAATCAGTCTGGTATCGTGCCAGAAACTCCGTCGTACCGCTTGGCACTGCCTGTGGATACGCGGTCAGGTATATGTATGTGCCTCCCAGTATCCTTCTGTAGTTCTCTGTTAGCACGTCGCCCATCCAAGGGTGAAGGAAAAGCAGAGATGCTGAGGGTCGGTCCTCTGCGGTCTGAATAGCACCTGCATGAGTTGCGATGGCATCCTCAGATAGCTTTATGGCTCTCTCGGTCTGTCCGTCCTTGAGATATCGATGTATCCCCGTGAAGAAAACCATGCTCGCAGAGTTGGAGCCCTTTACACCGCGATTTGTCCCTTGCGCGAGACCAAACAGATAACAAAAAACGGCGATAGCGATGGCTCCGACAATAATGAGCATGTTGCGTTTCATAGAAGCGTATCATTTCTTGCCGAACGTCAAACCTTAGACACGGCGGTAGATGGCGTGGTTCTTAGGCAAGCCAGAACCGTGACAGCTACCGAAGTTGTCTCCATCGCTTGGTTAAGCTCGTTTTTATTTAAAAAGTAAGATGGATGACAAGAAATATATCGTTTGCGGGCAATGCCATCAACTCGACTATCTGGTCATGAGTGGATAATAATACTTCCGGGTATCCATCTTCCATCTTCCCCTCTTCTTTCGCAAATGCTGTCAATGACTCTATCGACGGACGATGGGTCAATAAGTAATCGCGAATGGATGATGCCAAGGCCGCATCGATAACATAGTAGTGCTCGCCTCGACTAGCAGAGTTCAGTCGCGTTCGCGTCTCATCGGGCAATACAACGTAGGTAAAGAAGTAATCGATAAAGACAAAACCCGAATATCCGAAATCGATCTTATCAAAGGCCACATCGTCTAGGTGTTCCCATAGAAACTGATCACCCGTGACCATCTCCTTCTTTCCGAAGAAACCGGATTTGTACGTGACCTTCTTCTCGTTGGCATATGCGTGCTCGAAGTCGGTGCGCTTCGATTCAGCCATTCTGTAAACAGTAAGTATGCTGCTCATGGTTTTTCTGCCTAACGCCATCGATGACCGAGCGGGGGCAAGTAAATTTACCATCAGGAAGCGGCCGATCCCCTGCTTCGGTCCATCGGATTGTTCGGCACGCCTGTCAGTTGTACCGTAGACTTGACATCGAATGGACGTTTTCCTTGTGGGCCATCCGTCTTAACAAAGTACGTATTGATTCCTTTGGATTCACCAATTCGCGAAAGATGTTTTTTCATAACATACTGCGTATCCCCAGGAAGCAAAGATACGACGAGACGTCGCGCCGAAGAATTTCCAACTTCGTGCAGTTGCAATTCGACAACCTCGCCGTGCGATGAGTTGAATGCATGAATCAGATACAGTTCGATTGCTCCGCCGTCCATTGAGATTCCTTCTCCCCGTAGCCGCACCAGCGTTGAGCCATTGAATTCCAACAGCGGCATTATCGCTGATTCTCGGTATTGCATGTACCAGTCCGAAAACAGCGTCATTGCCCAAATGAAAATGAAGACCGGCGAAAAAAAGAGAACACCACGCCAAGAAAGTAAATCGCTGCCAGGATTCAATAATGCGATTGATCCGAAAAGAAAAGCTCCCATCCCCAAAACAAGGACGTACTTCAAATATGGAGTCGATAGCGAAGTAGTCGTGAGCAGAATCTTCGATTCAGTTGCGATTAGCTGTATCGCTCCGAGGTCATCATTCCCACCTCCGAGGAGCCGAAATTTTTCAGGTGGCACGTCACGATTCATTGGAAGGCCGTTTCAAGTGCCGAACGTTGCACCTCAGTTTCGGTTTTACCGCCACGGCAAAGCCGTAAACTGCAGGCGATGGTTCGCTCATCCATTATTCTTCTGCCATTCAAGGAACTTCTGAAGAATCGTCTTGAGACGGTGTGGGCCGCCAAACCCTTTGAACACCTTGTTCTCGACCTTACAGACGTACCAGTCCTCGTCGTCTGGATTCGAATCCTTCCCGATGCAATGCTCAAGAGGTTCAAAGGATGCTTCTTCCAGTGAAGTCCCGACGAGGTTGACTTCGAGCGACCATCCTGGATTGTCAAGAGTGCCTATCTTCACACCCCAGGAATGCTCCCAATCGCCATCGCATTGAGCCCGATACCACGCTTCGATGTCCTCTAGTTCGTTCATAATGTGAGCGAACGTTGGGGATGACGAATTCGCCGCGTTTGTTTTTCCATTGCCATCGGACGCGTTCCGCGACTTTCGTGCACCCTTGGTTCGTCGTGTTCCTTGTTGTGATTTTGTTGTCCGTCACTCCGTTGAGTTTGCTTGCTTGCGTCCGAACTAAGCGCATTCGTCGCACATTAGTTTACCATCAGTGACGCGAGCATCCACCAGGACCTCCCCGTGCAGACCCTGATAACGAACCTTCTCTGAGAAGGCGATCTTGCAAGGCCCACAAAAAACAAGCAGTTGCCGAGTTCGAGACCGGATCGGTGGGTCTATCTCAGTGTGCCGCGTTACGGAAGATTTGTTTAACAGCCGGTTTGCCGCCGCAAAGACCCTGAAATCAGAAGCCCTCACAGCGATCAATTTCGGGAAGCCTCGAACAACAAGGACTTGCCGAGTTCGAGACTGGATTGGTCGGTGGTTCCGGGTGTGCCGCGTTACCGAATGCGTTTAACAACCGTCCTCACTTTGGCGCACGCTGAGAAGTCACTGGCGACAGGATTCCGATGGGCAGACGGCGGAGACTCGCCGTCGGTTCAGCACCGAATGGTAGAAGCGGGCATGGGGTGAACTACGATCGAAAGCCACTCCCTACGGTGTGCAAAAACCGTGCTCCATCCATGTTTTCTTGGAATTCACAGGCTTTCACGATGGCAAGCTTTCGCACCTTCTATACGTCACTCATGCTGGTCATCGCAGGCTCAACCCAGAAGGAATTGGCAAGGCAAGTAAGCTACCTCAAAGCCGAAAACCGGATCCTTCGTAGCCGACTTCCGGAACGCATGATTCTAACGCAACGTGAGAAGAATCGTTTCAGCGGCGGCGGGCTGATTGGGAACGGCAATGGTGCATGCCGCCTGGCTTTCCTCGACGATAGGTGCGGTGGCCGCGTGGGCTTTGGCGATCTGTTCCCGTGTGTCAGCCGCGTTCAGCGCGGCCAGCGGCGCGAGCAACAGGGTGGTGACGAGTGTTAGGACAGGTTTGATCTGTGTTTTTCAGTAAGCGTCAGGATTCTTCTGGCACGCTCATTTCCCGGCCGGTCGCTTCTCGGCGATTCCGCTCGCGTCGCGCGGGTCATCGAGGAAGGAGCGCACGCTGCGGGCGAGTCGCGCCGCCACTTCCGGATGCATTTCGAGCAGGTTGGTGGTCTCGGCGAGGTCGGCTTCCAGGTCGAAGAGCTCCAGAGGTTGGGCATTGCGGCAGAGAAGCTTCCACTTTCCGTCCATCGCCACCTCGGTGGCGTAGGGCTTGGGCTTGGGGTAGTGCCGCTGCAACTTCGAATAGAGATCGAGCTGCCAGAGCAATGGTCCGTTGCGGAAGATGGCGGCGCCGTTCTGCCAGTGCGGGAGCAGATTCACTCCGTCAATCTGGGCCTGGGCAGGCACCGGCACGCCAGCGGCAGCGCAGAGCGTGGGCAGGAGGTCGATGGCGTTGCCGATGGCCGGGCTGCTGCCGCCGGCGGGAATCTTGCCCGGCCAGGACGCGACGAAGCTCACGCGGATGCCACCCTCGTGCAGGTCGGTCTTGCCGCCTTTCAGCGGACCGATGTCGCCCTCATACACGCCACCGTTGTCGCTGGTGAGCAGGACGAGGGTGTTGTCACGG
>JBILTQ010000482.1:0-3721 GCA_044371435.1 Pirellulaceae bacterium | reverse complement strand
TTGTCACCTTCCCGCCGCGCACATGGCTGTCGACAGCCTGGCGATACCTTGCGTGGATGTTCGCGCTAGGTTTCCTCGGTCTCCCGGCAGCTCTCCGGGAGAGCGCGTTGGCTCAGGTTCCGGCGGCAACCGCGGGGGCATCCCCTCCGACCGCGGCCTCGGCGGCAGGCAGGGGGGGCGAGGCCCAGGCTGGCTGGCCTGCAGAGGTGCGCGAGGTCCGCTACCCTAGCCAAGCCGACCACACGTTGCAACCGGCTCTTTTTTATGATCCCGGGGGGGACGCAGCCAAGCCGCTGTTGGTTGCTCTGCATTCGTGGAGCGGAGATTATCGCCAGGCCAATCCGGCATACGGCTTATGGTGCATCGCCAAAGGCTGGGTGATGGTGCATCCCGATTTTCGCGGCGTCAACCAGCGTCCGGAAGCCTGCGGTTCCGAGCTGGTAGTCAAGGATATCCTGAGCGCCGTCGAATACGCGAAAGCGACCTCTCGCATCGACGAACAACGCATCTACCTGATGGGTGGTTCGGGGGGCGGCTACGCTTCGCTGCTGATGGCCGGCCGTGCTCCTGAAGTATGGGCCGGTGTTTCCGCCTGGTGCCCGATCTTCGATCTCACGGCCTGGCATGCGGAGACGCAATCAAGAAAACTACGGTATGCTACCATGCTCGAGAAGGTCTGCGGTGGCCCGCCCGGTACTTCTCCGGAAGTTGACGAGCAATACCGTCGGCGGTCCGCCTCGGCCTGGTTAGCTCAGGCTGCTCCCGTCAACCTGTCGATCAACGCTGGGATCACCGACGGCCACAACGGAAGTGTTCCGGTGAGTCACAGCTTGGAAGCCTTCAATACGCTCGCCCGCGAGACCGAGCGAATCTCGGCGGAAACCATCGCGGCGTTGGTGGCTGCCCCCGAAGTCCCTGATATTCTGCGGCAGACGCTTGCCGACCCTTTATTCCCGCGACAGCCAGTCCTCTTCCGCCGCACGTCGCAGCGGGTGCAAGTCTCCCTCTTTCAGGGCGGCCACGAAATTCTCTATGAAGCTGGGCTGGCTTGGTTGGAACAACAGCGTCGCGGGGCTCCGCCGGTCTGGGAAGTAACCGCGTTACCAGCTATCGACTGGAAGCGGGTCGACACCCAATCGGGCAAGTGATGGTTCAACGCCGGCTCGGTCCGCGCGGCCAGGCTAGCCGCGTGGTTTGCCGATCCAGGATGACGGGGAGCTTCGCCTTAGCCCCCGACGAATACCAGGTTGCTGTTCATGGTTCGCTCGCTTTCCGAGCGTCCGGCGAAAGCCGGCTGAAGCGTGGCGTTGCCCCCGCGCAACGCTTTGTCCGTCGTTGCTTCCGGAAGCGGAACTTTGACCGACGACTTGGGTTTGAAGAGGCCGGGCGAGGTGCGATGACCCTTTCCTTCTTTTTTGATCGCTTGCCGAATTGACTGACTTCTATCTATCCATCCTCAGTTTCCTGGCCGCCGGCCTGAGTTTGCTCCTCTTCGCTCGCTCTTGTTGGCTGGTGATTTTCGGGATCCGCAGGCGTTCATGGTGGGAGCCGCTTTTCGGCTGGATGGCCTTGGCGACCGGTTGCTTGATCGCGATCGATATCATCCAGTCGCTGCGCGCGACCAGTTCGGTCTCTTACAAGTCGCTGACAATCGCCGGGGTGCTGGCTTTTGTGTTGTTTGTCAGTCGTTTTCGTTCGCTGCGGCATGAACGCTTCCAAGCAAGCTACGAATTTCGCCGCGATTACCAGACATGGATTGTCTTGGGGTGTATCGCCTGGATGTTCACCTGGTCGGCGAGCAGCTTTCGCCGCCATCTGCACGTCGGCCCCGATTTCGGTTTGGTCGGCGGGATTCCCGGCAAAGCCATCCTCGACCGGGAGCACTTCGCCCGCACCGACCGTGGTCGGCAGGTCAAGCTTTACGAGTTCTCGGTGAATCGCCAGTTCGGGGCAAGGTCCACGACCGATGGCAAACCGCGGTTCTCAGCCTACGGGTCGATGCTGATTTCGCGAGCGGCCGCCGACTGGCATGCGAATTGTCATGGCTGGGTTTTTACCGGCGGGAAGTACTTGCTCAAGGGGGACGATGTCGAGCGGATCTTGGAGGACAACGGTTATGAACGCGTTCAACGGCCGCTTTCCGGCGACCTGGTCGTGTACCGTGATCCTTGGGGAATCATCCGCCACACCGGGCTCGTTCAAGCGATCTTGCCCGATGGAACAACACTCGTCGAGAGCAAGTGGGGCGTCGATCAACGGTTCCTTCATTTACCCGCCGATCAACCCTATGCCAACCGCTACGAGTATTATCGCACTTCGAGGGGATCCCATCAGATCGAGGTGCATTCGCGGGCTCGGGTAGACCAGGGGCCAGTCTCTTGATGCAACCAAGCCTCTAGCGCCTGCGGGCGACGGTTGCATCAAGCCGTGACCCGTCATTCTTTTATCCGGTGCGGTCGTTCCGTAGCCACCCGCCGCGCAGTGCCGCCGCCGTCATGATTTTTCCCAGGCCAGTCGGTAGAAGCCCTCCCTCAGGATCTTTATATTGAAGGTGGGTGGCGACGTGGTTGCTGGTCGCCGCCGTTGAGTTGAGGTCGCTTGGCTGCATTTCCTGAAACCTGGTGAGATCGATGATGACGAAGAAATCCCGACGCTTGTTCCTTCAGTCCACCGCCCTGGGCGCGGTGGGTTTCTCAGCCCCAGCGATCTTGCGGGCTCGCAACTTGAATGAGCGGGTACGGGTGGCAGTGATCGGGATGGGAGGGCGAGCCAGCAGCCACACCGAAAGCTTGATCGAGCTGGAACAGGAAAAGGAGGTAGGTGTTGAATTGGCAGGGGTCTGCGATTGCGACCAGACCAAGCTGGGTCAGGCGGCCGAGGCCTGGAGCAAGCGGGCCGGGCATGCGGTAACTGGCTACGATGACATGCGCCGAGTTCTCGATGACAAGAGTATCGACGCCGTGACCTATGCAACCCCCAACCACTGGCATGCCCTGGGAGTCATCTGGGGATGCCAGGCAGGCAAGGATGTGTATGTCGAGAAGCCGGGATCCCACAATATCCACGAGGGGAGAAAGATGGTGGAAGCAGCCAGGAAGTACCAGCGCATCGTGCAGCACGGCACGCAGTGCCGGTCTTCGGCCAATATCATCGAAGGGATCAAGAAGCTGCATGAGGGGATCATCGGCGATGTCTATTTTGGCCGCGGTATCGCTTACAAGGTGCGTGGTAGCCACGGCCAGCATCAACCGCAACCGGTGCCGGATGGTTTGGACTGGGATGCGTGGTGCGGTCCGGCGCCGCTGCATGCTTACAGCAGTTTCCAGCAGAAGCGCTGGCACTGGATTTGGGATTTCGGTAACGGCGAGATCGGCAATCAAGGAGTGCATCAGATGGATATCCTTCGCTGGGGACTCCAACGGGACACCCATCCCCAAACCGTTTCTGCCATGGGGACCAACTACATGCAGGAGAAAGTCCATCAGAGTAGCGCTGAAACCCCGGGGGTGTTATCGGCCATGCTGCGGTGGGACGACGGGAAGTTTATCGAATTCGAGGTGCGCGACTGGTATACCAACGCCGAGGCGGGTTTCCGCGATCAGTATCCCTTCGTGCAAAAAGACTTCCCGGTCGGCGCTATTTTTCTCGGTAGCGAAGGGACGATGATTTTTCCTGACTACTCCAGCTATCACACCTTCCTCGGAAGCAAGCGTGAGCCGGG
>JBILTQ010000639.1:0-3731 GCA_044371435.1 Pirellulaceae bacterium | reverse complement strand
CCCCGCCACCGACCCCGTCACAAACCCCGTCACCAACCCCGTCACCAACCCCGTCACCAACCCCGCCGAGACCACCATCGGCATGCCCCGACAGACGGGCGGCAACGCCCCCCCGCCCGAGCCGCGCCAACTGCCCAATGGAACGCACCTCGACCGCATGCAGGGCCTGGACCGCGGCAGGCGCGATGCGCAACGCCTCGACAGGAAGCGGATCCAGAGCCTCCGCCTCGCGGCCTGACGGCACGGCGCGGAATCGCGCCTCGCCTCCTGCGTGCATGCGACGGCCATGGCGGGCGAGCGCAACTGCGGCACCGATCGTCGATGCGGTCGCCAGCTGCGTCTCGAACCCCCTGTTCGCGAAGGAGTCGGCGATGCGCCGCATGAGCACCTGCTCGGTTCCGTGCGCCACGCGAAACAGCGCCGCGCATCCTGCGAGATCGCCGAGAAGACTGCAGCGGTGGCCAGAAGCCGAATCGGCCCCTGATACATGCGGGATGCATGAAGGAAGCCCATCGACCGCGATCCGAGGCACCCAGCGCTCAAGGCATGCCGCCAACCTGCGCATCATGGATCCCCACGCACGCTCGTCGGCGCGCAACACAAGCACGGCACATGTCGACTCGACGATGAATCGCTGCAGCGCGCCGTAGGCCTGTCGGGCACATCCCGATCCGACCCACTGCGCAAGACGTGACATCGAGCCGTCGGCTGCGGCGCAGCCACGCGAACACACCGACTCGGCCTGCGCGACCGTCATACCGACCGAAAGCCCGAGCCCCGCAGCATTGGGACAGCATTCGATGATCCGGACCATCTGGCCCGACCGCATCGCCTGACCGCCCTCGACCACGACCGTCGGCAATGCCGCCAGTTCGTCCAGGATGCCTCGGCCTTGCTCATGCGCATGCCTCGGATCTCCGGGCGTCGCAAGGGCTCCCGCAGATTCGATGGGAGGATCGCCTGCATAGGTCCGGCGCAGGCGCAGGATGGCTCGCCAGAGCGCGAACCGCGTGGCATCGAGCGGCCATCGCGGAAAGTGCACGGCAATGAAGCGGCTTGGCGCCACGGCATCGACGCACGCGTGCGCTTTGTTTCCGTTTCCGCCCATTCCATCATCGCGCCGTGAACATGAATCGAGTCTATGCAGAGCGCACCCCCCGTCCGCCATGATGGATCTCAGGCAATGGAAGTGCGAACGGCGCCTCCCCCTCCTCGTCAGGCATCAGGTGCGTCTCGACACAACGCTCCTGCGGCTTGCGTGACGACAGACCGCGCCCGTCACCATGCAGCCAGTGAACTCGCGAATCCGGGATGCGTTCGCGCAGCGCATCCCATGCATCGTCGGCACACAGCGTCCGCGGGAGATCAATCGATACGGATAACGCGCGGTTCGCGATTGCGGCGTGCACGGATCCCGAATCGAGCCGAGTTTCCTCGCAGCGGAATGAAGAGCGATGGAACGGTTCTTGATGGGATGGGGAATGCCCGGGTCCCACAGCCGCCTCCGCCGCGTGATCTGGCGATGATGCGTGATCCATATCCTGTCCGGACTCCATGCCGATCTGCCCTCCATGCCCCGAGCGCAGATGCGTCAGGTGCATGCGCCACCGGAACTGGAAAGGCGCATCGCTTCTCCTTCGAGTCCCGTGGTCTCGTGCAGGAATCGGATCCGACGCTCTCTCCGCCGACACGGACCACTGCGTTGCCGCAGTCCGCAGGCGACGAGCTGCATGCCGCGCAAGGGTTGGTCCGCAGTCCACAGCACCGCCGCCGGCCGCTTCGGATGCAGGCGGCGTGACCACCAGAACCAGAGGACCGCACGTCGACAGCCCGCCATCCCTCTCGACCTGTTCCTGAGCGGCTTTATGCGCGGCCGCCGCAGCCAACTGCAGGCGTCTCCATGCAAGATGGTCGAACCCGCTGCCATCGATCACGATGACGCCGGCCACATCCATCCTGATCGCAAGTTCGGCGCACCAAAGCCGCGCACGAATCTGGCCATCCGAGCGCGAGGCCTTCCTGCCACGCCGCCAAGATGCAGGCCAATCCAAAGCCTCGCCGACGAGGCGGTCGCCTTCGGGCACTCCATTCGGCGCATCGCCGATGAAGACCGAGCGACGCCCGAGCCCATCGTCGAGGAGCGGCCGTTCTGCGCCTGAACATGCACTGCCGGCCGCATCGGAAGCGGCGCCGTGACCATGACGCAGCGTACGGATCATGTGGCGCGGTGGATGAACCCTGCCGCCGATCCATGCGACCGATCGGCCTGCAAGCGACGGGTGCGCAGTTGCCCTTCGCACGATGTGGAGCAGGCATCCGAAGGGCACGATCCAGTCACCGGTCTCGCTGGCAGCATCGGCCTTGTTGCCGCCGACCGACCGTGCCTCGACCGACCGTGCCTCGACCGACCGTGCCTCGACCGACCGTGCCTCGACGAACCGCGCATCGACGAACCGCGCATCGGTCAACTGGAAAGGGCCGACCGAAGACTCACCGGCAAAGGACACGCCCCTGATCTCGTGGAGCGCACCGCAGACAAGCCCTCCGCCTAGCGCCAGATCGCATGCCTCGTCGCCAAGCGAAACCGTCGGCGTCGATGCCATGCAACGGCGCTTTCCCTCGGACTGCATCGAATGCCGCTCATGAAGCACCGCGTTGCCGCGCACGCGCCGCTGCGCCTCGTCGATGCAGAACGCCTCATCGATATAGAACACCTCGTCTGCGCAGATGCTCTCGTCGACACCCTCGCGCAGGTGTCTCTGTCGAAGCGCGCCGGCATCACGCGCCGCAAGAAAATGCTTTACGTCGCGCGCACACTGCTTCGCACGCTGCTTCTTGCCCTGCCTCGGAGGCGACTCAACCGCGCATAGCCCGCGCGATGGTCGACAGCCCCCGCTTTCCGCCGCTTCCTCGGTGTCGTTGCGCGCATGTCGACCCAAGCGCTGATTCGAATGCCGACCGGCATCCTTGCCGGAATCCTTGCCGGAATCCTTGCCGGAATCCTTGCCGGAATCCTTGCCGGAATCCTTGCCCGCGCCCTCGCCTGGATTCCCGCATGAAACATCTTCCGACAACAACCTCGCGCCGACCCCCGACCACGCGAGCGCCTCGGCCATGGCAAGCGCGCGGCGAGCACGGGCGACGCGGCCACAATCCGTCGAGTTTGCACGGTCCTCCGCACGGTCCTCTGCGCGTGTCGGCGGATGGATCGGCGGATGGATCGGCGGATGGATCGGCGGATGGTCCAGCGCATCTCGATGCGAAAGTTCTCCGCCACCGGCCCCAGCGTCGCCATCGCCTTCATGGCGACCCTTCACGCCTTCGCGGTGATCTTTCACGCCTTCGCGGTGATCTTTCACGCCTTCGCGGGGACTGTTTGAACGCTCAACCATCATCCTCTGCTCCCGTTCATCGTTGCTGCTCTCCGCATTCACGAATCACCACCCGCGCCACCGCCTGTGCCACCGCCAGCACGAATCGCCCCGCGCTTCGCCTTCTCACGGCATGTGCATGACCAAAGTTGTCGGATCGCCGCCGAAGAGTTTGCCGAGCCAGAAGCCACGCGCACCAACGCGGGTCCCGAGACACGTCCCTAGACACGTCCCTAAACACGTCCCTAAACACGGATGCGTGCAGGCCTTCCTGCACTCGGTCTCCTGCGCCCATTCGCGGCCAAGTTGTGGGTCCCGAATCTTGTTCGGGTTTTGTTAGTATACCTGTCGAAGCAGCTT
>JBILTQ010000242.1:0-8303 GCA_044371435.1 Pirellulaceae bacterium | reverse complement strand
TCTCGCGATCCTGAACATCGATTGCCTCCAACTGCATCAAGGTCCCAGCTTTCCATGGGAGCAAGCGCAAAGCTTCGTTCAAATGCCCTAGCCTCTCAAAGATTTCCTGCCGATCTGCTTCCAGGCCACCATACAGCAGCCCCAATTCCAACAAAACCTTCTCATTCAATCGACTCTTAAAACGCTCCTCATGCTTGGGTAGATCCTCGGCCATCAACCTGCCGTATAAAGCCTCGAAATCCGGCAAGGCCTCAAGACTGGCATCCAGGTCAGCTTGGTCTTCCTGAAATCGCCGGAGGTATATCACCATGGCCTGCGTCAACTCCCGTTTCACGGGACGGATTTGCTGCTCTAGGTCGGCATAGGATTGCTGCAACTCGCGCTGACAGGCCTCGGCGAGTATCCCTAGCCTGGCTGGCGTCAAAGGCTCCGCCAGCGACTGTTGTAACTCCGCGAATCGCTCGGTCGACTGCGCCAAGCGTCCCTCGTGCTCAGCCGCTGCCAAGCGTCGTCGAGCCAGTTCGAGTGTCTGCTCTCCTGATTGAAGCTCTAATTCGCGTTGGGTCCTTCTCGCCAAATATTCGTCGCGAGCAGCCTGTAGGGTAGCGACTCGGCCGCGCAGCTGCATCGCCCTCTTGCGCAGTTCGTGCAGCAACTCATCCGAAGACTCGAGTTGCTCCAGTTCCTGCTGAAGCTCATGGGCCAAAGATTCATGAGTATGGCTGTGCAGCATCTCTTCTTCGTCGGTTCGAATCGCCTCCTCGATCGCCGCCAAGGCCACCGCCAGTTGATCGAACTCCAAACTCAGGCGTTGGGACTGCGCGGCCAAGGATCCCAAGTCGGATTCGGCCTCTCCAAGGAGCTGAGTCAAATCGTGACGTTTGGCGGCGTTATCCCACCCCAACACCCAATGGCGTCGATCCACGGCTCCCCTTCGGTCGTCTTTCGCCTGACTGGCAGGCCCCATTTTGAAGTGACCATGACGCGTCATCGCCAGGCCTTCGGTACGCCGAAACTGCTCGACGGATTCGCATGCCAAGTAATTCCAATGCCGCTGAATCTCGTGTTGCACCCAAAACGCGTAGGGATGGTCGGGCCGAAAATGCAGCATCCCTAGCAGGCAATCGTCTGCAACGGCCCCCTTGAAGGAAGGCGTTGGAGGGATACCAGCTTCATCGACACCCAGGTAGGCCAAGCGTTGCCCTTGGCCTTGGCTATCAATCAAGCGTTGGCGATCGAGGTGGGCAGTCACCTGAGGATAAAAGGCAACGCATACCAGAAGACTTCGCGCAAAGGAATACAAGGCCTGCTCGATCGCGGGCTCCCAAGCCTGGTAAGCAGGGTCGACCGCAATCAATTCGGCGACGAAAGGAAGCTGATTAGGAGTCAATTGTAATTCAGCGCAGATGGCCTCACGGATCACCGTCAGCGATTCCGGTAGGTTTCCCAGCCCTCGCTCCAGGGCGCACAACGCTTGTCGATCCTCGCTGATCCGTCGCCTCACCCCACCGATCTCAAACTGCAACCGGTGAAGCTCCGTGCGTTTGTCATCACGCTCGCGAAGCACTTGCTGGCGTCGTTCGTCAAGCTGTTGCCGCAAGCGGCGAAAACCGACGCCGGTGGCTGGGTTCCATGAAATACCGGCCGCTTGAAGTTGCAGTTCAAAGCGACGCCGCTGGGTGGCTTTTACTTTTGCCAGTTGCCGCTGCTGTTCGATCAGTCCGGGTAAAGCCCGGACCCGCTCACCGCTGTTATGCTCGATTTCCAACTCGAGCCGAGCGAGATCACGGTCCAAGTCAGCCTTGCTAGCGCCAAAGCGGTCGATTTCCCCAGCAAGCTGTCGAAGTTCCTGGCGCCATTCTTCGATAAGCGGTTCCAACAGCCGAATTTGCTGGTGAGCAAAAAACAGAGGGACTGCCTCGAGGCATCGCTGCACCGATTCCAATTGGGACTGCTGTTGGCGGTAGCGAGCGCCCGCCGCGATGATCGGTCGAAGCCCTTCGGCTTGCTGCCGCGCCCGCACCAGCACGCGATGGGTATCGCTGAGTTCCTTGAAATGCTTGAGCAGCTGACCGATGCGTTCCTCCCAGCCTTTCTTCTCAAGCATATGCTGCCGAATGAAGCCGTTGAGGCTTTGTACATCCTTGACCGCCACCGTCTGGTTGAAGACATCCATGGCTTTCGCCCGAAAACCAGTCGTCTGCTGCAGCCAGTGAAAATATTCCTTGTAATTGGTGGTGACTCGGAATCCACGCTGCCGCATTTGCCTGGCCAGACCGTGGGTCGATTGGAAGTCCCCCAGATCGTGAACAATACTCCGCTCGCTATCGGCGAAGCCGTAGATACGAACGACGTTGCTATCTTGGTCGAGATAAAGCACCTGGCAAACGGTAAAACACCGTTGGCTGGTCGCATTGCTAAAACAGGCTAGCAGCGCACTGAACTGGCCCGGTTCCGGACGATGATAAACCAAACGCGGCCTGCCATCGGCCCCCAGCACCCGATCATGCGCGCCGCGTATATAGGTCCGCTCGTCGCGCTCATGGCGCTGGGCTCCGGCGGCCACGTTGTAGTTTCTCGATTGCGGCCGGACCAGCAGGGTTAGCAATCCGTCGACGAGCGTCGACTTGCCCGATCCGTTCTCACCAATCAATAACGTGGTTTGGCCTCGCGGTTGAGCAACGTAAACGGCACCGTCAAAGGTCCCCCAGTTGAAAACCTCCAGTTTGGCCAGCCGATAACCGGGTAAAGCTGCGGCCTTTCCCGCATCAAGATCCATCGTCGTCACCTTTCTCCAAAATCCCCGGTATTTTCGAAGCCGCCGCCGCCATCAGGCTAGCCCGCAGTCGCTCCAGTTCCTCCAGCGGTATACGAGCCTTGATGATCCGGCGGATCTCCCAACTCGGCGGTTGCTGCTCAAACAGCTTCACGAATTTCAACTCTTCCAGCTTTCGCAAGGAAGCCTGCAAGCTCCGCTGCAGTTTGACGTCATCGCGCTGCTTACCAAAAAGCCCCTGCCAAAACCCGAACAAATCCGCTTGCGTTACCACGCAGCGTTGGTGCTGCAACTCGTCTTCTTCAAATTGACGCAACAGGTCGCGGAGGATCACACACAGCAGACTCGTGTCAAAACCCAAGGGAGTTCGCCGAAACAGTCGCGGCAACTGATCGGTGTCTTCACTACCTAAGTCATCGGCTTGACGCAGGTAAGCCATCCCTTCGGCTTCGTTTACCACCAACTTCAAACCGATCCTGCCGAAATACTCCGATAAAGCCGTGGTCGATGCCAGTAACCGCTCCCAGGTTTGGGCGTTATCGTCATGGTAGACGACCCCTTGCAGCAAACGGATAGCAGCTGTGCTCCACTCGGCGGTCACCGCCGGCGATGGTGGCACTTCTGGAGTGGAACAAGCTAACTGGTTTGAAATCATCGCGGTTTTCTGGCTCCCATAGGCTGGGCAGCGCGAGGGGTGAAGGTGACATACGGGATCGAGCATCGCACCGTTTCCGCGTGCGAGGCAAGCAGGATTTCGATCGTCTCAGTTTGGGCTGGCTCGATTCGATGGCCATCATCGTGGGCGATCTGAAGATAGCCCAACAATTCGATGATGCCGCTTTGAAGCGGATAGTCGGCCACCACTTGCGCGATACTCACCTGAGATCGTCGCAAGGTCGCCTCCCGAATACGCTCACGTAGCCGCTTGAGGTCTAACCGTTGCCAGCGAGCAAAGGCGGTGGCCACTTGCTTGGCTTGCAACGTATCCATCGGATGTTCCAGCACTAACCCCTGATCGAAGATCGGGGCGGGACTCCAAAAGGCCCGAGCGAAGGATGAGCCAAGATCTAACTCCGCATCGACGATGAGTTCAGGCATACGACCGGATGAAAACTCACCCAGCTGATTCGCGAGCTGCCGAATATCCTGCAAAACAGCGGTTAAACGGACCCGGTCTCTGGTGCTCCGGGCATCGAGCACTCGACGCAGCGTGGTGGATAAGCGAGCGGTCGTTCGCGTCACTTTATCGGCTTCAGCCAGCAAGGCCGGAATCATCCGTCGTACCCGAACCATCGACTCGGACTGATCGGCTAAAACCTCGAGCTCCTGTAGCTCCTCAATGGTTTTCCTGAGCGATGACTGCTGGACTGGCGATAAAAGGAAGGCGACGAAAGCATAGAAACTGATTCCCTCATCGCAGCTCTTCAAAAGCTCTTCAGCATCCAAGGCATAGCCGAGGATCCCACCCCGCGTGGCTTGACCCGAGGCCTGTAACTGCTGAACTTCGCGAACAATCGCTTGAAAACGCGCCTCGACCGCGCGAAAATCGGACTGCAAGTCCTTGAGCATATCGACGGCGGTTTCAAAGCGTTCCCGGATTTGCGCCGGACGATATGTTTCTACCGAACTACCGCCTTCGAGAGCAGCGATCTCCTCCTCGATCGCCGCCCGCTGCTGCCGCAGGTATTCCAAACGTCGGTCAGGGTCAGCCGATGCGCCGCGCACCAGATCTTCCAAGGTTTCGATGACCAACCGCAAACGACCCTCGGTACCCACCAACCGCTGGCTCTGCGAGACAGCCGTGTCGACAAAACGAATTGCAGATTCGGCAGCAGGTGTTAACTGATATTGCGGTTCAGCCGATGTGGCCTCCAGGAATCGCTGCAACCAACCTGCTTCCGTCCACTGGTTCAGGTAGCGTTCGGGAGAATTTTTGAAATGCCCAGGGAAGTGTTCGTGGATTTCCTCCTGATAAACCGCCAGCAGCATCCGCAGTTCAGCTTGCCCAATGGCGATCACCTCTTCCGCTTTGAAGGTTTGATAGAGAAAATCGACTACCCAGGGGGCAGAATCCGAGCGCAGCAATCGGGCCGTGGGAGAGGCCTCGAAGAAGGCGAGGATACTTTCGCGCCGTAGCGACGACAGGAATTGGCTGGCAGGCATTCCTTCATTGTAGTTCGCCCTTCCCCGAGTACCGCCAAGGAAAGATCCGAGGCCGTTCCCCGCCCAACCCCGTCCATTTTCCCGAGCAATTTCGACGGAAAACCGCCCCCTCGGGCCGCGGCCAGACACTTGGTCGCAGTCGGCCTCATCCCAACCCCAGCCAGCCCGCAACCCGTTGGCCATCCCCGATCAACCCCGCAACTCCGAGGCGGCCCCCTTCCTGTCGCCTCGATCAAGGCTGGGCTAGCAACTCGCGGACATGTCGGTCGAGTTCGTTTAACTCCTTGGGCTCGTGCCAGTTGTACTTCCCTACCAGCTGCCCTTGCGCATTGAAGAGACAAAAGCGGTCGGGGTGGCTCTTTTCGCCGATCTGACCAAGGAAAAACACCTCGGCGGCCATTCGGGCGATGTATTTGATATCGCCGGTGAAGAATAGCCACTTGTTCTCGTCGGCCCCGTAACTGTTGGCATAGGCCTCCAACACCTCGGGAGTGTCGTTGGCCGGATCGACGGAGATACTTACCAGGCGGATGGGAAGGTCCCGATATTTCTGCTGCAACAACCGCATCTGATCATTTTGCTGCTTACAGCTCCCTGGACATTTACTGAAAAAAAAACTAGCGATGAAAGGTTGACCGACCAATTCCTGACTGCTGATGGTTTTCCCGCTACGCTCGGTCAAAGTGAACGCTCGCATCCACTGGTCCTCGGTGAGCTCCTTCATCCCAGCCTGCATCGAAGCGATAGCTTTTCGCTGACCTGGATCATCTCCAAAAGGCCCCTCGACACTCGCGGCCCCAGCCAGGTCGTCAGACTCTTTTGCCGCCCCAGCCGTCGGATAGAACGGGGAGATCATCCAATAAACCAAGACGCCACTCAGCGAAACATAGAGCCAGACAGGAAAGGCCTTGGCAGCCACCCGCCGGTGCAACTCGAAATGACCCGACAAAGCATAAAACAAGGCGCGTAGTACCAGCGGCAACACCAGGATGGATAGCCCCACATGGGAAGCCAGCAAAGCATAATAAAGGTAGCGCAACAACCCGGTCCCGCCATAACTCGTGGAAGGGTTGGAGATGTGGTACGTAACGTAACAGACCAGGAAGGCTGCCCCACAGGCAAACGCCAAGAACATCATCCAACGGTGCCACTGGAGAAGT
The DNA here is from genome assembly GCA_044371435.1 of Pirellulaceae bacterium. Taxonomy (GTDB): domain Bacteria; phylum Planctomycetota; class Planctomycetia; order Pirellulales; family Pirellulaceae; genus JAIYDQ01. The sequence goes on along the minus strand of JBILTQ010000242.1, from coordinate 2,204 downwards.
CCACGCTTGATGAAGACCAGGCCGAGCACCAGCGCCACTGAGGTCAAGCTATTGATCGCAGCGATGACATGTGGCAAGTAGGTCGTCCAATCGCCAAGATCCAGCTTGGTTCGAATCCCGAACAGTAACGCCACCACCATGATCACCGCTGCGGATAGCAGATCGATACGCAAGGGACTGGCTTTGAAAGAGGCGTCAGGAGCATTCATATACGGCCTACACGCAGGAAATAACCATGACGATCAACATCATCATCGGCAAATACAGAAGCGATGCATACAGCAGGCGACGGGCCGACGGATCGTTGCGATTTCGCAGGAAACGGAGAGCGGCCCGGAGTTGATAGGCGCAAACGCCGATCGTCAGTAAGATCGATAACCCGCTCGGCCAAAGAGCCGGAGAGTAAACCGCCAGGATCGAGCAAGGAAAGAGGGCTACGGCTCCCGCCACCGCCACCCAGCCAGCCGCCACCCCAGTCCGCTCGGTGTTCGTTAGCATACGGTATCCCGCCCGGTCGTATTCGTCCCGGTACAACCAAGCAATGGCCATGAAATGGGGGAATTGCCAAAGGATGACCAGCATGGTGAGCAGCCAGGCATGAGGATGCTGCCAGTCTCCACCAGCGGCGGTCCAACCGATCAGGACGGGAAGCGCTCCAGGCAAGGTCCCGACTAGCGTATTCCAACTGGTCCAGGTTTTCAGCGGGGTGTAAATCCAGACGTAGGACAACCACGTGGCGAAACCGACGATCGTCGTCGGCCAATTGGTGAAGACAGCCAGGTAGCCGAAGCCCAGAATCGCCATCAACCAGCCGAAGACTGCGACTTCGAAGCTCGTCAACCGCCCCCCGGGCAAGGGCCGCGTCCTCGTCCGCTTCATCAAGCCGTCGCGTTCCTGCTCCAACCATTGATTGAGGATGCTCGCGCTGGCCGCAATCAAGCCGGTGCCTACCAGCGCATGAAAGATGGCCGACATCAGCAACTGCCGATGGGCAAAAGCAACCATGCCCATCATCACCGTCAGCAGAATCATGAAGAGGATCCGTGGCTTCGTCAGCGCAAGATAGTCCGACCACCAGGCCGTGTGGGTCACGGACTGAGCGTGGGCAGCATCAGCCATCGTTAGATCGGATGTCTTCATAAACCTCAGAGCTGCAATAGCTTAGCCGAAGGAAGTGGTTTCGATAAGGTCGATTGGCGGAAGACGACCAAAGCCAGGGCCAAGGAAGAAGCGATGATCAGCGAACCGGTAGCCTGGTGACAGGTGGTGATCCACGATTCCCAATAGCCTTTCAGGCCAATCGTGTAAGACGCCAAGGGGCCGGCCCCTTGCCAAGGCAAGGCATAATTCACAATCCAGGTCGCTACCCCCAGAAGCAACTGGCACCCGAGTAATCCCAACATCAGCCAAGCCAGGCGGCCAGTCATGGGATGCGAGGCCGTCTGGCCCAGGATGATCCTCAGGCTATTGGTGGTCACCACGATCGTCAGCAATCCTGCCAAGGTCAGGTGGAGATGGACGATTCCGGTAAAGCTCGACGGAGGCAGCCAAGCCTCGCAGTGTCGCAACTGCGCACCAACCAACAGTTGAAGGATGGCCAACGCGGTCTGCATTACCAACCACCATCGGAGCCGTCCCCCCCCTACCGAGCAGCGGGGAAGGAGCTTCCAGCTCCGCGAAGTACACAAGACCATGGCCGAAGCTAAGCCGAAAACAAGGGGACCGGTACAGCCATGGACCATGGCCAGGGTTCGAGCATCGCGCAATACCCGCACCCCCCCCAAAACTCCCTGGCCGATAATGGCCAGCAACAGCCCCAAGGCGAACCAAAATAGCCAACGCTCCGATCGATGGAACCAGGCCACCACCGTCAGGAAAATCGCCAGCAAACCGACAACCGTCCCCAAAAGTCGATGGCCGTGCTCGATCAACAGATCCATCGGCCCATAAAGCCAGGTCGTCCACGGATAAGCAAACATGTTGTAGCCATAGGTACCCGGCCAATCCGGGACGGCCATCCCGGCATCCTGAGTGGTGACGAGCCCCCCCAGAAAGATCAAAAGGAACATGGTCGCCGCCACCGCCAAGGCGATCCAAAACAACCTCCTCGGGCCCTGTCGCTCCCGGCACTCAAGAACCATCGTTGACAGCCTCCTCGGCATGCAGCTGTCGCCGAAACTCGGGCTGGCTCAGAGCCAAACAGT
>JBILTQ010000449.1:0-4198 GCA_044371435.1 Pirellulaceae bacterium | reverse complement strand
ACCTCTGGCAATCGAGGGGCCGCCGGCATCGGCGTCCCCTCCATCCCCCGAGCGATGACGCGATAAACGTCCTCAGGCTCGCTCCCTCCCCGCATTACCCCCAGCTGGAGGTTGCGCGCCGGGACCGCTACCGGCTTGAGCAATCCCAACGCCCGTAACGGTCGCCACTGGGCTGATATCTTGGGGTCGATCCCGGACCGGATCGTCCAGTCTTTGGTCCATTCGTCGAAATCCTGGAGCTTACCACGTCCATCCCCTTCCACCCCATGACACTGGTAGCAGGCGGCCTGATCGCCCCTGAAAAGCGTCATCCCACGACGGGCGGATGCCAGGAAACGCTGCTGCTCGGCTTCCGACAAAGACACCCCTGCCTCAAAAAGAAGCCCCTCTTCCACCGCAACTTCAAACTTCTGCGGATTCGCCCACCTGGCAGCCACCTCGCGGACGACCGCATCGATCGCCCGCCGCTGCGACTGGAAAACCGGCGGATCCCCAGCCTCTAATTCGGGACGGTACAACGATTCTCCCGCCTCCCAATCGAGCTCCGCTCCCAGCTCGAGCATCAAGCGGCGTTCTACTTCACCGCGGATCGCCAGATAGCGAACATAATGAGCGAGTACATAGGACTCCTCCTTCAAATCGACCTGGTCCCGCTCGACGGCTGCATGCGGAGCCAACCCGGGCATGCTCGTTCCCGGCACGCCTCGTTCGATCACTCGCATCAAATCCTCGGACGAAGGGCGATCGCCCAAAAGCGTTGTCTTGTATTTGAAGCTGCCGCGACGGAAATCGCGAGGGTAAGGATCCAACATGGCAGCGGCTGGACCCAACCCGTCTCCGGAGATCCCGTGGCAACCTGCGCAATGCTTTCGATAGAGCCCCACTTCGACTTTATCATGCCCCCGTCCGAAGGGACCGGCCGCCCGTTTCACCGCCGACATATCGATTAAATTGCGGATAGCCGAAGAAGTATCGGCGGTCAGAGCAGCCGGGATCTGCGGCTGATCCGGGGTACCAAACAAATCGGTCAAGGCCGCCTGGACTTGCTCCTGAAGATCGAGGCAGTCATGCTGGGCATCGGCCGCCACCCGAGCGGTCAGCAACCGGTTGCTAGAGAAGGCCGAGGGGGCTGGCGAGCACCCCACGATCAGGCTCAAACTCAAGCCAGCCCAAACCCCTCCGATCATCATCCTTTGGGCAAACATCGCCTACGACTTTAACTTTCCTCAAACATCAGCAGACAGTGCGAAAAGGGATCGCTACGATAGATCCCCACCGGAAGCTTCAGACCAAGCCGGGCGTCAGCGACCTCGCCCGGATCAACCTCTGGCCCTCGACCAACGACGAAGTCCCGTTCCTCCGGCGACTAGGTCGAACCGTCTTTTCTACGGCTTGCTAACGCTCAGCGAGAGGGTCAAATCGTCGCAGGTGGCCGAGCGACGACGTTTTCTCAGATTGAGAACTCACCACCCCCTCTCGCCCGTCGACCCGCAGATATGTCATATTCGTCAGAGTCCTTTCCGTACTGCTAAATAAATGTATCCAGCGGCCTCCGGCCAGGGCGATGCGAAACAGCGGCGATTACAGTGGAGGTAGATGACTTCGCAACCGCGAGATTCTTTCGTATTTTTAAGAAAATCGGCACGAATCCTGCTTAGGTGAGTACTTCGAGGAGCGGACGGGTGATAAGAAAAAGTGGACTACGAGTCTCCCCAGCCAGTGAAGCCGTACATCAAGATCATCAGAATGCGTCTATGGGGCTACAGAGTGGAGAAGGTCGGTTTTTTCGAAATCCTTCGGGGAGGAGCGGTCGCATCCTGCCCGAATTACGTGCTGCAAGTGGCGAGGCAGCCGCTCGAAACCCCACCGCCTCCTCCGAGGTTCGGGCGGCGGTTGTAGCAGTTCCGAGAGAATCCTCCGAACGTGATGCTCCCCCTCCGCCGGAACAAGATTTTTGCTGGGCTCACGTCACTGGAAGCTACCGCAGGGAGCGAGCCATCGACGGAATGCTGTACGGCGCAGCCGTCGGCGACGCCATCGGGTTGGGGCGGAAAGGTTTACCGCGTTCGAGCATCCTTCGGATTTATGGTCGAGGTCCTTTGGAGTATTGTGTCATTCCGGGCGTGGGGGTAGTGGGCGCTGACATCCATCGGATGCTGATGACACTTCAAGCAATCCTGAGATCGCGTTCCCAGCTCGAATCATTTCGCCGAAGTTTTGCCAATCGCCTGCGCTGCTACCTGCTGACCCTGCCTTGGCTGGCCGGTCGCGCCACCTGCTTTGCCGCCCTTCGGCTTTGCCTGGGGGCTGCTCCGGACCAATCGGGGATGGAGTCGGCCGAGAATGGGTCGTTGATCAGCGGGATGGCGATCGCCAATGTCCTTCAGGGAACCGGACACTCCGTCGAGCGGTGGGTCGCCATTTGTACCGAAACCACACATATTGCCCCGGAAGCGGTGGAAGCGGCGGTGCTGATCGCCAGAACTACCTTCTTGGCGGTGATGTCCGAACCCGGGGAACTGGCCCCGACAGCCATGCTGGATCGCTTGATCCTAGTCACCGAAGACCACGCCCTACAGACCCAGCTTCGCCATCTCCGGCGAGGGCTGGAAGAAGGGCTGACCGCCCATGAAATGGCTTGCCAGCTCGGCTGGAAAGATGCCGTTCCAGCCACCGCCGCCCCCACCGCCTTGATGGCCATCTATGCATGGCTGGCCAACCATGATAGCTATGAAAGAACGGTCGAAAGGGCCGTCCTCCTGGGTGGAGACACCGAAACCTTGGGGGCGTTGGCCGGAGGTCTAGCCGGAATCCACCTCGGGTCCAAGAGCATCCCGTCACGCTGGCTGAATCGACTGTGGGCCTGGCCTAACAATCGACGCTGGCTCAACTCGATGACCAGGCGGTTCGTGGATTGGCCGCACGGCAGCGAGGACCTCCATACCGCGCCCGCCTTGCCCGTACGGCCCGTCATGCAGGTCTTCCGATCGCTGATGGTGTCCGCTGGAGTCGGGGTGGGAGCCATCCTTCAGTTTCCATGGAAACTATCGCACTGGGTGATGGGGAACTAAACGCAAGATCCACCGAGGCATGGCCGCAGTTAGTGGTTGACAATCGGCGGTCGGGGCAGTACTTTTCTTACAGCCTGATATTTCCCGACGTGGTGTTCGGGACTGTCGGTCTTGCCCATTTCTGAAAATGCGTTTGACTGGCGGAGCGGTGAGTTCCCGGTACCACTAGCCAGTCACCTTCTGGACGCATGAATCCTCAAGAATTGCTGCGGATGGTCGATTCGATCCATCGTGAGAAGAACATCGACAGCGAACTCGTGCTCCAAGCCATCGAAGCAGCTCTCGTTACTGCCGGCAAGCGACACTTCGGGGAAACCGCGGAAGTAACGGTTACGATTGCGCGGGATGGGGGCGCCATCACCGCTACCTGCGATGGGAGAGCCCTCGACCAGGAAGAGATCGGACGGATTGGCGCCCAAACTGCTCGGCAGATCATCACGCAGAAGATCCGCGAAGCTGAACGCGACGCGAGGATGGATGAATTCCAGGATCAGGTCGGACAACTGGTGACCGGCATCGTGCAGCGGACCGAACGCGGCGTAACCATCGTGCAACTCGGCCAAGTCGAAGCTATTTTGCCGAGAAGCGAGCAAATTCCTGGGGAGAGCTATCACAACGGCGAACGGGTTCGGGCAATCGTCTATGAGGTCAAGGCGGCTGGCAACCGCATCAAAGTCATCCTCTCGCGAACCAAGGCCACCTTGATCCAGCGACTCTTCGAGCAGGAAATTCCCGAAATCGCCGATGGGGTGATCGAGATCAAGGGCGTTAGCCGCGAACCAGGATACCGAAGCAAGGTGGCGGTCACCAGCAGCGACACGCGGGTTGATTGCGTCGGTGCCTGCGTGGGGATGCGAGGGAATCGTATCAAGAACGTCACCGGGGAACTGGCGGGCGAGCGAATCGATATCGTCCGGTGGAGTGAAGACCCGGTAGTGCTGATTACCAATTCCCTCCAGCCCGCTGAAGTCCAGCAAGTGCTCCTTTGCGATATGATTGGCCGGGCGATAGCCTTGGTCGCCGATGATCAGCTGTCACAAGCCATTGGGCGGTATGGCCAGAATGTACGGTTGGCCAGCAAGTTGTGCGGTTGGGACATCGAGATCATGACCGCCGATGAATTGGAA
>JBILTQ010000139.1:0-12562 GCA_044371435.1 Pirellulaceae bacterium | reverse complement strand
GCCGACCTGATCGTGAAGGTCAAAGAACCGCAGCCCTCGGAGTGGCCCTGGCTGCGACCTGGGCAGGCCCTGTTTACCTATTTTCACTTCGCTGCCTCGCGAGAACTCACTGAGGCTATGGTTCGCGGCGGGGTCACTTGCCTGGCTTACGAGACCTTGCGCGATCCGATGGGCCGTCTGCCGCTGTTGACGCCGATGAGCGAGGTGGCGGGACGGATGAGCATCCAGGAAGGGGCGAAATACCTTGAACGTCCGCAGATGGGGCGAGGCATCCTGCTGGGTGGGGTCCCGGGAGTGGCTCCCGCCCATATCACCATCCTTGGCGGTGGCGTGGTCGGGGCCAACGCGGCTAGGATTGCGGCTGGCTTTCAAGCCAACGTGGTGATCCTTGAAGTCAACATGGACCGCCTGCGATACCTGGACGATATTATGCCCCCGAACGTCACCACCTTGTTCAGCGATCGCCACAACATCCGCGATCAATTGCGGTTGGCCGACCTGGTCGTCGGATCGATCTTGATCCCCGGGGCCAAAGCCCCTCACCTGGTGCGTCGCGATGATTTGCGGCTGATGAAGCCGGGCAGCGTAGTGATCGATGTCGCCATCGATCAAGGGGGCTGTATCGAGACCAGTCGCCCGACCACGCATCGGCAGCCGACCTACACGGTCGACGACGTGGTGCACTATTGTGTGACCAACATGCCCGGGGCCGTAGGCCGGACCAGCACCTATGCCCTGTGCAACGTCACCCTGCCATGGGTACTCCAGTTAGCCGACACTGGGATCGACAAGGCGGTCGCTGGTTCACCGGCGCTCCAATCGGCCTTGAACATCCACGACCGACAGATCACCAACGAGGCGGTGGCGGCCACCTTCGCTACAAAGTCTTGAGGTAGGCGATCAAGTCGGCAAATTCTTGATTGCTGATCAATTTATCCAGCCCGGTCGGCATCATCGACTGGTCGCTGCGCGTCAGTTGTTCGATACTGGCGCGCGGGATGCGATAGACCTTATCGACCCCGGCCGAGAGGACGATCTCATCCGGTCGGTCTTCGACGAGGACTCCCGTCATTACTTGGCCATCTTCCGTCAGTGCTTGCCAGGTGTCGTAGCTTTGCACCAGCGAGGCATTCGGGAACAGGATCGACTCGATCAGATCCCGATCGGTACGCCGGGCACCGATCCCGCGGAGATGCGGGCCGGTGATGCCGCCGACGTTGGCCGTCTTGTGGCAGGCGGCGCATGCGGCTTTCTGACTGCTGAAGACCTGACGGCCGCGATGCGGGTCGGCCTGAGGGATCAGTCCCGTCACCTCATCGGCCTTGGCCAAGAGTTCGGCCTGGGCAGCTTCCAGCCGTTCCAAAAGGGTGCGGGCTTCGGCTTGGATCGCCGGCGGGTAGCCCGCCAGCAACCCCTTGACGCGGAAAGCGTTCAGGCTGCCGGCCGACGACGACCCCAGCAGCGATTGCACCAGGCTGCGCCCGAGGGCCTCGTCGCTGCTGCCCTCGAAGAGCGGCAGCAGGGTGTTGAGCTCGGATGCTGCCAGGTTCTTCAGCCCTTTGGCCAGCCTTTGTAACTGGTTCGGCGTCAGCTTGGCCTTGGCTAAAGCCTCGGCGGCCGAGGTCCTTAACTCCAAGCCTTGTTCGGGGGCCAACTGCACCAGCAAGAATCCGAACAGCTCCTCGTCGAGCTTACTGGCAGCGGACTGGGCCGCTCCCAAGGCTTTGAGCCGCGTGGCTGGGTCGATGGTGGTGACCCGAGCCGTATCGACCATGGCCTGTTGCAGCGTCTTCGATAATTCCTTGAGTGACGGGTCGCTGGTCCGCATCGGCGGCAATTTGGCGACCGTCGCGACCACTTGGCTCACCAACTGCTCGTCGCGCCCGCTCGCTTGCATCAGCTTCAATAAGGCCTCGATCCATTGAGGATCGACGTTCTGGCCTCCTGCGTCGCGCATCGATTGGAGGATCAGCATCCGCGTCGCGGCTGGCACTCCCGAGGCAGTCAATTCGCCAACCACCCACCGCGATAATTCGGGGGTGCGGATGAGACGACTCAAACGGACCTGCAAGCGGTTCCGTTCCTCCTGGCTGGTATCCTTGGCCGCTAGCACCTTGCGCAGATGATCGGTAAGCAGGCCTCCCAATACTTCCGGATGTCGGGAAACGATCCACCAGGCCGCTTCTTGCAAGCGAACGTCGGGAGCACTCAAGGCCCCGAGCAATTGAGAAGGCTGCACTTTGCCTGCCGGCATCTGATCCAGGGCGATCAATGCTGCGCGGCGGATGGCCGGAGGCTCCGCACTCAAGGCCGCTGTCAACGAACCGACGTCAGCGATCTCAATCAAGGCATAGATAATGGCATGTTCCAGGCAGCGATCGGGGCTTTGCTGCAAGACCCCCAGCAAATCGGGGACGACCTGCGCATCCTTCAGTCGTCCCAAGGCTTCAGCCGCGAGGCGTTGGTCGTGCGGATCAGGACTCTTTAACCTTCGTCGCAACCCACCGATCGCGGCCGCGGAACGGTGCAGCGATAACCCCGACATCGCCGCCTGCCGAACGTCGCTCTGCTCGGCGTCGAGGGCATGGATCAGGATGTCGATCCCCGCCTCATCCTGGGCTTGGGTAACAGCCCAGATGGCTCCCAGTCTTGAGAGCGCCGATGCCTCCGTCGAATGGACCACTCCCCGCAGCGCCGAGGTCGCGGCACCGCCGCGGCGACCGAGTTCGGCGATGGCTTTGTCGCGGACCACGAACCGCGGGTCGTCCAAGAGTTTGGCCAGTTCGTCGACGCCCAAGGCGGACCACGCAATCTTCAAACCGCGTGCATCCTCGACTTTGGGGGCGTCGAGCTTGCGGATACGATAGATCGCACCGTCCACATCCGGCCGATAAAAGGTCGACGACGGACAGCAGTTGCGATACCAGCCACCCGTCTCGATCATCAGCAAACTGCCATCGGCATCTTCGTAAATATCGGTCGGATGGAACTCGACCCGATCACACACCAGGAAGTCTTCGTTAGTACAGCCGAAGGTCGAACCCTCTGGAGTCAAGGCATGCCGCAGGATCTTGTGACCACTGAAAAGCGCCGAGAAGAGGTTGCCGCGATAGTCTTTCCCGAGTACCTCCGATTGGCAGGTCATCAGCCCGGCCGGCGACATCGCCCCCCAAACCGTCATCAAGGGCATCATCTCAGGGCCCGTCCAAGGAAACTCGAAGACCGGGGCAATATCCTTCGGATAGACGCCCCCATAGATCGCATGCAGGATACCGTCATCCCGGGGAGCACCGAGCATCTGCAGGTTGGTACAAGTCACCATCCGCTGGCCACCGAGGGTGAAGGAAACTTCAACCGGGTTGTCCATTCCACCCACCATCAAACTATCGACATCCTTGCCATCTGGATGACGGCGAAGGATATGCCGAGCCGAGGATGACCAGGGTTTGCCATCCACCGTATATTCCTGCAGGGCAGGGCCTTTGCACCAGTAGACGAATCCATCCAGGCCACGATAGGGACCGCGAAGGTCATTGAGGCAACCGGTGACGGCATCGGTCTTGACCCATTCCTGACGCTGTTCTGCCACGCCATCGTCATCGCTATCGGTCAATTTCCAGATGACCGGCGCGGCGGCCACATACAGCGAGCCGTTGAGCCACATACTCCCCTGGGCCATCATCTCAAATTCGGCGAAAACAGTCCGGCGGTCGAAGACCCCATCGCCATCGCTGTCCTCCAATCGCAGTACCCGATGAAGGTTGTCCGCCGGTTGCGGCTTGTTCCAATCGATCGACCCCGAGGATTCGCAAACATACATCCGCCCCTGATCATCGAAGTCGGCACAGACGGGATAACGCACCAAAGGAGGGGCGGCTACCAACTCGACGGTGAAACCATCGGGTACACGAAAGCGATATTTACCCGCTTCGACTTCGGCGGCTCGAGCGCTGGAACTCATGCCGCCCAAAAAAAGACACACCACAAACAAACGGCAGGCAACAGCAGGCATCAGAGGACTACTCCAACGAGAGGCAGAGATGAACGAAGCGTAGATCGTTACGTTAGGGCCGGAGGGTATCCCCCCATTCTCCCGGGCTGAGAGCGAGTTGCAACCAGGATGGGTGGTATCGCGAAAAATTTAAGTAAAAACCGAAGGCTGATTTACTAGTTTCCGCATTCGAACGGAAGTATTGTAAGGGTCAGGCAGGAATTTTCGAAGGCGACTTTCACCGGCTTGAGCTTGACGTGTCTATTGTTGAACATCTGCGAAGTACAGAACGCACCGATTCTACCAGCCGGGAGTGGTCCAGGACCCCGCGGCTCTCCTCGACCTTTGTGCGTGTCGCCATGCCGGCTTACAACGAGGCGGAAGCTCTGCCGCTGCTGATCCCGCGGATTGCCGAAGCTCTCGGCGAAGCCAATTATCGGTTCGACATTTTGGTGGTCGATGATTGTAGTACCGATCGGACTACGCAGGTGGTCGAGGAACTTGCTGAGCGTTATCCGATCCACCTGGTTTCCCATGAGCGCAACCAAGGGCTGGGTGGGGCCATCACCACCTGCATTACCCGAGCGATCGCTGGCCTGCATGACTCCGACGTCGTCATCACCTTGGATGCCGACAATACGCACCCACCGCAGTTAATGACACGTATGGTGCCGATGATTCGGGAGGGACGCGACGTGGTCATCGCCTCGCGTTACCGCGACGGGGCACAGGTCGTCGGCTTGGAGCGGCATCGGCTCTGGATGAGCAACGTGTCGAGTTGGATGATGCGTCTTTTGTTCGGGGTCCGCGAAGTACGGGATTACACCTGCGGCTACCGCGCCTATCGGGTCGGGATCCTGCGGCAGGCGGTGGATAAGTACCAGCCGCGATTGGTCCGGGAATCCGGTTTTGCCGCGATGGCCGAGTTGCTCTTGAATATTTCGCGGTTGGAGGCGATCTTTGGGGAAGCGCCGCTGGTCTTGCGCTATGACCAGAAACGTGGAGCCAGCAAGATGAAGATCTTTCGGACGATCTATCGGACCTTGGCTATGATGGCCCGCCATCGTTTCTCCGGCTAGCAACTGCTCTCCGGCTAGCCACTGCCAGCGGCCATTCGGCACGCGATGGCTGGTGGAGGTCGCCTGCCCAATCGGCGGAAGGGCGGGTTTCAGCAGTCGGGTACGCCAAGCGACAGCAGCGTTCGACTCAGGAGGGCGGGCCAGGTTCGTGGAGGTCCTGGTCGAATCTCTTCAATTTCCGATCGAGCGTCGAACGTTCGATACCCAGGATCATCGCCGCCCGACTCTTTTGACCCGCGGTAAACTGCAAAGTGGCCAGGATATGATCGCGCTCGACCGCCTCCAAGGACTTTTCCTGGTAGGCCGCAGGCTCGGCGAGGATGGTTGCGGAAGCGTTCGCGGATGAAAGGCCGAGTTCAGACAGGGCCAGATCTTCCGGTTCGGCCAGTGCCCCGGACGCCAGCACATGGGCCCGCTCTACGCTATTGCGCAGCTCGCGAATATTGCCGGGCCAGGAGTACGCCAGGAGCAACTCCTTGGCTCGGGGCGAAAAATCGCCAGGCCCTTGCCCGGACTGCGCCCGGAAGAGATGGAGGAAATGCACGGCGATCGGCAGGATATCCTCGCGACGCTCGCGTAGACTGGGGCAAGAGATTTCCACCACGCGCAGACGGAAATAAAGGTCGGAACGGAATGTGCCCTGGCGGACTGCCGCTTCCAGGTCGCGGTTAGTGGCGGCGATAACTCGGACGTCGGCATGGATCGCTTGTTGCCCGCCGACGCGTTCGAAGGGTTGGCCTTCGAGTGCCCTCAGGAACTTGACCTGAATTTCCGGTGACATCTCACCGACTTCATCCAGCAGCAGCGTACCACCGTGCGCCAATTCGAACTTTCCCAACTTACGCTCGGTGGCACCGGTGAAGGCTCCCTTCTCGTGCCCGAAGAGCTCGCTCTCGAGAAGGCTGGGGGTCAAGGCCCCGCAATTGATCGCGATGAACGGACGATCGGCGCGCTTGCTCAAGCGATGGATATAGCGGGCAGCGATTTCCTTGCCGACACCACTTTCCCCACGCAGCAACACATTGGCCTGAGTACCAGCCACCCTTTCCAATTGCGAGCGTAGACGCTGCAGGGCGGGGGATTGGCCGATCATGTCGAATTGGCGATCGTGATCAGCTAGCTGTACCCTTAACCGCTTCACCTCGTGCTGGGAAGCCTGCAGCCGCTTCTGCAGCTTGGAGCTGTTTTCGAAATGGTGATAGGCGGCGGCCAGCATGTGAGCCACGGCTAACGCAGTTTCCAGATCCGGCGGCATCAGCATCGGCTCATCGGCACGCGAATAGACATGGATCAGGCCATAGAGTTGCTGGGCCGAGGCGATCGGGACGCACAGCACGCTGGCGGTGCTGGTGGTCTGGCTCCCCTGGGCATCATGCAATTGAGGATCGTGCTGGATATTCCGCGCCAACACTCCTTTGCGGTCGCTGATCACGGACTGGGCTAAAAAATCGCTGACGCGATGATAGGCTTTGCCCGGCCGCTCGCGGGCGGCCAGGATGGTCAGGCGTGGATGGGTCGGGGGGCTGCCGGCCACCGTCAATGGGGATTCGAGCCGGACGATACCGCCGGCGGGATGGGCTAAACGCTGCAGCAAATTCTGCAAGGCAACTTCACAGGCTTCTTGCCAGGTGCGCTGTTGGGCAATCTCCAACGCCAATCCCATCGACCATGGATCGAGCCCGCTCTGCTGGACGATCGTCGGGACTCCATCGAGTTCCCCGGTCATTTGCTCCGAACGCCCGCTATCTGAAAGGGGATGGAGGTCAGAAGTCGCAGGCAGGGCTTCGGCCAGGCCGTCGACGAAGGTCGCCTGGCAGGCCGTAACCTGGATAAGCTCCCCATAACGCAAGGGATGGGGACCGGTCAGTACCCGCCCGTCGACCGCCGTCCCATTCCGCGAGCCCAAATCGCGGATCTCCCAGTGCTCGCCGGTCCAGGTAATCTCGGCGTGCCGGCGACTGGTCCGGTCATCGGGAACGACGATGTCGCAGTGGGAAGCCCGGCCCAGCACGAACGGTCGGTCCGTCGGCAACCGAAAAACGTCCGACCACCGCCCTCCCTGGCGAATTACCAGGTAAGCCGTCGGAGCTTTTTGTTGAAAGGGGGGCATGGATGGAGTATCCTTGAAAAGATGCCCGGTAGTCCTTACCGCGACCGAATCTATTCTAACTTTAGCTCTACCGGCATTCGAGCCTAATCGCTTGCTTCGTTCATTTTATGGAAACTCCTTGGGTGGCTAACACCATGCACCGCGTATCGCCGATCCTCGCTTACCTCGCTTCGTTTGTGGTTGTCTCGCTGGTGTGGTCCACCCCCTCGGCCGAGGCTCAGTTTGTCGGCGGGATCGCAAACCGTGTGGTCGGCGGGATTCGCATCGATAGCCAAGGCATGATTCGCGATGCTCAGCTCGAGGATGAACAAGCTAGCTTGGCGAAGTTTCGCGAACAAATCCTGGGTGGCCAGCAGGCCTTTGCCGAAGCCGCCAACCTCCGCCTGATTTCGCTCAACGCCGTGCAGAAAGCGATGGTGGCGGCGGCTCGGGACAAGGTGGCACTCCCCGAAGAGATCGCGTTGCTGGGAGGCTTGACGCGGGTGGAGTATGTCTTCGTCTACCCGGAATCCAACGACATTGTGCTGGGCGGGCCGTCGGAAAATTGGACCGTTGCTCCTTCGGGAGCGATTGTCGGGATGCGGTCTGGTCGCCCCATCGTGTTGCTCGAGGATTTATTGGTCGCCTTCCAGGCGATGTCGCGGCCCGGCAATATTCTGTCGTGCTCGATCGATCCTACCCCCGAAGGGACGCAGAAGCTCAACGCGCTGCTCGACGGAATCCGGCTTGGGGCTAACGCCAACCCCTCGGCCCTCGAGCCTTCGATGAAGAAAGCCTTTGGACCACAAGTGGTCAGCCTGGAAGGGCTCGCCCCCACCAGCCACATGGCGCACGTGCTGGTGGCTGCTGACTATCAAATGAAACGGTTAGGGATGAACTTGGCCAAGGCTCCCGTCAAGGGTTTGCCAAGCTATGTCGAGATGATCCGCAACAAGGCGGTAAAGGCCCCTCAATCGCGATGGTGGATGGCTTGTGATTATCGCCCTTTGCAACACAGCGAAGATCAGCTCTCCTGGCGGTTGAGCGGCCCTGGTATCAAGACCCTGTCCGAACAGGAGGTGATCCAAGCCGATGGACGAGCCCAACAAACCGGCAAGGTGGAGCCGGTCGCGCAGCAATGGGCCGAACTCTTCACCGGGAAATTGGAGGAACTGAGTGTCCAAACTCCAGTCTTCGGTGAACTCCGCAACGCGATGGATCTGTGTGTGATCGCGGCTTTGATCCAAAGCCGTGACTTGGCCGGTTTGGCCCACTGCGATCTTTCGGTCCTTCGCGGTGAAACCAAGTCGCTGGAGTTGCCCCCCTTGCCGACCCCCAGGCAGCTGGAGCCGCAATGCAGCTTCCTCAAAACCGCTGGTGGTTGGGTGGTGACCGCGAGCGGTGGTGTTCTGGTCGATGCCTGGTCGATCGTCGCTCAAGCCGAATCGCAACCGGAACTCGCGGAACTCCATCAACGGGTGAAGCCCAACAGCGATCGCTGGTCTTGGAACTAGAGTTTGCCTCCCACGGCCGCAGGCAACGATGACACCGCAACTCTTCGACGTCGACCGCTCGACCAGGCGGTCGTTGCCAAGTCGTTACCCGCGAGCTTGTCTGACCGCTGGCAGAGACAGCCGCTCCTGGTCGTCCGCGGAACTTCGGTAGCGGCGATAGTTAGCCCGCCCATCGCTTAGGGCTAGCGGCCGTGTGATCGCTAACACTCGGCTGGGCGGCTTCAGGAGCTGCCACAAGTTTCGTCCCTGGAGGATCGCTGGAGCCCCGTGGAATTAGCCTCGGTCTTCCATAGCCGCCGGGGTTGCCTTCACCAACGTCCAAGCCCTCTTCCCGGATGGCCCGCCCATGTTGAGACCGTCGCACCAGGGATGCTTTTCAGGCAGCGGTCGCATAAACTAAGGAAGGCAGGCGATGGCCGCAGAGATCGGCTGTCAAAGATCCGAGTGGCGCGTGGTTGGTGGCCTGCCGTCGCCAATCACCGCGACTGAAGTCGAGCGGGGGAGGCGACGATGTACCAGCTCATCGAGCATACAGCCGATGTCGGCTTTTGGGTGCGGGCGGACGAGTTCAACGACTTGCTTGTCGAGGCCGGCCAAGCTCTCTTTGCCATCATGATTCTTAATCCTGAGCAGGTGGAGCCGCGGCTGGAAGTTGTCATTCGACTGGTGGGCCAAGATCCTGAGGATCTACTGCTGGATTGGTTGAGCGATCTCCTCTTCATTTTCGAACAACGCCGCCTGGTGTTGGCTCGCTTTGAAGTTGAAGTCGAGCCGACAGGGATTTTCGGACGCGCCTGGGGTGAACCGCTGGATTTGTCGCGGCATCATTTGGGGAATGAAGTCAAAGCCATCACTTACCATCAATTGACGGTGCGGCGAACGGCCGATGCCTGGGAAGCGAGGGTGATAGTCGATGTGTGAGTCGCCAACCGAACCAGCACTGAGGCCACAACCCATACCTTCGCAAGGCTACGATGGCCCACTGGAGCGGGTCGATGCTTGGAGTTACCGCATCCCTCGATCCTATAAGTCCGCGATGCTGGTCGATGGACTGATCTTTGCGGACGAATCCTTGATCCAGCAAGTGCGGATGGATCAAGCGGCTGAACAAGTCGCCAACGTCGCTTGCCTACCAGGGATCGTCGGCGCAAGCTTGGCGATGCCCGACATCCATTGGGGCTACGGCTTCTGTATCGGTGGGGTATGCGCCACCGATCCGGAAAGCGGTGGGGTCATCTCGCCGGGAGGGGTCGGCTACGATATCAATTGCGGGGTGCGGTTGATGCGGACCAATCTTCGGCTCGAGGAAGTCCAGCCGCACCTGATAGAGTTGACCGATCAGTTGTTCCGAAATATCCCGGCCGGGATCGGACGCGGTGGACCCTACTCGTTTTCCCCGCAGGAACTGCAGGAGTTGATGCGCGATGGGGTAGCGATGCTCCACCGGCGAGGCTTAGCCACGCCAAGGGACCTGGAGCACACCGAAGCCGGCGGTTGCATCGAGAACGCGGCTCCGGAGAACATCAGTCCGCGGGCTTTGGAGCGGGGGAAAGATCAGTGTGGAACCATCGGCTCCGGCAATCATTTCTTGGAAATCCAGGTTGTCGATCGGGTCGTGGATGCGGCGAAAGCCGAACTCCTGGGAATCAGTTCGGGGCAGATCTGCCTGCTGATTCATTCCGGCTCACGCGGTTTGGGGTACCAAACCTGCGACGACGCCCTCCGCCGCCTCCGCGGGGCCGACAAGAAGTACGGTTTTGCGTTGCCTGACCGGCAGTTGGCCTGCGCACCGATCGCCAGCCCCGAAGGAGAGCATTATCTGGGGGCGATGCGGGCGGCCGCCAACTATGCCTTTTGCAATCGGCAATTGCTGATGTGGCAGACGCGGCTGACCTTCGAACGTTTCTTCGGGAGTCCGTGGACGGAGTTGGGGATGGAACTGATCAATGACGTCGCTCACAACATGGCAAAATTCGAGAAGCATCGCCTCGATGGGCAGGAAAAGATACTTTGCGTCCATCGCAAAGGCGCGACCCGGGCTTTCCCGGCCGGTCATCCCGACATCCCCCTGGCTTATCGCGATATTGGACAGCCAGTGATCATCCCTGGGGATATGGGGCGCGCCAGTTGGCTGTTGGTGGGTGGCCCGCAAAGCATGCTGAAAAGCTTTGGGACCACGTGTCATGGGGCCGGAAGGAGGCTGAGTCGCACTGCGGCTGTGCGGCAATCCCAAGGTCGCTCGATCGAGAAGGAATTGCTGCAGCAGGGAATCGTGGCTCGCGCCCAAAGCTGGCGAGGCTTGGCAGAGGAACAACCCAACGCCTACAAAGATGTCGATCAGGTCGTCGAAGTCGTTCACCAGGCTGGCTTGTCGACCAAGGTCGCTCGCTTGCGTCCGTTGGGGGTTATCAAAGGTTAGCTGGTTGCGGCCGAAAAGGCTTGTCCCGCGAGGGTTTGGCGAACGCCTGGCCAGCAAGCTATCGCGCTTGCCGCACCCGACAAAAAGGATGGCTCTGCACGATGGCCGCTATCAACGTTTGAAAACGATAGCCGTCACGGGCCACGGCCTGTTGGATCTCGGCGATTGCCGGCATGTCGTCGATCGCGATAGGCCGGCCGAGAGCGTAGCTCAGCAAATGCTCGATCAATCCTCGCAGAAACTCGTCCGGTCGCTCGGCCAGGATCGTCTTGAACTCGGCTGGACCATCGAAGGCGAGCCCTTGCCAAACACCGCTAGCATCGATCGGCTGGCCCCCGTCGCTTTCGCGCCAGCGGCCGATGGGGTCGAAACGCTCCAAGGCAAAGCCGGGCGGATCCAACCGAATATGGCATGAATAGCAAGCCGCCTGGTTCCGATGCTGCTCGAATCGCTGGCGGATGCTTTGGTGTTGGATGGCGTCCTTCGTATCGTTGTCGACTGCAAAGGCCACCTTGGGTTCCTGCGGAGGGCGATTAAAAATCGTTTCGAGCAGCCAGGCACCTCGCTTGACCGGAGACGTTCGGAAAGGGAGCGAGCTTATCGTCAATGGACCAGCCATCGTCAAGAAGCCACCACGTCGGCGATCGGCGAGCGGGATTCGTTGCCAGCGATGGTTGGCGTCTTTGTCGGCTTTGGTCACTTCGCGGTTGGAAGGGACCCCACCCTGAGAGGCGTCCGCGGATTCTCCCTGGCCAGCCAGCGTTAGGCCATAGACTTTTGCCAGGCGTGGATTGAGCCAGGTATATTCGGCATCGATAAAATCCAGCACGCTGCGATCCTCGACCATCACGGTCTCGAACAACAGCAAGGCTTCGAGCAGGGCGGTTCCATGCAACGTCTCCTTGCCTTGCGGTCCGGCATAAAAGTCCTGGAAAAGTTCGCGGTCGGGTTTGGACACGTAGAGCTGATCCAATCGCAACCACTGCACGGCGAAGGACTCGCTCAGCTCGCGAGCGCGCGGACTTCGCAGCAGTCGCAGCGTCTGCGCCTGCAAACCCTGCAGCGTCTGCAATTCACCGCGCCCCGCTGCTGCGAGCAACTCCTCGTCGGGCATGCTCGACCACAGGAAATAGCTCAAACGCGACGCAAGTTCAAAATCGTCGAGCGGTCTTATCGGGGTTCGGCCCTGCTGTTCTTCGGCGAGAAAGAGGAAGCTGGGTGACGAGAGGACGCTTTGCACCACCGTCCGCATCGCTTCGCTCTCGCTCTTCCCAGCATGCAACCCCGCCGCTAGTACTTGCAGAAAACGCTGGACTTCCTCCTCGGCCGCTGGCCGCCGAAAGGCACGGCCGAGAAACGCTCGCAGGCGATCCGCGGCTGGCAACGCGGGCTGCTGAGCTTCCTTCGTCTGCAGTCCCCCTTCCGTTGGACTCGCCGTGACAGACGGCTCGGGGGAAGAGACGACTTCGA
>JBILTQ010000480.1:0-3768 GCA_044371435.1 Pirellulaceae bacterium | reverse complement strand
CTGTTGGTCTCCCCTGGCTTTCCCACCGGCTTGGGCATCGGCGGCCGCGGAGGGGCCTTGCCACCTTGCTTTTTGGCCTGGTTGAAGGCGACCTTCCAGCTTGCCAAAGCCCCATCATATTTTTGCTTCGCCTCGACATATTTTTGCTGGAGCTCCTCATAGGGATAGCTCGGGGCAAACTTCCTGACCGCTTCCGCACAGGCCGCGTCACCACGATACATCGACTCGCTGAGCCAAAAACCGGAAGGGGTCCCACCGACCGCCCCCACCATGATGCCGACCGGGACTTGGAGTTGTTCATGCAGGGCGACCGCGAAGGAAAACAACAAGGCGCTCATCGTTCGATTGTTTTCCGGCGTCGCCTCCATCCACACCGCCTCGGCTTCCTTGTTCAGCATCCGCAACTGCGGATAGTTTTTCGCGGCATGCTGAGCCAAGACGGGATCATTGGCGACATAGTTAGCCACGACTCCAGCCATATTGGATTGCCCGGAACCTACCCACACCTCGCCGACCAGGACGTCCGGAACTTGCAGCGCACCGACGAATAAAGTATCCGGTCCGCCGTAAGCCAACGGGTCCAAGTGTACTCGCCAACGACCGGCAGCATCGGCCACGCTTGTTTGGCTTTGTCCACGGAAGGTCACCGTGACCTTCTCGCCCGGTGAGGCCTCTCCCCAAACCGGAACCGACATCCCCTGCTGCAATACCATATGCGGGGTAAATACCTTCGATAGCCGAATTTCTGCCAGCAGCCTTCCGTGGCTACCTGACCACGGCCACAGCACCATACCCAAGAAGAAACAACGGACGACGAGTCGAAGAACAAGCATCGGTAGCAGATCCTGAGAGGCGAGTTGGAAAGGGGCGATGAAAACGATCTTCGGGCTTTGCAGTCTACTTCGAAAGCCTGCCTCCGGCTATCAGCAAGCCGGCCCAAATCGCCGGGCTCGTAAAAAGGTGTCAGGACTCAATAGCCGGTATGGCCCGCAGGTTGCTTCAAGCTACTCAGTCCTGACACCTTTTCTGGTCCTGAGAGCTTGGGTAACCTAAGGAATCCGCTATTGCTTGCTAGTGTTCCGATTGCTGCCAGCTGTCTCAGGAGATGAACCAGGATGAAACCGAGGACCTCGCGTGCAATTGTCTTGGCACTCGCCGCTGTTCTCGGGGTGGTGGTCTGGTCACAGGCCGGCGGGCGACGGCATACCGCTACGCAGAAGCAACCCCTTAGCCTTGTACCGGCGACCGAGACCCCGCCAGGTACCCCGCATTCGATGATCGACCATGACCACGATCACCTGCATATCGAATCGAACGCCATCCCTGAACATCAGGTCGGGCGATTTCCTAACAGCGGCAACCCCCATCGAATTCGTCCGCAGCGATACGCTTTTGAGTTACCTAGCCATCCCAGACCAGCCGAACAGACTACGTCGATCTATCTGGCCGGACGTTTCGGCCCGCCCAATATCCCGTTCGGCGTCGCAGTAAACGGTGTCTTGTTCGATCCAGGAACTGCGGAATTCTGGCAGGGGGATCGGAACAGCGGTTGGAACTACGAGGCGCTGGGAGGAGCCGTCCCGTTGGGGCTCGATGAGAACTTCGCCCATGTGCAACCGCAAGGCTCTTACCATTATCACGGTATCCCCCACCGTTTGCTGAAGGAGTTAGCCTTGGATTCATCGAAACATTCACCGCTGATCGGTTGGGCGGCTGATGGTTTTCCGATCTACTGCATGTACGCCCCGATCGATCCGGAGAACTTGCAGTCGGAAGTCGTCCAGCTTCGATCCAGTTTTCGCTTGAAGGAAGGTTCGCGTCCCGGCGGAAAGACCCATCCCGGCGGTACCTTCGACGGTACATTTTTTCAAGACTATGCCTATGCTGCCGGCTCCGGCGATCTCGACGAGTGCAATGGGCGTTTCGGGAAAACCCCGGAGTTTCCCGAGGGAACGTATGCTTATTTCCTCACCGAGGAATGGCCGGTGATCCCCCGCTCGTTCCGCGGCCGACCTGTCCGCCTGCGCTAACAATGGAAAAAGGTGTCAGGACTCAATACTGCGAAGCACCCTGCGGGCCTTGCCGGCTATTGAGTCCTGACACCTTATTTTTACCCGATGAACACTGAACTGAGCCAACTGCGAATGAGGCTGCGCGAGGCCTCCGAACTCTTAAAGGGGACGGGCGAACATTTTTGGGCGGCTTGGCTCGACGAATCGCTAGCCCAGCTTGAACGCGATGTCCGCGGTGGTGTCGAGCATTTGTTGAAGGCCTATGGAGGGATGGGTAGCTTCAATGATCTCGTGCTGAATGTTGCAGAGAGCGATGCGAACCCTCGGCCTCAGCTATCATCGCTGGATACTCGTTTCAACAACCTTCGAACCGAACTCTTCGAAATGGCTCAGCGTCTCCAAAAGACAGGCCACCGAAGCGACTGAGGCTGCCCGATCCGTTTGCGAACCTACCATCGCCTCGATGATATCGCGGTTGGTTCCTGAACCGGTGGCCCAGGAAGTTACGCCTTTCCCAGGAGCCGAAGGGTTTTCGGGATGAGGAATCGCCGCATTGTGCGTGTTGCTACCGGGTGATCTTCGACTATGCTGATACAGCTAAGTCGAGCAATCATGGTTGAGCACCACGAAGATAATCCCAGATCCACCTGGTCTTGCGGCACCCACTGCGATGCTTTGGACGGAGTTCGTGGCGTGGCTATCCTCGCGGTTACCCTCTACCGCTTGTGCATGGAGCTTGATCCTCAATCCCATCCAGCCATCGCCGCCGTCGCTCGCTTGGCACCGATCGGAGAACGCGGCGTCGACCTCTTCTTCGTCCTTTCGGGCTTCCTCATCACCGGGATCCTGCTTCGTACCAAAGACCGGCCACACTATTTCCGCAATTTCCTTGCGCGACGAGCCCTCCGGATTTTTCCCCTCTATTTCCTCTCTTTGGCCATCGGTCTGTGGGTAATACCAAGGCTGGTCGAGACATCGCTGTTTGATATTCCCCTCGCCGAACAATTTTACCTGTGGAGCTACACCTCCAACCTGCGGATGGGCTGGCTGAACGCCTGGTGTTTCGGACCCTTCGACCATTTTTGGTCGCTCGCGGTCGAGGAGCATTTTTACCTCGTTTGGCCGGCCATCGTCTTGTTTCTCTCCACCCAACGCCTGGCCACGCTTTGCTTCGGAACGCTACTCAGCGTTGCGATCGGACGAACTATCGCGGCGATGAACCCCAATTTTCATTTGGCCGTCGACGTGCTCACGCTCTTTCGTATCGACGCGTTAGCCTCGGGGGCTTGGCTGGCGACGATCCTCCAATCAGAGATGCCGGCAGCCGGTGTTCGCCGTACCGCCTGGATGGTTATGATCGCTGTCCTCCCGTTTTTAATCGGTATCGCGGTGACCGGTGAACTCTTCCTCGGACTACCTAATTCGCTCACCCCCCTATTCTTCACCGCCGCCATGGCGATCGCCATGCTGAGCCCGCGACCATCGTGGCCTGTCCAGTTCCTGGAGAGCAGATGGCTGCGGGTCCTCGGAAAATACAGCTTTGGGATGTATGTTCTTCAACTCCCGCTCGTCAAGTTATTGCCGCTCGGCGTCTGGCTTGGCATGCTACCGACGAACCCCCTTGCCCATAGCCCGCTGTATATCGCCGGGATGTTTGGCCTGATCCTGGTACTCGCGGTCGCGTCCTTCCACCTCTTCGAGTCCCCCTTCCTGAAGCTTAAGCCGGCTTTTCCCTGGCAAGGTGGGGATTCCAGCT
>JBILTQ010000475.1:0-3865 GCA_044371435.1 Pirellulaceae bacterium | reverse complement strand
ATCGTCCGCCAGAATGAAGATCACATTCGCGGATTCCGCCGCTGCTCGAGCGGGAAGCAAATGCCCCGCCGCCATGAGAACCAAGAGGAACACGAAACGACGCATGGTTACCCTTTGCAAGCTAAGCTCAATCCAGAAATTTCGAAATAGCCCTTCGTGATCCGCCAGCCCCATCATAACAGCCGCTGGAGCCTCCGCAGCAAGGCGGAGGGCTGAAGCTCGTGTATTTCAGTGGATGGGTCCGAAAAACAGCATGGTTGTCCTACCGAGGGGTGGGGGCAGCCCGAAGTCGCCAACATTCCGCCCCCTGAACTGCGATTGAGGAATTTCGCGGCTATAATCCTCCGCTTCCATCTCGCTCCCTGTTCCATGAAAGTGCCCGCCGTCATGCTTCGAGCTTGGATCGTCCTTCTTGGTTTGGGGCTCATGCCGCGAACTGGCCTCGGGACCGAACTGCCCAACATCATCGTCATCCTGGCGGATGATCTGGGGTCCGGCGACTTGGGGCGTTACGGTTGCCGGGACATCCCCACCCCGCACCTGGATGCTTTGGCTGCCAGCGGCGTTCGCTTTACCCAAGCCTACGCCAACGGTTCGTTTTGTACCCCGACCCGCGCCGCTTTGATCGGCTGCCGTTACCAGCATCGCTTCGGGGTCGAAAACCTGGCCGGCCGGGATCAGCTCAACGCCCTCCCCAGCCTGGTGCGCACCTTGCCGGAACGCCTACGCGAAGCGGGTTACCGTACCGGCTTCGTCGGGAAATGGCATCTGGGTGAAGCCGATGGGCTGCGGGCCAGCGATCAGGGATTCGACGAGGTCATGCGGGCCTCAGCCCTCGCCGACCCGCCGCGCGATCGCACCGAGCTCGAGACGGCGTTGGCGATTTCCTTCCTCGAAAGCCATCGTGGGCGAAAGCAACCGTTTTTTCTCTACCTGGCCTACCATGCCGTCCATGTGCCGGTCGCCGCCCCGCCGACCTACGTCGATCGCTTTTCGCAGATCACCGACGAGCGACGCCGCCACTATGCCGCCATGCTTAGCCTTACCGATGACGGCGTTGGACGACTGCTGAAAGAGCTGGAAGATCAAAAATTGCTCGACGAAACATGGATCGTTTTTTCCAGCGATAACGGCGGCCCGACGACGCGGAACGGGATCAATGGTTCGACCAACACGCCACTGCGAGGTTCGAAGTGTGAAACTTTCGAAGGCGGCATTCGGGTCCCGCTGATCATGAGTTGGCCAGGAAAGATTTCGGCGGGAACGACCTACGATCATCCGGTGATCACTTTCGACATCAGCGCTACCGCCTTGGGGATCGCGGGAGCGGAGACGCAAGCAATCGACGGTGTCGATCTGTTACCCTACCTGCAAGGCCGGAAGTCCGAGCCTCCCCACCAACAGCTATTCTGGCGAAGCCGAACCATGGATAACAATCACGCTGTTCGGCAAGGGGATTGGAAGTACGTCGTCTCGACGTTCCAACAATTGGATCCGGTCGGCAAGGATCGGACTTATGCCAAGGATCCA
This sequence comes from Pirellulaceae bacterium, assembly GCA_044371435.1. GTDB lineage: Bacteria > Planctomycetota > Planctomycetia > Pirellulales > Pirellulaceae > JAIYDQ01. The sequence continues at coordinate 2,335 of JBILTQ010000475.1, read as the reverse complement.
CCCTCCCGAAAGCTCCCCGCCCGCGAGATGCTCTTCCATCTAGCCACCGACCCCAACGAACAACGTGACCTAGCCGACGTCAACCGCGACAAGCTAACGGAACTGCGCGCGTTGTACCAACGATGGAGCGACGAAGTCGACAACGACTGCCGGCAGCTCGGGCTGACACCGAAATTTTAAGGGTCTCGTCGTGAGTGGCAGCCTGAAGAAACACCACCGGTCCTTGCTGCCGCGGAGCCGCGGCATCGCGATGGTAGACTTGAGGGATGCTGTCTTGGAGCGCCGGCTTCATGGCCAGCCACAGCGTTATCCGCGTTGATTTCCAGGTAATCGTGGTCGCGATCCCTTGCGTCAGCCTTGAGACGCAGGCAGCCCACACGGTGGACCGAGCGTTTCCCAAACCATGGACCGCGCGTTGCGTCCAGTATCCTGACGCTGCACAGCCCCAGGCGGCACTCCGCCGGGACAGCAAGCCAATTACGTTGCAGGGCAGGGCTGGGGACGCGGCCTTTGTCCGTTGGGGATCGCGCTGGTCGCCTCCTCGATCCACGGACCACCAGCCGCACCCGAGTAGAGCGGGTACCCCTGGAAGCTGAGCTCACGCTGGACGCGTGGATCGCTGCCGTCCATCGTGCGAGCGAAGCCATGGCGGTTTGGCCCGATAGCAGCGAGGCCATCGCAACCGCCGAAGACCCTACCGACGGCTAGGACCTGGACACCACCGCCCTTCACCTCCGGCGGCTCGAACCTCGGCAGCTAAGCTTCGACCACCATGGAATCAACTGCCAACGGACCGACGTCGACGGCCAGGTCCCTGAGGAACTCCTGGCTTAGAAAGTGTTTTGACCAAGGATTGTTTTGACCAAGGATCTTTTTGACCAAGTGTCAGGCACACGTCGGCCCGAAAGGCTTGATCCATCCTCTGCTCCAGGCTCGCCGGGCCGCCCCCCCCCGTTCGCCAGCGGTGCGCACTTAGAGCGCCGCCGGTGGACGGAAGTATCCCTCAGGGCTTGGCTTTTCCGTTATGATGCGATTTCAACGTTCGATAGCAAGCTTCGGCGGTCGAGCCAAACATTTCGCGAAGCAGTCCTTGTTCCCCTGCATCGTTGCTGTCTCCATCGATCGAGATCCCCCGAGATGACGTCTTCACCCATGGGTCGGTTGGAATGGCCCCTCTTTCGTTGCCTGTTAGCCATCGGCAGTTGCGGCTGGTCCTGGGCACATGGTCAAAATTTTTCCGACAAGGTGGCCGATACGGACGCCTTGCCGAGTGTTCCTGAAGCATTCGCCGTGTCTGAGTTCGCCCGGGAACCACTGGTGCGTCAGCCGTGCTCGATGGCCTTTGATGCTCGAGGCCGCTTGATGGTCGGCATGGGGCCGCAATACCGTCACCCGACCCCAGAAACTCCCCCCGATAGCGTCGTCTTGGTCCTCGACAACGATGGCGATGGGGTCGCTGATCAGACCCGGATTTTTGCTACCGGCTTCAACAGCATCCAAGCGTTGGCTTGGCGGGGGGATGAACTGTGGGTCGCCAACGCTCCCGATCTGACGGTGGTTCGCGACGTGGATGGGGACGACGAGGCCGACGAATATGTTCGACTTTATACCGATCTGGGGAATCTCGAGCATGGCTTGCACGGTTTGAATTTCGCACCCGACGGCAAGCTCTACATGAGCAAGGGTAATTCCAAAGGTCTTTCGCAACCGGGACGCTATGCGCCCAAGCCTTTTCGCGATTTGTGGGGGGTGACGGTTCCAGCCGGGGTTCCCGATTTCCCTTCGCCGGAGCGTTTCACCAACCATAACTATCGACGTCATTATCACGATCCGGCTGACGACTGGGGGATGGACGGCGGGGTGTTGCGCTGCAATCGGGATGGATCGCAGTTAGAGATTGTCGCGCGCGGTTTTCGCAACCCTTGGGATATGGCGATGGACAGCGGGTTCCATTGGCTTGGGACCGACAACGATCAAACCCAAGGGGATCGAGTCGTCATGCCCTTCGATGACGCTCACTTCGGCTGGAACCATCCATGGAGCAGCCACTGGTCGACCGCCCATCATCCAATGACCGCTCCGGTCAGCGGCCCGCTCTTTGAAGGTTCCGGAACCGGCGTCGTCTTCGGGGATTCGCCTGCCTTTCCCGCTGAGTACCGCGGTGTCTTCTTCATCAATGACTGGCTGCAGAAGACGACCTACCTCTGGAAGCCGCAATGGGACGGCGCCTTGCTCCGACCAGCTTCAGGGAACTGGATCCCGTTTGTCAGCGGTGGGCGCTCTCTTTATCGTCCAACCGATCTCGAGTTCGGGCCCGATGGTGGGCTGTGGGTGC
>JBILTQ010000452.1:0-4184 GCA_044371435.1 Pirellulaceae bacterium | reverse complement strand
TGGGGTGGAGTTCGGGGTACGGGGCGGAGTGGGACCGGGGAGACTTTAGCAGCGAAGGACGGATCTTCCGCATCGTTTGGAAAGAGGCTCCCCAAACGCCACCGATCGCGTGGTCTCGGCCACTGGCTGATTTTTCGTTAGACGAGTTGATCGAGCAATTTTCCTGCCCGCTTCCCGTGCGGCGCATCGATGCCCAAGATGAATTGGTCCGTCGACACCCACAGGTGCAGCCAGCGTTGTTGCAACGCGTCGCGCAAGGCCAGTTATCAGAAGCCCAGGAGACCTGGTGCGTGTGGGCCTTGGGGCGGATGCCATCCTGGCAACCGGCCTTTCACTCATGGCTGTTCGACGCGGTCGAGGGGAAGGTGCCGGCCAGTCTCAATCTACGGCTTCAAGCCCTGCGTATCCTAGCCCGACCAACGCTTCGGCCATCGATTCCCGGTCGCCAGCTGGTCGAAGCCCTTCGGCAGGTTCTCGATGAACGAGAACCACGACTGCGTTTCGCCGCGGTCCAGGCCATGCATGAAGCGCGCCTCTCGGCTTTGATCCCGGAATTGCTCGCTTGTTTGGAGAGCGAAAAAGACGCGATGGTGCGTTACGCCGGTTGGCGAGCGCTGCAGGTGCTCGCCACCCCCGGAGATCTTCGAGCAATCCTAGCCGATCCCCGCGGGGGGGTACGGCTGGCAGCCTTGCTGGGATTGTTGGATGCGGACCAGCTCGAACGTTCCCAGGTGGCAGCCTTGCAAGAGCGAGATGGGGATGCCAGCGTGCGTCAGGTCGCTGAGCTGTGGTTGGCTAAAACGGCTGCCAAGCAAGAGTGGGTGATCCGCGGCAAGCCAGTGCAGCCACCGGCCGAGCGAGCAGACGACCAACCCCAGCCAGCCGTATCGTCGATCGACCGACTCAGCCATGCGGGAAAAAGCCTCTATCGGGTCGTCGCCGGTGGGATGACTATCGGACAAGCCGTCTACAGCGATCGCTCTTATCGGCTGACGCAACTGCCGAGTGAGCTTCACGCATACGACCTCATTCAGACCGCCAACCACGATGACGATTCCCGCGGTAACGATTGGCTTCGTTTGCAGACGCCTGTACCGGTGCGGGTGTTGGTGGGGTTGGATCAGCGGCAGGCACAGCCGCCGCGGTGGATTCGAGACCACTTCCAAGCGACGGCTTGGACCGCCGCTATCGATGAAGGAGCCAGCTTTCGCTTCTACCAGCGAACTTTTCCCGCCGGCGAGATCGTCCTCGGTGGCAACACCGAGGATGGGGTGTCTGGGGGCAAAGGCAATTACCTGGTGGCCGTCGCACCAACTCCGCCCTCCTCCCCCGCCGAACGGACCACTCTCGACGCGGTGCTCTCTTGCCTCGATCAAGCCGATGCGCGTCGCGGCGAACTGTGGTTCCGTCATCAGCATGGGATGGGTTGCATGAAGTGCCATAGCCTCGATGCCTCCCGAAATAGTTTTGGCCCCGGTTTGAGCTCCATCGGCTCGCGGTCCAACGCGCGGCATATCATCCAATCGATCGTCGATCCTAGCCAGGTAATCACCGAAGGTTTCCAGCAATGGTCGGTACTGACCGAGTCCGGCCAAATTTTTTCCGGAATCCTGCTCGATGAGAGCGGCTTCACCTTGTCGCTTGGATTGTCCAACGGCGAACGGGTCGATATCCCCAAGTCGCAAATCGAGGAAAAGTCGAGCGGCATGCTGTCGGCCATGCCGGATATGTCATCCACGTTGACGCCGCTGCAGGTAGCAGACCTAACCACCTTCCTCCTGACCAAGACCGGCAACGAAGCGGTCGCGGACTCGGCCAAGCCAGTATCGCGAACCACCGTTCCTGGTTTTGACTTTCAGCTTCATCCGGATCATCTGGTGATTCGGTTGGAGGGAACGGAGGTTGGGAGCTATGTTTTTCGCGACCCAAAGATTCGACGCCCCTACTTCGCGAACCTCAAACTACCCACCGGCCTTCAGGTCACCCGCCATCATCCGCCGATTGAAGGACAGGATGCAATGGATCACGATACGATGCATCCGGGATTATGGTTAGGCTTTGGTGACCTCAATGGAGAGGATTTCTGGCGCAACCAAGGTTCCATCGAGCACCAGCGATTTGTTGAGGCGCCGACCGTCAGCGATGGGCAATTAGTCTTTACGACCGAGTGTCGCTTGATAAGTCGACAGGGGGAGTCGCTCGGCAGCCTTCGAAATCGTTACCGCCTGATTCCGCGGCACCCCCGCGATGTCACCTTGACGAGCAGAGATGCCCCCTCCCCTGAAGCGGAGGCTGAGCCTGCGCTGGAGTGGTTGCTGATCTGGGAGGCAACGCTGCTGGCAGACCGGCTACCGCTGATCCTGGGCGATCAAGAAGAAATGGGGTTTGGAGCGAGGGTAGCCACCGCCATCACCGAGCAGAATGGCGGAAGGTTGGTAAATGCGAAGGGACAAGCCACCGCCGCCAAGACCTGGGGGCAAGCCGCCGACTGGTGCGACTATGCCGGGAAAGTCGACGGGCAAACCGCCGGGATAACGCTGATGGCAGACCGGAAAAACTTCAGGCATAGTTGGTGGCATAATCGCGACTACGGGGTGTTTGTCGCCAATCCCTTCGGTCGCCAGGCGATGAAGCAAGGCGAGAAGAGCGCGATCACCATCGACAAGGGCCAAAGCCTGTCACTGCGTTTTGGGGCTTTGATCCATCACAGGTTGGACATCGATTTCGTTTCGGAATTCGAGACCTTCCTCCAATCACCACCCTGAGAATCGTAGCCTGGGCCGATGGGTAGCGTTCTACTGGCGAGAGCAGTCGTCTACCAATGGCCGCCAAGCGGAAGGCGATGGTTGAATGAGCGAGCACCCTGCTCAACCTTGACTTGTTTGCAAGCCCGCAAGCTTTGCTTGGGATGATCGTCTCATCGCCTTCTCGGCTGACCGGTCGCAGCGCTGGGCCACCTCGGGGCTTTGCTGGGCCGTGAGGAGATGAGGGGCGGCAACGTTGATCCAAGCCATCGCGTTTCACTGCGAAGCCCTCCAACGCGAAGCAGCGTTTCCGGTTTATCTATCCAGCCTTCCCGTTCCCAGAGAGGCTGGCCGCGGATACTTGACTTCAGGCAGTACCGAGCGAAGGAAGTCACTCATCTATCAAGTTAGCCAAATTCAATCCGCATGGCTGGATCCCCAACCGCCCGGCTGGGGCGTTGCGGTCCGTTGGGTGTCGGCATACCAGTCTTTGAGCAAGGCTAGCAACTGCTGGGACTTTTCGGGGTGGATCGTCGCCAGATCGTGCTGCTCGGCGGGATCCTGATCCAAGCGGTACAACTCGAGTTGCTCGTTGTCAAAGCTTCCCGGGCTGGCTTGCGGATGGTTGACCACGAGCTTCCATGGGCCAAGCCGGACCGCTTCGTTGCGATGGCCTTGATTCCCGAGCGAGGCCCAGAATAGGGGTCGGGTCGGCAACGGCTCACCGCCGAGGAGTCGCGGCGAGAGATCCAAGCCGTCCAGCGGGCGATCCCTGGCAGCAGCGCCTCCTGCCAACGCCAGCAGGGTCGCCATGATGTCGAGGCTGATCGCCGGGTCATGGCACTCGCTCTCAGCGGCGATCTGCCCTGGCCACCAGGCGATGAAGGGGACTTTGTGGCCACCTTCGTAGACACTTCCCTTTCCGCCTCGCCAGCGCGGACTGCCGCTGGGAAAATCGACGGAAGCCCCATTGTCGGAAAAGAAAAGGATCAGCGTCTTTCGGTCCAGCCCTAAGCTGATCAATTGGTCGCGGATCAGGCCTATCCCTTCGTCGATCGGCAGCAGCATCCCTTGAAACTTATCCAGTCGCTCAGCCTCGTTAGCTGGCTTCCATCGCTCCCATCCGCGCTCGACCGTGCGCTGGACCGGATCACCGCGGACCTGGACCGGGTTGTGGATAGCGAGGTGCGGGAGATACAAACAGAAAGGCTGGTGTCGATGTTGTTCGATAAAGGCTAATGCATGGTGATGGATCAAGTCGGTGACATAACCCTCTTCATGCGTTTCTTGCCGTCCATGCCACCAGTCGTGTCGATCATGATCACCGACATGGCTGACGAAGTCGATGTTCCCGCTGTGGTAGCCGACGAAGGTATCGAAGCCATGGTTTTGCGGATGATAATCCGGCGAGACCTCGCTGTAGCCTTGATGCCATTTCCC
>JBILTQ010000426.1:0-4542 GCA_044371435.1 Pirellulaceae bacterium | reverse complement strand
GCCTCGCGGAGTTGTTCAGCGAAGGTTGCCTCGATCAGTTGCAATCCCTTGCGATGCTCGGGATGATCGGTGGCCGGATGGATCACCGCCTCGATCCCCGCCCGTTGCTGGTAACGGCCGGTCAGCAGGCCGGCTCGCGTCGGAGAGCAGACGGTCCCCGAAGTATGGAAGTCGGTCCATCGCATCCCCTCCTTCGCCAAGCGATCGATGTTCGGTGTCTGGAAATACGGATTGCCGAAGCAACTGACCCCGGCATACCCCATATCATCGACCATGATCACGATGAAGTTGGGCCGCTCAACGCTGCCCCCGATCCTCGCGATAGCCAGGCTCACCATCAGCATGCCTGTCGCCCGTACCCAAGCTGAGTTCATTCCATGGACCTTGAAAGAGCAGCGAAAAAAGTTAACGCTAGCCACGCGGGAAAAGTGCTGCCGACCAGCGGTCGCGACCCGCCCTCCCTGAGCCAGGGGAACCACTTCGGGGTGCGAACTTGCAGGTATCAGGACCTATCGCTTTTGAAACAGGTCGCTCTTCACGATGGCGACGATGAGATCAGCCATCGGATAGTCGGCGTCGCTGACTTGGGAGACGATCTTATCGATTTCTGGCCGATCGACAGCCTCGATGCGTCGCCCTAAGGCATGACTCAGCAACCGGGTGGTCACCGTCCGAACGAAGAAGGGGTGGCGTTTCAGCAGCAGTGCCTTCAACTCTCCGGGGCCGGAGAAACGATCGCCCCCAGGAAGGACACCGGAGGTATCGACCGGTTTGTCGCCGCGTTCGTCGTAGGAATGCCTTATCCGGCCGATCGGGTCGAAGCCTTCCAGGGCAAAACCGAGCGGATCGAATTTCCGATGGCACAAACTGCAGGCTTCGGATTCGCTATGCTTGGCGAGTTGTTCGCGGATGGAGGTCGCCCCGCGGACATCGGGATCCAAAGGGGGGACGGCATCCGGCGGAGGGGGAACCGGGGAGCCCAAAACATTCTCCATCAACCAAATACCGCGGATGACAGGCGAGGTTTCGATCCCGTTGGCGGAGACCGTCAAGACGCTGGCCTGGCCCAGCAGGCCGCCGCGGGCCGAGTTCGGGAAGGTGACCTTGTGGAAGGCGGCCGCCGCATCGACGGGCACTTGATCGGCCACCCCGTAGAGTTTGGCCAGGTCGCGATTGACGAACGAATAATTCCCCCTCAGGAATTCCAGCACCGACGCATTGCGATCGATCAAATCCCGCAGGAACAGTCGGCTCTCTTCCTTCATCTCGGCTTCCAGGCCCGCAGCGTAGTAGATTTGAGCCGCCTTGGGGTCGGGTGGCATACTTCCGAGGGCGCGGAGGTTCAGCCAGCTATCGAGAAAGTCGGCCACGAAGGGATCGGAGGCAGGGCTTTGCAACAATCGCCGGGCTTCCCCCGACAAAACTTCCGGATCGGACAATCGAGCTTGATCGGCGATAGCTCGCAGACGATCATCGGGCATTGTTGACGTCAAAAAGTACGAGAGCCGCTCGGCCAGCCCATGATCCGAAAGCTGGGTATCCGAGGACGCGTCGGGAGGGCCAAGATAAAGGAATTCAGGCGAACACAGGATCGCCTTCAGCGTATCCTTGTACGCTTCCAACGCAGGCCGACCGTCGGCCAGCCGACTGCGGTACAACCCCAGCCATTCGTCGACTTCCTCCGAGGTTACCGGACGACGGTAAGCCCGCTCGGTGAAGCGGCGGAGCAACTCCGGCACCTGCTCGGGCTGCAGGCTGGACCCGCCGAGCAATCGCTGCTGGCTGGGGGTCGGCCAGGCAGCTTCGATCGGGCCGCGAATTCGAACTTCGTGAATACGTATCTGCGGCAGGTAGCCGTGTCCAATCACCGAATTGCGAAATTCAACGATCCCACGCGACTGGCGGACCGCTTCAGGCAACGTCTCGAGGTGATTGCGAAATACCCGCTGGTAAGAACCACGCACATCATGCTGGCCATTCTCAAAAGTGAATCGCGGAGCGAAGCCCCGATCGAGCGGAACCTGAAAGGTATACCACTTCAACTCGTCGTCAACCATCACCGCTTCCGCCAGCTTCGGTTGGATGGGCTGGATGTGCACCATATCGCTGATGGCGGTGTTGCCCGGCCGAATCCCTAAACGAAACGGTTCGTCCCGATCGATGAAGACGGTCTTGCGATCGTAGGGTGTATCGCGATGCAACGCCTCGGCCAATACCTTGACCTCGTAGCGACCGTCGACCGGCACCCCCTCGGGAAACTCCGGCAAGTGTCCATAGGCACCCTCCGGCTTATCGTTGAGCGGATGGTCATACAGCACCAGATAGCGGTAGTCAAATGCTTTCTGGTGAGCTCGGTTCAACTCCTGTTGCTGCACAAAGCCCCCGTTGAAAACCCACTCCTGCACCACCGGCGGCGCTGGAGCATTCAACGCTTTATCGATGCAGCGTTCGGCGGCCTCGAGGTATTTTTCCAGGAGGTAACCGGAGGTGACCAGTGTGTCCCCGATGTTATCGGAATTCCGGGAGAGGTTATCCGCCGGGAACTCGGTAGTCGGGTCGAACATGGTCATATCGATCGCCAGCAGGTCGGCGACCGTTCGGCGATACTCGCGCCGCGAGAGACGCCGGAGCACACTCTGTCCACCGGTGCTGGCCGTCTGCTCGCGCATCGAGGCGAGCCGCGCGGTCATTTGCTCGATCGCTGCTAAGCGTTCGGCGGTCGCAGGCTGGTCCGCTTCGACCGGTGGCATCGCCCCCAAGGTCAATTGGTCGATGACCTCCTGCAGCTTCCACTGGTTGTCCCAATGCGAAGCGGTCAGATCCAGCTGGTCCAAAGCCCGTTCGCCGCTGGGGTTATCGGTGGTGTGGCAATCGAGGCAATAGCGACCGAGGAAGGCTTGCATCTCGGTGATTGGTTCGGTGCCGTCAGCGAGGGGCGTGAAAACCAAGCAGGCAAAGAACCCAACGAGGGATGAAACCCGCAGAGCCGAACGCATTATGCTAAACCTCGCAGCGTCCCAGTGCTGGTAGCAAAACGATCGGTTTCGATACCGAACTGCTGTAGCATCGAGACAAAAAGATTGGTCAGCGGCGGACGATCGGGCGACTTCGCATCGAAAGCCAGCAACCGACCATGCTGGAACCCCCCGCCGGCCAAGACCACCGGGAGGTTGGTATTGGTATGCGAGTTGGCGTTCCCCATCCCGCTACCGAACAAAACCATCGTATGATCGATCAGCGGTTGCTCGGCATCCTGCAACGAAGACAGCTTTTCCACGAAGCGAACGAACTGCTCGATCTGGTAGGTCTCCAAGGTGATCAAGGCATCGATACTGGTCTGCTGCTGGCCGTGATGCGACAAGGCATGGTAATCGCCGTTAACATCCAAGTCGCGTGGATTGAAATCCCCACCGATCTCCAACGTCGCGATCCGGGTCGAATCGGTTTGTAAGGCGAGGGCGATCAGGTCGTAGAGCAACGGCAAGTCCTCGACCATGTTGCGGTTCTTGGGCTGATCGAAGGGGGCCTTGGGTTTCGGGACATCGATCCAGTTCCGCCGCAAGCCAATCCGCTTCTCGACATCCCGGACCGAGGTCAGGTATTCATCCAGTTTCTCGCGATCGCGCGGATTGAGTTTCCGCTGGAAGCGATCGGCATCGCGGCGAACCAAATCGAGGATCGAGCCTTGCAGCTTGAAACGGTCCGCCGCCACCCTCTTGTCCTGCTCGCTGGTCCCCACGAACAACAGGCGGAACAACTGTTCCGGACCGGGAATCGGTGGGACGCGGGTCCCGGTGCGGGTCCAAGACAACTGGCATCCGCCGTGGATCCCGCTTTCACTGCCCACCGTCAGGGTCGAAAAGCGGGTTTGCCCGGAGACATAATCCGACGCATACTGATCGATGGTGACATTGGCGTTCGGCATCGACTTGGCATCGATCTGCCGAACCCCCGACAGGAAGGAGTGGATCGAGAAGTGTCCACCGCTGGTAGCGTGGTCCAAGCCGCTGACCAAGGTCATCCGATCGCGGATCGCCGCCAGCGGCGCCGATGACTTGCCGAAGGTGAAGTCGCGATATTCGCCCAGCCCGCCCAGGGTCGGGTCGGAGGCCGCCGCCGGCCAAAAGGCATCGGGGTAGAACCCCAGCATATTCCCGATACAAACCATCCGTTTCTTGCCCAGCCCCTCGCCGCTCGCTGGGGAGGTTGCAGCACGAGCTGCCGGAAGCGAGGAAAAGAAGGGGAGGCTGATGGCGGCACCGGCTGCCCGCAGGACATGACGACGATCGAGATTACGCATAAATTCCTCGTGACAGGAAAGGCGAGGCGGGATAGGTGAGGGGTGGCTGGGTCGAAGCGTTAGCCTAAACGCCTCGCTCCTTATCTTCGGTGAATTTTTCGGCGGTGGATAGAGAGCTTCTTAAAAATTCGACCACCTTCGTCATCGGCTGGCACCGGCTGGGGATGAATCTTCGGCCGAGGTCCGGCCCGTTTCGAGCCAACATCGATGGCGTTCCGCTCGAGGGGTTGCTCCCTTTGCTA
>JBILTQ010000638.1:0-3780 GCA_044371435.1 Pirellulaceae bacterium | reverse complement strand
GAACATCACAGGCAGCTGGACTATGGAAACGGAGATGACCACGGCCTTAAAAACAGACAAGGCCTTCCTTGAGTCTTCTGTGACCGTATCCGCAAGACCGGCCCAACGAATCGGAATTGGTGACTTCAAGGAGGTAAGTCGCGCGATCAAGGACAGAGTGCAGTATGAGGTTGAGTTGCTCTACAAACTCGGTTTCCGCGGTGCCGACCTGCTCACCGCGTGTTTCGGCCAAGCCGTCAGCGAGTTCGGTAAGTATAAACGCGTGGAGAAAGCGGATGGCAGCGAAGTAACCGTTGAGGAGTTACTTGAGTTGGCCCGGGAAAGTGCTTTGACCGCCTTGTTGAAGAACTTCGACGGTGACGACTACACCAAGTTCAGCATACTCTGGCTTCAGCTATACGGCTTTGGGGAAGCGAAGTCGGATGATGCAACCAAATTCGCCCGTGTTGGTATTGCGCTCGACATAGAGGAGCTTAAAGCAAAGCATCTCTTTTCGGAAGCCGGTAGCATGCTCAAACTTGCGACAAGCACCGAGCGACAAGCGGCTGATTCCAACTTGGGCAAGCGCTCGAACAGCCCGCTGATCGATGGAGTTCACCGCGCCATGCAAGCCTACAAGGGCGGCAACCGGGGCCAATTGCTGAAGGCAGTTAGCGAATGCGGTCCGGATGCGGAACACCCCTTCTGGCGGGTGCTTACGAGCCTTGCCGAAGTGCTGCCCAACGGCAGCGAAGACCTGAGCCTGGCCAAAGACCTATTGGCCAATAAAGACAACCTGTTGCGCGAGGCGCGCCAAGTAGGCCAGCCTTCCGCCACCCAGACCCAGATGGGTTTCGATGCTTAACTGACCGATGGATCAACACGCAAAGGATAACCTGTACAAGGCGCTCGGCCTCTTCATTGAGGAGTTCCGCGCCTACGTGGTGGAGCGCTTGACGAAGGAGGCCGGTGAGGAGAAGTGGAGCCAATGGTTCATGGAATCCTTGTCCACCCAGCAGCTGCACAACTGGCAGCAGGCCCGGTTGAACGGCACACCTCCCGAGACCCTGATCGACTTCCAGCACTTGAAGGGCTTCGCCATCAAGTACAAGGACCTTGTGAAGGCGGACTTCGGCCGGAAGGTGAACAACCTGCCGACCTGGTTGAGCGAGATCGCCGACGTACGGCACAAGGCCGCCCACTTCCAGGTCATCGACGCCGACGACGCGCAGAAGTGCTACCTGCACATGCGCGACATCGCCAAGGTGCTGAAACGCGATGAGCTGGACGCTGATCTGAAGGCCCTTCAAGAGACCAAGCCAGCCGTGACCGCCCAGGACACCAGCGACGCGCAGCCGTGGTTCCGTGTAGTGCAACCCCACTTGGACATCCGCCAAGGGCGTTTGGATGAAAGCGTGTTCGCCGCCAACCTCGCCGAGGTGGCCCTGAACACCGGCCGAGAAGTGTACAAGAACGCCTCAGTGTTCTTCCAGAAGACTTACTTCACGGCAGGCTTGCGCAACGTGGCGCGGCGCGTGGTGCAAGGCCTGAACGGGCAGGAGGAAGCGGAGAACCGGGTGATCAGTTTGCAGACCGGCTTTGGTGGTGGCAAAACGCACACGCTCATCAGCCTGTACCACATTGCCAAGAGCGGTAGCCGCATTGTGCAAAGCGAGCACACCAAGGACCTGCTGGCGCATACCGGCCAACCCAAGTTCGAGGAAGCCAACGTGGCTGTGTTCACCAACACCACCAACGACCCGGTGAACGGCCGGGAGGTGGCGGAAGGCATCACGATCCGCACCATCTGGGGCGAGATCGCCTGGCAGTTGGGCGGGGCCAAAGCCTATGAGGTCATTCGCAAGAACGACGAGCAGTGCGTTGCACCGGCGGGCCTGTTCAAGCAAGTGCTTGCCCTAAGTGCCCCTTCGCTTATTCTGCTGGACGAGTTGGCGGACTATACCGTGAAGGCCATGGGCGTGTCCGTGGGCAACGGCAGCTTGGCTGACCAGACCATCAGCTTCATGCAGGAGCTCACCGAGGCGGTAGCAGGCAGTGAGCGCTCCGTGTTGGTGGCTACCCTACCTGCCAGCGTGGAGGAAGTGGGCAATACCCCCGAAGCGCAGAGCGTGCTGGGCAGCCTACAACGCCGCGTGAGCCGCGTGGGTAACGACACCCTGCCGGTAGCGGATGATGAGATCTTCGAGGTGATCCGTCGTCGCCTGTTCGACAATCCGGGTGATGTCGCCGTGGTGAGCCGTACGATCAACGCGTACACCACCACCTACCAGACCCTGTGGAACGAACTCCCGGAGCATGCCGCCCGCATCGACTACGCGGACCGGATGATGAAGGCCTATCCCTTCCACCCGGAACTGATCGACGTGTTCCGGGTTCGCTGGGCTTCCTCCCATGAGTTCCAACGCACCCGGGGCGTACTGCGCCTGCTGGCGGCCATCATCAGCGACCTCTGGAAGCGGCAGCACAGCCTTACGGGCAAACAACTGCTCATTCAATGCAGTGATGTGGAGTTCGCCAATGTGCCCGCCCTTACCGGTCAGCTCAAGAAGCTCTTCGGCAACGGCTTCGATGCCGTGATCAGTGCCGATGTGAGCGGCCCTACGAGCAACGCCTTCCGCATCGACAGCAACAAGCCGGAGTTCGGCCAGTGGAAGCTTGCTGAAGGCATTGCCTCCACCATTCTCCTCAACACCTTCGGCACCGATGGCGCCCAGAAGGGAATAGATGTAAAGGCGATCAAACTCAACGTGCTGAAGCCCGACAGCTTCAACCACAACAGCGTGAACGGCGCGCTGGACGATCTGGAGGGCAACGCGCACTACCTGCACTATGCCCAGACCGGAAAGGGCGGCAAACGCTACTGGTTCCATACCAAGCCGAACATCAACATCCTGGTTGAGCACGCCAAGAGCGCGGTCAGCGAGGATGAGATCAACACCGAAGTGCTGCGCAGGCTCCAGATGAAAGGAGGCGCGGTGCGAGCCTTCGAAATGCTCATTGCCCCCACTGCTGACGTGCCCGAACGCACGCGGTTGACGCTAGTACTACTACACCCGAGCTATACCGCCACGGCAGAGAAGTTCAACGGCGAGACCAAGAAGTTCATTGAGAAGCTGGCCACTAAGAAGGGCAATAGTGAGCGCACCTACCGCAACATGATGCTGTTCCTGGTGCCCACCGAGCTCGGCTTGGGCACCCTGAAAAGCAAGGTGCGCGAGTACCTTGCGTGCTCCCGCGTAAAGGCAGACTACCAAGGACAGCTTGAACCAGAGCAGAAGAACGAACTGACCAAGCGCATTGAGGAAGGTGCAAAGGCCTCTGAGCAGGCCTTGGTGTATGCGTATTCCTTGCTGGTGAAGCATGTTGTCAAATCCGGCCCGCAGCTCCTTGCCATCAAGTCCTTCAAAGGCGAACTCGAACGCCAGATCGAGGAGTCGGTAGTAACCCTCTTGAAGCAGGAGGAATGGTTGCTTGATGGGCTCGGCATTACTGCGTTGAGGAACAACGGGCTCCTGCCGGATCCCGACCGCGACCTGCGCGTAAAGGATGTTTACGAAGCCTTCTTGCGCTTCGACGATAAGCCGATGATCAGTGGACCGGAAGTGGTACGAGCGTCACTTCTTAAGTACTGCGCACATGGAGAGTTCGCCATTGCTTATGGAACGTCGGCTCCTTACAGCAAGTTCTACTTCCAAGGCGAGGTTCCCTTCTTCGACGTAATGAGCACCGACTTCTGGGTCGTGGATAAGAGCAAGGTGCCGCCGCCGGAACCCATTCCCG
>JBILTQ010000137.1:0-12630 GCA_044371435.1 Pirellulaceae bacterium | reverse complement strand
GATCGCGATCACGGGGGTCGCGTATCAAAGTCAGCTGACGGACAGCTTTGGTCTCGCGATCGACTTCGAGGATCGCTTCATGAATTCGACGTGGGTCAGGAGAGCGAGGACGAGCCACAATGATATGGCTGGTGGCTGTCTGGGATTGGCTGGACAAGACCCAGCGTTGATGGAAAGTTTCCAGCAGGGCAGGCAATTCCAGACTGTGCAGGTCGCATAACTTCTGCAAAAAATCGCCGATCTCGGCAGGTTCGATCTGCAAACCACGGTGACGTCCCAGTGTCAGCCAAACGGCTCCTTCCCGATCACGCCCCCAGGCCCAAGAGCCGCGAGCGTGATGAACTTCCACCCAAAAGCGATTCCCTTGGGTCCAGACCTTCACCTCGGGCCATGACCAAAGGTCTTGGCTTCGCGCCTGCGGCGTTGTGTTACCTGCCACTCGTTCGGTCCTTACGATGTAGCAACGTTCCACCGCCATACCATGCACCGACTTGGCGACGCGCACCAAACCACTAGCCCCGCCGAAGGCCGAGTTCTCCCACCGCCCCCAGTAAAAAGCTAGGGTCATGAGGGCAGCTACCGAGGTCAGCCAGGCCACTCGTTTCGGCCATGGCGAAGCCGGTCGGGTCATGGGAGAACAGCGCCGTCCCTGAAGACGCCCCAACACCTGATCCTCGACCCGCTGGCAGCTTTCAGGAGTTGCCGACCGTTCGAGCCAAACCGCAACCCAACGCTCGATGCGCGGATCGTCGACGGTAGGATTGTCCCGAGGATTATCGCTCATAGCCACTCCGCCAAGGCTTTCGCCATCGTTTGCCTGGCCCGATAAACGAGCACACCGGCATGGCTTTCGCTGATCGAGAGTGTCTCGGCAATCTCGGCCAAACTGCAGCCAAAGCTCTTCAATTCCAGGGCCGCGCGTTGCGGAACAGGCAGATTCGTCAAGCTCACCGCGATCCTCTCTTCCAATTCCCGACTAAGGACCACATCCAACGGTTGGCTGGCCGACTCGCCCCCGTCGCTCAAGTCGCCTTCACCCGCCACTCTTTCCATCGTCTCCCAAACCACTTGACCTCGTCGGCGGTGCTCATCGACAACGGCGTTCGTGATCGCCCGCAACAGGATCTTCCAGCCATCCCTGGCCAAGTCGTACCGATCGCGTTTGGCAAGCAATCGATACAGGCAATCCTGAACGATGTCTTCCGCCAGATACGGGTCTCCGGTCAGCGAACGCGCGAAACCTAGAGCTTTGGGCAGCACCTGTCTAACCCACCCTTCCAAGGGTGAGTTCGAATCAGGGAGGCTTTCCTTGCTTGTGGTCATCCGCTTTCCTTAGATAACAACGGACGAGCTCCAGGTTCATTACAGCGAATTTTTAGGGATAGGCAGCGAACGGCAGTAGCTGGCGATACGTTCGGCCGCTTGCCTGCCAGAACGGACACACTGCGGGATCCCGACCCCGCGATAGGCGTTCCCAGCCAAAGCCAAGCTGGGGAAGGCTTGAAGTTCGTCATCGATCCTTCGCAGCCGTTGGTTATGACCCACCACGTACTGGGGCATCGCCCCTAGCCAACGGATCACCTGATGCCAGCTTGGGGGCTGCTTCAAACCGAGTAAACCTTGGCAGTCTCGCCAGGCCCGCCGATAAAGTTCCTCATCGGACTCCCGAACGAGTTCAGGGCGCACGGCCCCACCCATGAAAATCCGCAGCAGGATTTTATCGGGTGGTGTGCGACCGGCATATTTCTCGCTCGTAAAGCTGATGGCTAGCGTATCCATTCCTTCCCGTTGGGGTACGACCAGTCCGAAACAATGCAGCTTGGGATCCAAGTCTGCCCGGTCGATCAGCATCGCGACGACAGCGGAATCGGCATAAGGGATGGCGGATAGTTCGGCAGCGATTGGGGGGGATACCGAGCGTAGGATTTCGGCAGCGGGCTTGGCCGGGCAGGCGACAATGACCGCATCGTACAGCGTCTCCTCCAGCGTGCTCGAACCATGCCCCCCCTGTGCACGCGTGGTTACAATCCATCGGGTTCGCGAAGCGATCGCTGATTCGCAGACCGTGGTGGGGGAGACCGACTCGTCCTGGTTTGTTTGTGGCTTGGCAGCGGACGCTGGATGCTGGAAGGGAACCAGTGACTCGACGCGGTGTTGGAGACGGAGATGATCACCGGGAAGTTGTGCGGCGATTGCATCTACCCAGGCTTTCATCCCGTCGCGATGCGAGACGAATTGGTCGTAACGAGCCCCCGAAGCTCGACGCGCCGCTTGACTGGCCTGGTCATCGTCTCGACGCTTCAACCAATGCGCGCGGATCAAACCGCCATACTTTCTTTCCATTTCGACGAATTGAGGTAGGGCGGCTTGCATGCTAAGCGTCGAGGCTTGTGCGGTGAAGATACCACCGACAATCGGCTCGACCAGTCGCTCATAGGCTTCGCGACCCAAACGCCGGGTGGCGAACGCTTCGAGGCTTTCATCGGTATCGTCTCGACGCGGTGGCACGAAAAACTCACCCAACAGCCGACACCGTCCAGCCCAGGAAAGGATGGGGGTAGTGAAGATCGAAGACAGCTGGGTCGGCTGCATCAGGGCAAATCCATTAGGAATCGGATAGATGCGACCATCGGCTACGATTCGGGCTAGACGATGAAGCGGGTTCGGGCGTATCAGCTGCTCCGCTAGCCCTGCATCTTGACTGAGTTGTAAGGCATCGGGGATCAAGGTCGCGAAGTTATCGGCCCCTTTCTCGACCAATGAGCCGTCGACATGCAGCGAATCGATGACGCCGCCTAAACGATCACCGGCCTCCAGTAAGACGTAGTCGATACCGGGCACGAGACGGTTCAGGTAGAAAGCGGCTGCTAGGCCGCTGATACCTCCACCGACGATGGCGACGCGAAAGGGTTTATGTTTGGCTGCAGGACTTGTCATTCCTGGCACTATAGCCCAAGAAGCATGTTTCGAAAATCGCGAGCTATAATAGATTCTAGCGACGGTACGAGCGGCCGCGATTTTTACCGGGACGACAGGATCAAGATGGGGATTTTCGACAAATTACAAGGGATGTTTCGGAGCGATAGCAGCCAGAAAGGGGTCGACATCGAGGCCCGTTTCGAGCGTATCCGTTCGAGTGTCTCGGGGACGATGAGCAATTTCTTCGTGGCCCGCGATCGGCAACGCAACCATGAAATCGTCGGTGTCAAGCTGTGCGACCCGGCCAAGGTTGAGTTCTTCGAAAGCCGATTCAAAGGGCTCAACAAGCCTTTGGAAGGAGCGATCGCGATCAGCATGAATCACCCGAACATCGCCAAAACCTATGAGTATGGTGTTACCAACAAGGGTTTACCTTACCTGGTGATGGAATTCGTCGACGGACCGGGTTTACAGGTACTCATTCAGGACAAGGCCGAGGAGCAGCTCCGCGGCAAACGCCTGCCGCTGATTCGGCAGATGGCGGAATCGCTCGCTTATGTCCACCGTTGCCAATATATCCATCGCGACATTTGCCCGAGGAACTATATCGCTACCCAGGATATGAAGGTTGTCAAGTTGATCGACTTTGGCCTGACGGTGCCGGCCACTAAACCTTTCATGCAACCGGGCAACCGTACCGGAACGCCGTTGTACATGGCGCCCGAAGTGGTGCGTCGTCGGCCTACCGATCAGCGGTTGGATATTTTTTCCTTCGGAGTCACCTGTTACCATCTTCTGACTTTTGAGCTTCCGTGGCCGGCTGGCGATGCTACCGGTATGGCCGCCCTCCATCATGATACCACTGCAGCCACCGACATTTTGAAGTATCGACCCGATCTGGATCGCGTTTTGGCCTCGGCTGTCATGAATGCGATGAATCCGAATCTGGCTCAGCGCACGCCGGACATGGATACATTCCTGAAGCAGATCAGGAATTGTCGTTCCGAATCGAGCGCCTAAACTCGTCTTTGGATTCGACGGGCAGTCGTCGATCGCCGGAGCAGGAATGCCATAGCGAGAATGCAGGCTGAACGAGGGCTAAGGCTGGTCGATGATCGAAAAGCTGAAGGTTTCGCCGTGAGCTCTGCTGGTGAGGGCTTCCCGCGCCTGGACGCGAAACCGCTGGGGACAGGAGGGGCGAACAGCGTAGGCGGTCGATAACGCGATCGAAGGGCGATGAATTGGTTATCGCGGCGGGCAGGCAAGGTTGCTTTCCGTTATCATAAACCCTACCGATAGCCAGCGGTGGCTGCCGGGTAGAAGGCTGCGTTGGCGGTCGCTGGTGTTTCTCGTGAGTTCGGTGAGCCCCTGGGGGTGGGCCGAAGAAAAAGAGGATGAGGATGGGCTTGAATCGAGGTTTTTTTTGGCTGGGGTTGCCGTTCCTGGTGTTCATCGCCACGATGACTGCTTATGGCTTTCGCCAGCCGCGGCCAAAACGCCAGCATCCCGCCGCCGACCGTCGACCGATGGCGAGCGTGTCGTTGCCAGCCAAGACCTTGGTAGGGCTTTCCGAAGCAGGGGTGGAGAAGGTTGAATCGGAGGGTGAGAGCGTTTCCCAGCCAGGCGAGTCGGGGACAAGCCAGGCTCCGCGCCAAGCTTCCGAGACCTTCGATGGTTGGTCGCGGTTTCGTGGACCCCATGGTCAAGGGTCGAGCGCGGATCGGCAGGTTCCACTGAACTGGAGCGACGAGCAGAACCTCCGCTGGAAATGCGACTTGCCGGGAGCGGGAGCTTCCAGCCCGGTTTTGACCAAAGATGACGTCTTCGTCACCTCCTACTCGGGATATGGACTGGATGTTTCGCGTCCCGGTGATATCCGTCAGCTCAGTCGGCAAATTTCTTGCATTGATCGTGCGAGCGGGCGCATCCGTTGGACACGTGAGGAAGCTGCAATCATGCCGGAAGACCCCTATCAAGGGATGGGGCTTCCCGAACACGGCTATGCGACGAACACACCGGTGACCGATGGAACGCGGGTCTATGTTTTTTTCGGAAAATCGGGGGTCCTTGCCTACGATATGGAAGGGAACTTGCTGTGGAAAGTTTCGGTGGGTACCGAATCTGGCAATCGAGGTTGGGGGACGGCCGCCAGTCTGATCCTGCACGGTGACACCCTGATCGTGAACGCCTCGGAGGAAAGTCAGGCAATCCTCGCTTTGGATAGTCGCACCGGGGAAAAACGCTGGGAGGCGGCTGCCTCGTTGCTCGAGCTTGCCTATGGGACTCCGGTCCTGGTTCCAGTGGATGAGGAACGTACCGACCTGGTTTTGGCGGTCCCACAAGAGGTCTGGGGCTTGGATCCGGATACCGGAAAGTTGCGATGGTATGCATCGATGGATCTTACCGGCAACGTCTCGCCCAGTGTGGTTTACGATCAGTCGCGAATCTATGTCTATGGCGGTTATCGTTCTGCCGGTAGTCTCGCGATTCGCTTGGGAGGGACAGGCGATGTGACCAAGACGCATATCGCCTGGACCAGTCGCAGCAGTTCGTACGTGGCTACCCCTGTTCTGTATCAGGAGCGACTTTATTGGATCGACGATCGTGGTCAGGCTTTTTGCCAGGATGCGACCAATGGTAACCTGATCTACCGTCAACGGGTGGGGAACCTGGAGAACGGCGGTAGGCCTGTCTATGCTTCGCCGGTGGTGATCGACGGCCGGATCTATGTGCAGACTCGGGAGAGCGGGGTATTGGTGCTCGCAGGCTCGGATGAATACAACGTCCTGGCTCAGAATCGGTTCACCTCGGACCCCAGTATTTTCAACGCAACGCCCGCGGTTAGCCGAGGCCAGTTATTCCTCCGCTCAAATCAGGCTTTGTACTGTGTCGAAGCCCAACCACCCCATTAGAGGTTCGATGCTTTGGAGTGGGAGCGTTGCCGTCAGCGGTTGAGAGCGGTTTTATCGCCTGGCGTCGGCCGGTACGAACCAAGGCGATATTTTTGCGATCTGTTGATCGGCCGACCGCAGCTTGATTTGCCAGGCCTGTCGGGATGATCCGGAAGTCCATCGCGATGAGTGGTAGCCGTCCCATGGAGGTTGGTTCGGCCCGACAGCTTGGATTTGAAGTTCGCGGTGGGAAAGCATGGGACGGCATCCAATCCCTGATTACGGCTAAGGATCGTTGGCGGCTATGGAATGTAAACTGCAAGCAACCTTACAGCAGCGGTTTGGCTTGACGGCTTTCAAGCCAGGCCAACGTGAAGTGATCGAGCGACTTCTCCAGGGTCAGGGGGTCGCTGCGATTTTTCCGACGGGCGGGGGGAAATCCCTTTGCTATCAACTGCCGGCCCTGCTCCTGGATGGGATGACACTCGTCGTCTCTCCCCTGTTAGCGTTGATGCGCGAGCAGGTCGAGAGCCTGCAACGTCGCGGAATCCCTGCGGCCCGACTCGATTCGTCGCTTTCGAGCACCGAACTTCAGGCGGTGAATCAGGGAGTCAAATCGGGAAGGATTCAAATCCTGTATGTGGCTCCCGAACGCTTCTTCAACGAGCGGTTTCGAGAACTGCTGCGTGGGGTAGCGATCGGTCTTTTCGCCATCGATGAAGCCCACTGTATCAGTCAGTGGGGGCATAACTTTCGGCCTGACTACTTGAAACTAGCGGGAATGGCTCACGAGTTGTCGGTTGGTTGTATCTTAGCCCTGACGGCGACGGCTACACCGGCGGTAATTCAGGATATTCAACGAGGCTTTGGGATCACGGATGAAAATGTGATTCAGACCCCTTTCCATCGTCGCAACCTCCAACTGCTATTCACGGCAACTACTTCGGCGGCTCGAGCCGACTACCTCGATCGGCGGCTTCGCGAACAGCCTCGCGGGGCGACGATCATCTATGTTACCTTGCAAAAGACCGCGGAGGAACTGGCGGAGAGATTGGTCGCGTTGGGTTATACAAGTCGAGCTTATCATGCTGGTTTGGCCGATGAGGAACGTCAACTCGTCCAGGATTGGTTCATGGAAGAGATGGATGCGATCGTGGTGGCGACGATTGCTTTCGGGATGGGTATCGACAAAGCCGACATCCGCTACATCTATCACTGGAATATCGCGAAAGGTCTGGAAAACTTCGCCCAGGAAATCGGGCGGGCTGGTCGTGATGGCCAGCCCAGTGTGTGCGAAAGTTTAGTGGTGGCCGAGGATCGCATGACGCTTGAAAATTTCGTCCACGGTGATCATCCAAGCGAGCAGGGCATCGCGATCCTCGTCGACCGGTTATGCCATCAGCCACCCGATTTTTTCCTCTCGTACTATGCCTTGTCGCAGGAAACCGATATCCGCGAGACAGTCCTTCGGACCTTGCTGACCTACCTTGAATTGGACGGATATCTGCAGGCGATTGGGCCTCGTTATGACAGCTATGAATTCAAGCCCAAGGCCAGCTCGACGCGGATCCTTCAAGCGTTCACCGGTGAAGAGCGACGATTTGTTTCCGATGTGCTCTCGCTATCGGTCAAGAAAAAAATCTGGTTTGCCTTGAAAGTCACGGTGGTCATGGAACGTTTGGCGTGCGACCGCGACAAGTTGATCCGCCTGCTTGAGAAACTTGAAGGCATGGGGTTCCTTGAAGTCAAAGTCAGCGGTTTGGTACATGGTTATCATCGCCTGAAGCCGATGCTTGATCGTACAGCTATCCAACGCTTGCTCCACGAAAAAATAGCGTTGCTGGAGCGGCAGGAGCTCCAGCGGATCGACGCCATGTTCGCGTTGGCTACCAGTCGCCGTTGCCAGGCCGCATCCTTATCCGCTCATTTTGGCCAGCCACTGAACGAAGACTGCGGCCAGTGCAGCGTCTGTCGCGGCGAGGTCATTGAACTTCCATTGAAAGCCTCACCGGCAAGGGTTGGTTCGTCAGCCCTGACCCAGTTACGCAGCGTGATCGACCAGTATCCGGAAGTGATGGCTGATGCTTTGACCCAAGCCAAATTTCTCTGCGGGATCGCCTCACCTAAACTGCTGCGGATGCGTTTGACGCGGCATCCGCTCTATGGTTGTTGCCGCGAGGTACCTTTCACCCTGGTGCTCAAGGCGGTCGATCACAAGTGAAGACGAATTTTGTCGGGCTGAGCCGGATGCTACAGTAATGGTTCCCGCAGGCTTTCCCAGAGAGGGCATTCTCCTCCGAGCCGCTTGGAACGGCAGCGGGGATTCTCGAGCACTTCAGCTAAAGGTATCGGTTTCGCTATGAATGTTCGCGGTGCGTGGATCTTCAAAATTCCCTGCCTACTCCTGGGGACGGTGGGGCTCCTGCTCGTCGGTGAGTCTCTGTCGGCCGCTCCTGCCGAAAGACGCATGCCGAATATTGTCTGGCTGGTCGGCGAAAACCTCAGTCACGACCTGGGCTGTTATGGAGCGGAAGGAGTGGTCACCCCCAATCTGGATCGACTGGCCAGGGAAGGAGTCCGTTTCACCCATGCCTTCGCCACGAATCCAGCCTGTGCTCCCAGCCGTTCGGCTTTCATGCTGGGCATGTATCAGACGACCACCGATACGCATCATATGCGATCGCATCGCGATGATTCCTTTCGTTTGCCATCGGGAATTCAGCCGCTGACCCACCGTTTGCAAGCGGCCGGGTATTACACCGCTAATATCAAGACGATCGGATCGGAGGTGGTGGGGACTGGAAAACTTGATTTGAACTTCGTCCATGAGGGTCCCATCTATCAAGGTGATGACTGGTCGCAGCTCAAGTCGCGGCAACCTTTTTTTGCTCAGATCAACTCACCCGAGGTTGAGTATGACATCTACGATCGGGAATCGGCCAAGAAGGAGCGAGTGCTTTGGGTCGGCGAGGACCGACACCCCAGGTATGCCAATCCCGAAACGGTAGACCCGCCCCCGTACTACCCCGACCATCCGGTTGTCCGTGAGGAATGGGCTCGATACCTGAATTCCATTTCCGGGATGGATGCAAGGATTGGTAAAGTCATCGAGCAACTCAAGCTCGAGGGGCTGATCGAGGATACGATCGTCATCTTTTTTGCCGATAATGGAAGGTTGGAACCTCGCGGGATCCACTGGTGTTACGATAGCGGCCTACGCGTTCCTTTGATTATCCGTTGGCCAAGGAATTTCCCGGCACCGGTGGGATTGGCAGCGGGGCAGGTAGACGATCGCATGCTGAGTCTGATCGACTTGACGGCCATTACTCTGGCGATGGCTGGAATCGAGGTGCCGATCGGCATGCAGGGGCGGCCGCTTTTCGATATCGATTCGGCTGGTCAGCGTAAATACGTATTTTCGGCTCGCGACCGGATCGATGAAACCTACCAGCGGATTCGTTCCGTCCGCAGTCGGGACTATCATTATATCCGTACCTATTCCAGTGGCCCGACCTTTGCTTCGCTGAATCGTTACAAGGAGAAGTGCTTTTTGATCATGCCGTTGATGAGGCAGTGGCTGGCCGAAGGGCGTTTGACGCCACCCTCGTTGGAATTGATGACCCGTCAAGGCCCGTGCGAAGAACTATATGCACCGGTGGAGGACCCGTGGGAGATTCGCAACCTGGTCGATTCTTCGGAGTCGTCGCATCGACAGGCGCTAACGGAACTGCGGGCGGTGCTGGAGGCCTGGGTAGTCGAGACTGCCGATCGAGGCGTATTGGTGGAACCATCTTCTGTAGCTGCGGCGATCGAAGCCGAGATGAAAGCCTGGTTCGGTACCCCCGACTGGTTCCAGGGGGCGATTCCCCGCTAGGGGGCATGGCGGAATGTTCACTCTCGACCTGCTGCGCTGGCTCAGCGCCGCGATTGAGTTTATGCTAGCAAAGCGAGAACGGGTTTTTCCTCCCAGCTAGTCGAAGCTGCAGGGATAGAAAGGCAGACGACTGCTCGCTTGGCGACGTCCAAGCCAAGCCGGGCTTCCAGTGGCCGGGGCGGCTTCGTATCGTATGGCAACGCTGCCACGGAATGTTCCTGGACGGGATGATCCGCGAGTTCTCGTCGTCGACCGGAGCCCGTAAGGCCGAAGTCGGGAATCGGTCACGGTGCGGCGAGCGGCATCCGTGGAGACCGAGTTTCACGAAAATCCGCGGTAAAAAATTTTTGCTCGGCGGTGGATAAGTGAAAGACGATAGGCGGCTTTTATTTCTTGAATCAGGAACTTGCAGCGTGTGGCGGGTTTAGGCGTATGCGCGATCAGCGACGGCTGACTGGTGGCTGGTGGAGTTGGATAGCCGTTCTGGCGGTGGGGGCCGGCGGCCTTGCCGGTTGCGCTCGTTGGTCAAATCTGAGCGATGAGGTCAAGGCGCCCACTCGCAGCTTGCCGAGCCAACTGATTCCCGAAGATGTAGCGGCGGTTGAGGTGGTTTTCATGCGGCTAGGGGCGGAACAACTGGCCAGCTTGGAGTTGGTCTGGCCGCGGGTTAACGAGCAGGCGTTGTCGTTGGAGCTTCGCCAGCAGTTGGATCTCAACGGTATTCGGGCGGCGGTGGTGGATGCCGTGGTACCGCTCGCCCTCCAGCAAATGCTCGATTCGGTAGAGAGACGGTTGAACGAGGATCCGCTGGAGTTGATCGGCGTGGCCGCAGACATCCGTTCGCACTCGCGTTTCTACCAGTGCCGTCAAGGGCAGCGCAAAGAGGTAATGGTAGGTATGGCGCGCAAAGGATCGGTAGTCTTGCTGTATAACGAGCAAGGGAATGCCAAGGGCCGTCATTACGACGAACCGCAATTCCTTTTCGACCTTCGGGCGTTTCCCAAAGGTGACGGGTCGACCATGCTCAGTTTGACACCGGAAATACAGTTTGGTCCGCTCAAACAGAAATTCGTCAGCCAGGAGTTCGCACTGCGTCGCGAGATGAAACGCGATGCGGATCGTTGGGAAGCACTGCGGATCGAACAGAACCTTCAGCCGGGCCAGATGCTGATGATCACGGCCAGCATGCCGGCCAGGGGGGTGGGAGAGGAGTTGTTCTTCACCGATACTGCGCATGGGACGCGTGAGCCGTTATTGATAATGGTGCGCACCGGCATTCATCGGCTTGATTCGGCTTTTACGGCCAAGTAGGACTGTCGATGTCCAGTGACCGCCATCTTCGAATACGACGGGATCATGCCAGCGAGACGGCCGAAGATTACGTAGAAGCTATCGCCTGGATTACTGCCGAGCGTGGTTGCTGTCGGTTGACTGAACTTGCCAAGCACTTCGGTGTCTCGCATGTCACGGCCAGCAAGATTCTTGCCAGACTGAAGCGACACGGACTGGTGCAGACGATTCCCTATGCCCCGGTTCAATTGACCGAATCGGGTTTACGACTGGCAAAGCAGTCGCACGAGCGGCATCAGACGGTGGTAAACTTTCTGATCGCTTTGGGGGTCAAGCCAGCGACCGCCGAATTGGACGCCGAGGGAATCGAGCATCACGTCAGTCAGGAAACCTTGAAGCGGATGCAGGATTTCACCCTTCGACGCGGAAGGTAATATTCTTCAACGGAAGGTGTGGCAAGCGGCTTTGCATCTTGCCCAGGATCTGGCGGCGACTGAATTCCGCTTCTTGCAACACCAGGTTGTTGGCGACCCAGACCGTCAGCCGTCCCCGCTGAAGCCGACCTACCCGCGACTCGGCGGCCAAGGCCGGAGACACGTTTTCCCGCCAAGCCTGCTCGATGTCCAAGGAGGCTTGCTCATCCGTGATGCCTCGTTGGATAAGCACCTTCTTGATCACGGACCGGATCGACTTGGCGTGCGGGCCCCGACTCTTCGAGGCCGCTTGGAGCTGTTCGAGAAGCCGCTGGTCTTCGTTGTTTTCCATAGTTGACTTTGCCTCCATCGAAGCGGCTTCAACGTTCGGCTGCCGGTGTCCGGCCATGGCCACCGCCGTTCTGGAAGCGTGCTCACCGCGATCGATCGGAGGCGATGTTAGGGTCGAGCACCGTCGGGAATCTGCCAGGGGCGTAGCATGGCCATTCCTCGCCAAGCCCGACTATATCATCGGATTAATCCGGCTACAATGCTGCCGACGGCTTCACGGACACCAGATAACGTCTTCTTTGTAGGTTTGATGATGAGCGATCTGCCAGCTTATGAGCTACTGGGTAAGTTCTATTTGGGGCGAACTTATGATCTCGAAACGCGGCAATTGAAGGACGAAGACCTGCTCTACGATTCCAAGGATTTGGTCACTCATGCGATGTGCGTCGGGATGACTGGTAGCGGGAAGACCGGGTTGTGTTTGTCGTTACTCGAGGAAGCCGCCATCGATGAGATTCCGGCGATCTGTATCGATCCCAAGGGCGATCTTGGAAACCTGCTGTTGACCTTTCCAGCCTTGGAAGCCAACGATTTCAAGCCATGGCTCGACGCGGATGAGGCGGCTCGGAAAGGGGTCACCCTCGACGAGTTGGCCGTGCAGACGGCGGCTACCTGGAAGCAGGGCTTAGCCAAGTGGGATCAAGACGGAACTCGAGTCCAACGCTTCAAGGATCGAGTCGACATCAATCTTTACACCCCCGGCAGCAAGATCGGTTTACCGTTGACGGTCTTGAAGAGTTTTGATGCGCCGCCCGAAGCGACGCTCGAAGATGGTGAAACCTTTAGGGAACGGGTAGCCAGTGCGGCTTCGGGTTTGCTGACGCTGCTGGGGATCAATGCCGATCCACTGAGTAGCCGCGAGCATATCTTGTTGTCGACGATTTTCGATCGA
>JBILTQ010000136.1:0-12635 GCA_044371435.1 Pirellulaceae bacterium | reverse complement strand
ATATTCGGCAGGCTGGTGTTGGGCGGGGCGGCCGCGACGTTGATGCCTATGTGATCGATGGTGACAGCGGCCGCGGCCGCCTGCGGGTCGGCGATATTCCGCAAGACCAGCCAGCCTTGGGTGGCGGGGTGGGCGGCCCGCGTTTCCGGGTTGAGGCGGAGGACGGCCGATGCATCCAGATAGCTATTGAGATCACCGCGCGCGTCGTTGGTCAAGTCGTTGAGTTCATGACGCGCGATGAGCTGGCCTCCTTCCCAGCTCTCCAGCGAATCGTTGACGTAGAGTTCGATCGCCAGGTGAAGCTCGTTGGTGTTGACGTCCGACTGTTCGGTCGACAACAGCAAGGAAACAAAGAAGCGATCGGCGCCCTGGACCTGGGCCAAGACTTGCGAGAAGTTGCCCAAGGCTTGACCAATGGCATCGCCCGCAGCCAGCATCGCCCATTGACGGCCGTTTTTGGCCTGATTGATGTTCTTCGCATCATCGCGCACGATTCGACCTCCGGCCTGATGCGGGTGGTCGGGGTGTCGCGCTTGGACCCAACCGACCATCGTCGTTGAAGCCTGCTGAGCCGGCACTGGCGGTTCTTCGAAGCTGGCATTGGTGAGCGTCAGCGGGTAGGGAGTCGCAGCGGCGACAAACCGAGGATCAACGACCAGGAACACTAACAGGCTGAACTTCCAAGCGGCGAGGGATGGCGAAGGGTGGGGTTTTCGATCACGCATGGGAAAGGCTATCCAAGATAAACAAGACGACGGTGAGGATGACGATCAAGCGACGGTTGCAGATGATCGGATCAATCTCCCACGGTTTGCCAAGCTGCGCTTGGCGGGGGGAGAGTTCCCCGGCCAGCGGCGCGAGCCGCGGTTCCATCCGTCGCCATGGTCGGCCAAGGGGCATGAACTGTGTTCGCTGCAGCTAGCCAAGGAACCCAATCTTACCTCGGGAAAGATAACCTCACAGCGGCTTTTGCCCTACTGGATCGAGAGAATCGAGTTAAAATCGAAGGATGAGCCATCGACCTGACGAAGAAGCGGACTGCGGGCCAACGCAGGTGTCCCCTGCCTTGGCTGCACAGCTTGCTGACGGTCCGGCTGACGGGTTGGTCAAAGTGATTTTGACCTGCCGTATACCGGGTCCTGCCGAAGTTTTCGAACCGGCACCGTGGCGGGCTTTGGTCGAGGACATCTTATCCACGATCCCAATCCGAGACGGAGTTGGTCCGGCCCAAGTGCGTATCTATCCGAATCTACCCTTGGTTGCGGTCGAGGCTAGTCGTGAATTCATCCGCCTTCTGCTGCGCGATCCACGGATCGCTTCCGCCATGCCGGCCGCGCCTACCGAAGATCTCTGGATTCGTCCATGGAAGCCGACCGAGGCAGAGGCACCGAAGAGTTCTTCCAGCGAGAAAAAGGGAGGTTGAAAGGATGGGTTGGTTTTTCGCCGTGGGGACGAACGGATGATACTTGTTGAGAATGTCTGGTTGCGAGGTGCTGTCCCGGCCATCGATCTTGCCCAGCGATATCCCCATCGTCGCCTTACGCCAAAGGCTGGAAACTGTCGATGAAGAAGTTTGTTGCTGAAGCTTTACAACCGCGCTCGTTTGCCCTCGATCCGATCGAAGCTCTGCCGCAGGTATTGGTCAGTCGGCCGGTGCTCCATCCGAACATCTTCCGTAAGCGGCTTCTCAAGCTGCAGGGGAAAGCTCGGCCGGGCGATTGGGTGGCGGTACTGGCGGCTGAGCATGGCCGGCGGGACGAGCTGGCAGCCAGCTCGGTCACCGAAATTTCGCCGATGCCATCGATCGAGCCGCGCTTGTTCGCCTACGGGATTTACAACGATCGATCGGAGGTGGCCGTTCGCCTCTATCGTTGGTGGGGTGATCGGCCTGATGAAGCTGGGCTCGAGGAGTTGCTCGAGCGGGCGGTAAGCCTGCGCCGCGAGTGTTTGCGGCTGGATGAAAATGTGACCGCTTATCGCGTCATCCATGGCGAAGCCGATGGCTTCCCGGGCTTGGTGGTAGATCGGTACGGCGACTGTCTGAGCGCTGAAATCTTCAGTTTGGGAATGTATCAAAGGGCCGAGGATATTTTGAACAGGCTGGCTGTACGCCTGGGTACAACCCATTGGTTGATGCAACCGTGCCCGCAGTTTCTCAGCCAAGAGGGATTTGATGCCCCGCCGCGGGCTTCCGCCGAACTTCCCGAGAGCGTCGTGATTCACGAATATGGAACAAAGTTTCGCGTCCATTTTGCCTCGAGCCACAAGACCGGATTCTTTTGCGACCAGCGCGACAATCGAAAACAACTGGCAGAGCTGTGTCGCGGCAAGAGTGTCTTGGATTTATGCTGCTATTCCGGTGGCTTTTCCGTGCAGGCTGCCAAACTGGGGCAGGCAGCCGAGGTAACCGGGGTGGATATCGATGAAGAGCCGCTCAAGCTGGCCGCCAAGAACGCCAACATCAATCAGGTGCGGGTGCGCTGGGTTCAATCGGATGCCTTCGCCTTCATCCGCGATATGCTGAAGATCGGCAGGCAGTACGATATTGTCGTGCTGGATCCGCCGAAACTGATACGCAATCGGGCGGAACTGGAGGAGGGGACGCGAAAACATGCCGATTTGAATCGGTTGGCGATGCAATTGGTAAAGCCGGGTGGCTTGATGTTGAGTTGCTCTTGCGCGGGCTTGCTGGCAGAATCTACTTTCGTCCAGATGATACGCGCGGCGGCAAAAGCCACCGGTTTTGACGATACCGGTCGACCACGACCGCCGCGGCTGATTCAGATCCTGTCGCGTCACGGCGCGGCGGCCGATCATCCCGTAGCCGGGTTTTGCCCGGAGACAGAGTACCTGAAGTCGGTCTGGATGCGGGTGATTTGAGCGGCGGTCGGCTAAAGCAGGCTGGCGTTTTTTGGGCGGCCTGGCGATGGGCGCCCGATGGCATTCGGGAAGGAAGGATCGATTCGCGAACAGGGAGTGTGCCCGATCGCGGTATGAGGAGATGCGATGCGAACAGTTTTAGTAACCGGTGCCGCCGGCTTCATCGGCTTTCATTTTGCCCAACGGCTGCTAGCTAGCGGGATCCGGGTAATCGGCGTTGATAGTTTGAACGACTATTATAATCCGCAATTGAAAATCGACCGCCTCAAGCAACTCGAAGCCCAGCCGCATTTCGTTTTTCACAAGTTGGACCTGTCCCAGCGACAGCCGACAGCTCGGTTTTTTGCCGACCATTTCTTCGATCGCGTCATTCATCTGGCGGCCCAAGCCGGGGTCCGGTACTCGTTGGATCATCCGCACGCTTACGTGGATGCCAATTTGATCGGCATGATGAATGTCCTCGAAGGTTGCCGGCATGCAGGGTGCCCGCATCTGGTGTATGCCAGCAGCAGTAGCGTCTATGGTGCAAATGTGGCTCAGCCCTTCTCTGTCCATCACAATGTCGATCATCCGTTGAGCTTGTACGCGGCTACCAAGAAGGCGAACGAGCTGATGGCGCACACCTACTCGCATCTCTATCGGCTGCCGACGACTGGCTTGCGATTCTTTACGGTGTACGGGCCATGGGGACGGCCTGATATGGCTCTCTACAAGTTCACGGAAGCGATCTATGCCGACCGACCGATCGAGGTGTACAACCACGGCCAGATGAAGCGCGACTTTACTTACGTCGACGATATTGTCACGGCCATGCAGCGAGTTATGGACCATATTCCTCAAGCCAACCCGCAGTGGAACGGAGCTACTCCTGATCCCTCGAGCAGTGCTGCTCCCTACCGTATTTTTAACATCGGCAATCATCGACCGACGGAACTGGGGTACTTCATCGAGGTTCTGGAGAGGTGCATCGGGCGCACGGCCCGCAAAAATTTCTTGCCGATGCAAATGGGTGATGTCCCGGCGACCTACGCCGAGGTGGCGGATTTGCAGGCAGCCGTCGGCTTTGCACCCGATACATCCATCGAAGATGGTATTGGGAAATTTGTCGACTGGTACCGCTCATACCATCGGCCTTCCGCTTGAGTTGCCCGTACGAAAGCTCTCATCGGCGGACGAGGTCGACAGGGATGGGCGGCGTTCTGCGGAAATTTCCGGGGAATGGGCGGCTCGTCGGGCTTCCTTCCGGAGGCTTGGCTCCGCGAGGCTAGCCGACGCTTCTCACGATTTTCAGGCGAGGAGCAGAGGACGGGAGCCTGCCACGGTGGACGAATTCCAGTATGATGACCTTACAAGCGGCGGTCAGCTGGTTTGCTCCCAAGACGTCGCGACTGAGATGGACTGATCCTTTGGAGCTTCGCTATGTCTCGCCTGCTCACGCTCCGCCGCGTTATCGTCTTCGCGGCCCTGTTCGCCCTTTGCCTGTGGCTCTACGGTCGTTCACGTCCACCGGTCGAGCAGAAGGTTGATCCGGAAGTCCAGAAGCCCAACCAGGTCGCGGTGATGCCTGGCGATTCCATAGTCGACTCCCAGTCGCCACCGCCGGGCGAAGGTGCGGACCGGCTTACCATCGGCTCGCTTGCCCCACCCCTCGACATTCAGTTCTGGATTCAGCAAGGGGGCGGTAAGTTTCCCCAGGTGAAGCAGTTTGAGGCAGGCAAGGTTTACGTCGTCGAATTCTGGGCGACCTGGTGCGGACCCTGCATTCGGAGCATGCCGCATCTGGTCGAATTGCAGAAGCAGTACGGCGACGGGCAAGTGCAAATCATCAGTGTCAGCGACGAGACCCCGGAGGAAGTCAACGAATTCCTGCAGCGACCGGCAGGCGAGCAGGATGGCCAATCGGTGACCTTCCAGGAGTTGACCAGTGCTTACTGCCTGACGACAGACCCGGACGGCTCGACCAACCAGGCGTATCCGATGGCCGCCAGGCTAAACGGGATTCCCTGTGCCTTTATCGTCG
Source organism: Pirellulaceae bacterium (assembly GCA_044371435.1). Taxonomy (GTDB): domain Bacteria; phylum Planctomycetota; class Planctomycetia; order Pirellulales; family Pirellulaceae; genus JAIYDQ01. Next base: position 7,735 of record JBILTQ010000136.1, on the reverse strand, counting down.
GCAAGGAAGGGAGGGTCGAGTGGATCGGGCATCCGATGGAGATGGACGAGCCGTTAGCGCAAGTAGTCGATGGCCGCTGGGATCGGGAAGCTTTCGCCGCGACTTATAACGAAGAGCGGGAATTCGAAGAGCTGCTGGAGAAAGTAGCCGGGCAGTTGCAAGGGACGGATGGCCAGCAGCCTTCGGCTGCCAGCGTCGATCAGGTCTTTACCATGCTCGACGACTTTCTCGCTCGAGCCAAGTCAGGCAAGATGGCTGGTCGAGCGCGTTTTGCCAAGTTTGACCTGATGATCCAGTTGCGGCCGGAAGATCCGGCTTTATTGTCGATCGCCAAAGAGATTTTTGCGGAGATGGCCGATCGCCCGATCGAACTTCACACCTTGGCTTGGGGACTCTACGAGATCAGCAAGGCTGGCCAGTTGAAGAACCCGGCCTTGGTACGGGAGGCCTTGGCGGCCACCCAAGCGGCGCTACCCAAAGTCACGGAAGCCCAGCGCGGGACGGTGCTGGATACGGTAGCGCATCTCCAGGCTTACGTCGGCGATTTGGAGGGAGCTTTAGCATCGGCCCGCGAGGTGGCCAAAGCCCCCGACGCGTCACCGGAGGCGCAAGCTTATGTCACGCAACTCGAGCAGGAAATCGAAAAGAGCAAGAAGCCTGCGTCGGAGACTGCCAAGGAGTAGTCGAGAGAGCCAGTATGTCAGAGACAATTTTTACGAAAATCATTCGCAAGGAAATACCAGCCAGGATTGTCTATGAAGACGAGCTGTGTTTGGCTTTTCACGATATTCATCCACGAGCTCCAGTGCATGTCCTGGTGATTCCCAAGAAACCGATCGCGACCTTGGAAGATCTGAAGCCAGAAGATCAAGCCTTGGTAGGGCATTTGTTTTTGTCGCTGCAGCGGGTGGCCAGGGAGTTGGGGGTGGCTGAAAACGGCTACCGTGTGGTGATCAACTGTCGCGAACATGGCGGGCAGGAGGTAGCCCACTTGCACTTGCATTTGCTGGGTGGCCGTCCCTTGAGTTGGCCTCCCGGTTAAGCGGCTGTAGCCTCGGACTCTTTCAACCTATGCGAGGGGAATATGCAAGCGGTATCCACATCTCCCTGGAAAATTGAGGCGAGCCAAGCCACTTTTCATGCGGCTGGTTGGCAAGGGGAGATCTCTCTGGATTTTCCCGAGCGAGGACTGTCTCTTCGCCATCAACGCCAGCCGGCGTTGGCTGGGTTGTTGGCGGTGGATTTTCCGCCGCCTCACCTGCCGTTATCGAAGGACTGCTATTCGCGGCAAAGCGATCTCGTCGTCGTTTTCCCCCAACGCGACCAGCGGCGATTCACTGTCCAACTCGACTACCGACTGCTCGAGACCACCGCGGTCGATTGCTGGATCGAGTTATGGGTGAGCGTCCAGACATACCTGTTGGATAGCCAGCCATCGGTCCAAGTCGGATGTGGGTTGGAGCTATCCAGCCTGCGGTGGTGGGATCCTGATTTGCAAGAAGTGGCAGTGAACCGGCAGGAGATCCCGCCTGGCCGACCCATCGCGATGGTGACCGGGCGGTCGATCGATCAGCAGTGGGAGGTGGCTTGGATGTTGCATCCTCGTGATCAAGGCGATGCGCGTTGGAGTGTTGGCGAGGCGATAGCTCCCTGTTCGGCGCAACTCTTCGGCCATTTCATGGAGAAGGGAGTCATCCGCCGCGGGCGGATGCGCTGCCTGGTCAGCTCGCAACCGTTGACCGAAGCAAGACTGGCCGCCGACTACCAGCGATTCGCCGACAGTCCTTTGCCTTTGACGGCTTGAGCTTTTTCCCCGCTGCCGGGCCGGCGCGAGTCTGACTCCGTGCCTGTCGGCTGGTCCCCAGGCTTCGTCCGTTTCGCCGTCGGTGCAGGGCCGGACAACGATCCAGGGCTAAAGGTTGAGAAACTTGATCAAATCCGTGGTGCCAAGGGGGCGGGTATTGGAAAAGGTTTCGCCGGCCTCGAAGCCAGCGGCCATCCCGATCGACTTGGCCAAGGATTGGACTCGTTCCAGGATATCCCCTTTGGATGGTGGGAATTGCGTTTGATAGCATGCGATCGCCCGCAATTTCGCATCCAGCGAGCTGCCGATATCTACGGTGAATGGCGACGTCATGCCGGCTGGTGGGGTCGGTTCGAAAGAGAGGCAATAGTACAACTGTCGCTGGATGGTATGCACCGGAAAACCATCGAAGAAATCGTCCCATTTGCTAAGCCGTGAATAAAAGACCGCCGCATCGGTAATTTGGACCGCTTGGAAATGATCGGGGGAAGCCATCGGGGTTTTATTCCCAAGCCCCACCACTACTCGTGGTCGCCATCGGCGAAATTCGCGAGCCAGCGCTAGCCGTGTTTCAAAATCGTCGAAGAGCCGGCGATTGGGCAGCGGTAAGATGCGGCGGTACGCCAGCTGGAGGATTTCGGCGGCTGCCTGGGCTTCCGACCAGCGAATCTCCGGCGAGGGGCAATGCGGTGTCGGCTCGCCGTCAGTCAAGTCGATCACGCCGACACGGTATCCCTGCTGGCTCAAGCGGTGAATAGTACCACCGCAGGCGATTTCGACGTCGTCAGGATGAGCCCCGACAAAGATGATATCCAAAGGTGGCCCCGAAAGCGGCTCGGCAGTCGCCGGCAAGGGTTGGGCTGTAGGACGGAGAAAGAGCATGCAGGTTGGTTTCCAATCGCAGTTCGGTGTTCGCGCGGTTTGACTCTCGTCTTAGATTTTCGTGGCTTTGACGAGGAAGCTTGGGTTGGCTGTCTCCAAACGAAGGGTATCAAACTGCTGGTGCCCACGCGATATTTGGATCATCCACAGCAGGGGTTCGGCCGATAGCTTGTCGCGAAGCAGCGATTGCAGTCGGACCACATTCTCCATGCTCGAGATATTGGCCAGGAGACGACCGTTGGCCCGCAAGCGTGGCCAGGCGGCTTCGACTATTTCGGTGACCATCCGACCGGTGCCGCCCACAAAAATAGTATCCGGATCGGGGATCCTACTCCAGGCTTGCGGGGCTTGCCCCAGTACCGGGGTCAGATTCCTGACGCCGAAGCGTTGGGTGTTTTCGACGAGTAACCCGTAATCTTCAGCGTCCATCTCGATGGCATAAACATGCCCTTGCGGGGCGAGCGAAGCGGCCTCGATGGCCACCGAGCCACTCCCGGCCCCGACATCCCAGACAATCGACGTCGGAGCCAACTCCATTTCACTCAAGGCGATCGTGCGCACCTCGCAAGGGGTCAACAAGCCGCGTTTCGGTTTGGATTGCAGGAAGACTTCGTCGGGGTTTCCAAACAAGCGATGGGGTAGCAGGTCGGTTGGCTTGTCGGGGACGCCGGGACGGCGCACCAGGATCATAACGTTAGGTGAAGCGAAACGCTGCTGGGCGATCTCCTGCGGGGTTCCCCGCGTGACCCGCTCATCGGGCGAGCCAAGATTCTCGCAGACATAGATCACGAAGTAATCAATCCCCAGCCGGATCAAATGGCTGGCCAATACGGCCGGGGTGAGTTGGTCCGAGGTAAAGAGCCCGATTTTCTCAGCGGTGCGAATTCTTTCGAGAACACGATCGAGCGGTTGTGAAGCGAGGTTGGTAAGGTAGGCCTCATCCCAGCTTTCCTTGACGCGGGCGAAAGCCAGTTGCATACTGCTGACGTGGGGGACGACTTCGAAACGATCCTTCCCCAAGCGATCGCACAGGAATCTGGCGGTTCCATAAAAGAGCGGGTCTCCGCCGGCCAAGACCGCCACATCCCCTTGTTGATGTTTGTCCAGCAGGTTGGCCAGTTTGTCTAAATCGGCTCCGATAGCTTCCTTGCGGCCGGGAAAAGCTGCCGCCTTTTCGATGAGCATCGGAGGGCCGACGATCAGATCGGCTTGCGAAAGCCGGGAGATGGCGGCCGTGGAAAGGCCTTCGAGACCGTCATCGCTGATTCCGATGATGTAGATCATACTACCGTTTCTTGTCGAGGATACTCAGGTTATCTCTGGCTCACTATCGAAGCCAGGTCTGGCCTGAGCCAAAAAAGCAGGCACACTGCCTGCGACGTTGTCTGGGATTTTAAGCCCTTTCTCGACTACCCTCCAGTAGACCAAGGCTTGGTTGCGACTGGACCGAGCGTCTTTGGCCGCAGTCATCGGCGGCTACATTCGACTGACGGTTGCCGAGATATAGCCGAAGGGTTCATCGGTAACGATGAAGACTTCATTGTCGTTGTCGAAGCCGAACGGCTCCAGCGGGAAACGAATGTGGTGCTTGTTGGGCATGACCAGGTGGATCGAATCCAGCGAAGCTTCGGCGGTCAGGGCGGCTTTCGCCATCCGATAAAGGGTGTCCTGCAGCGAGTGGCTGTAATGATTCATGAAGGCATGCAGCAACGTTTCCCTCACCAGGCTTCGGGACGCCGGATAGTCATCGGGATACGTCGCGTAGCGCCAGCGAGCCGTCAGGGACGTAGCCAGGATCTGGTCGCTGGTATCGGACAGGGTGCGATATTGGTCGCGATGGAAATTCTCAAAGCCGGACTCGGTAGTTTTGGCCAAACTCCAGTGTTCGATACCAGCCTCGATCTGCAACGGTTTGTCACGGATAGCGACGATTTCGACCGTGGGCGTCTCCGAATCTCCGCCAGTGAAGACGTGGCCGGAGCCCTCAACCGAATTCCAGCGATGTTCCCGCAAGCGGATGAATGCCTGTTCTACCTGTGGGTAGGAATCGATGAAATGCGTCGCAATGCAACAGCCGAACGATTCGATCGAATGCATCGGATCCTTCTTTGCAAGAATGTAGACAATATTCCGACAGGTATCCGGTGCGATCAGTTGACGATTATCTTGCTGGGTGTAGGCATAGTCAAAGTCGCCATCGAGTTCGATATCGACTGAGACTTCCATAAATTGGTGACACTCATCTTTGGCCGAGTGATGTCTAGGGCGCTTGATCTTGCTGACCCTGACCTGGTGCTTGCCGTAACTTTGACGCAGGATCTGAACAGACATAGGAGGGAGCCATATCGATGAAGGAAGAATTTCTGCGATGGCTGAACGGCCTGTCGCATCTCGAATGCTTGGTTGTAATTCCTACGTTGCTGCGTAGCGGAAAGCTGATGCCAGTCCATGGCTGCCTGCCGTCCTTTTTCCAGTTTTGCATGGCTGCATGATAACGCTGATCTGGTCTTCGACAAACGTCTGGCCCAGGATTGGCTCGAAGCTGTCGCGGCCCGTCCTCCCATCGGGAAGCTGCAATCGTCGCAGTGGTAGCAGCGGGGAAATCGGGAGTGGTCGGCCAAGCAGCAGTCGGGGGGGCAGCGGCTGATCAAGCGACCGTGGTTTCGCTGGCCGAAGTCGACCAGGCCTGTCGCGACAAATTCGGCTAGACCTTTATCGACTGCGCGACCGGGAAATCAGTAGACCACATGCTGAACAGTCTTCTTCGCCGTTTGCAAAATCAGCCGGCCGAAGAACTAGAACAGGCCGCACGCCCACAGCGGTGAATCACCCACCGAAGACTGGATGAAAGCGTATGCCCGCCAGCTTGAGTTCGATCACCACGCACATCCTCGATACCGCACGTAGGCTGCCGGCGGCAGACATTCCTGTTCCTCTGGAACGATACGAAGCCTGGCTTTGGCGGCAACAGGCCCAAGGCGAGACCCATGGCGATGGTTGGTTGCTGGATTGGTGGCCGGCTGAGCAGTTGGAGGCTACCGAGGATTTCGGCTTTGTCTTCAAGTCGCCGACTCTCTGGAAGCCCACCCTGGCCCGTCGCTGTTCTACCCGGCAAATCCAGGCCGATTTCCGCATGGTTGCCGGTCAAACGCGTTACTCTCTACCGTTGCTGCTCTCGCCGTACGGCTACACCACTTACCGCGGTAGTTGAGTGGCCGACCGCGGAGTGAGTTGCTCTTGGCGGAAGGCGGAGGGTGACATGCCGGTGGCTGCGCGGAAGGCTCGGGTAAAAGCGCTATGATCGTTGAAGCCGCTGGCATTGGCTATCTCGGATACCGACAGGGTAGATTCCCTCAGCAGCTTCGCCCCGGCCATCAATCGCACTTTGGAGATCAGCTGGTTGGGGGTCAGTTGGTAGATACGCTTGATGATCCGGGCGAAGCGGGTTGGGCTGAGTTCGGCCGCAGCGGCTAGGCTGGAGGCGCTGATGGAGCTTGCATACTGCTGCTCCAGCAAACGCAGGGCGGTGGCTACTCCCGCCGGGATCTCATCGGTCGCGATCGGTGTTCGCACGTCTTGAGAGATGCCGATCAGCCCCAGGATCTCGCCGGCGTCGCTGCGGATGGGGAGTTTGGTGGTAAGGCACCATACCGGCCGATGGGGGGTGCGCCAATGCAATTCGAGCAACTCGATGATCGGCTTCCCACCTTCGAGCACCTGCCGATCTTGTTGGGTAAGGGTCAGTCCCAAGTCACCGGGGCAAATCTCACAAGCTTGACGACCGAGGACCTCGATCTTTTGACGGTAACCGTGCCGTTCAACCAAAGCCTGGTTGACGACCACATACCGCCCGGCGGCATCCTTCACGAAGAAGGTGATGTCGTGCGTATGATCGAATAATTCCTCGAGCAGCGCATGATCGAGGTTCGCGAGTTTCGAGAGGTCTTGCAAGGCGTGGCGTAAACTCGTGTGGAGGAGAAATATTGCGACCTGTCCCCAACCGGCCCAGCAATGAAGTATAGTTGACGACGCAAACTCCCGCTATTTCCAGATATCCAGGAAATTCGAGATCCAAGACCGGCGAGTGGCTGAAAGGCGACGCACACGAGAGGACGATGATGAAAGTTCAGTGGCAGGGGGTTTTTCCTGCGATCACGACCCAAATGTTCAAGGATGGTTCGATCGATCTGGAAGGGACAGCCAGGCACGCGGAGGCCTTGATCGCCTCCGGGGTCAAGGGTTTGATTTTTCTCGGGTCGCTGGGGGAGAATCAAACGCTCACCGCATCGGAAAAGCGTTTGACGATGGAAGCCATGGTCAAGGCGGTGGCAGGACGGGTACCGGTCATCAGCGGGTTGGCTGAGACCAGCACCGCCGAAGCCCGGCGTTATGCTCGGGAGATGGAACTGTCAGGGGTGGACGGGCTGATGGTCATGCCGCCCATGCTCTATCGCGGTTCGGCCGAAGAAACCCTGGCTTTCTTTCAGGCGGTAGCCCGTTCGACGGCTTTACCGATCATGGTTTATAACAACCCGCTGGCTTACTTCAACGATGTCACCCCAGCCATGTTCCAAAGGTTGGCCGACCAGAGCAATATCGTTGCGATCAAGGAAAGTTCGGGCGATACGCGGCGACTCACCGATTTGCACAACGCGGTAGGCGGACGCTATGCCCTGTTCACCGGAGTGGATAACTTGGCTTTGGAGGCTGCTATCCTCGGCATCGACGGTTGGGTCGCCGGCAGCGGGATCGCCTTCCCTGCCGAGAATCAGTACTTCTGGGAGCTTACCCGCCGCGGCGAGTGGGATAAAGCTCGCGATTTCTACCGCTGGTTTACTCCTTTGCTGCATTTGGATGTTAACACCAAATTTGTTCAATACATCAAATTGATGACGCAGGAAACCGGCTTGGGCCACGAATGGGTGAGAGCCCCGCGCCTGGTCCTGAAAGGCGAGGAACGCAAGCGGATCCTGAAGATCATTCACGACGCGATCGATAATCGTCCGAAAATTCCCGCTCCTCGTTCGCAGAAAAGGTAATCCGAGCATG
>JBILTQ010000479.1:0-3818 GCA_044371435.1 Pirellulaceae bacterium | reverse complement strand
GCCCCCCGTTTCCTGGAGGATATCGGTACCCGTAATATCCATCGGCATCAGGTCGGGGGTGAATTGGATCCGCGAAAATTTCAGCGACAAGGTCTCGGCTAACTTGCTTACCAGCAGTGTTTTGGCAAGCCCCGGGACCCCCATCAACAAGGCGTGCCGACGGGCGAAAAGGCAGATTGCCAACTGTTCGATGACCGCCTGCTGGCCAACGATCACTCGGCCCAATTCCCGCTTGAGTTGACCGAAGGCCTCGCGCAAACGATCGATAGCTTGAACATCGTTCTCGCCGAGTTGCGGGGCGGGTGGGTTCGTCACCAATTTCGTCATGGCATCCTGGTGTGGGGGCTAACGTTTCGTCGAGATCGTCAGGTCGGGAGGGGGCTTAGTTTCGGCCAGGGGGAGGAGCGGCGACCAACCGCCCATGAGCAAAGGCCTCGGCCATAGCCCGCGGGATTCCCGCTTCTGCGAGAACCAGATTGGCGCGATTTTCCGACACCTTCGCCTTCATTTCCTGCTCGGTGGCGATGGCCTCGGACCGTCGTCGTTCAGCCTGTGCCCTGGCCATGCGGGTATCCGCTTCGGCTTGATCGGCCCTTAATCTAGCGCCGATGTTCTCACCGACTTCGATGTAGGCGATATCGATCGAGACGATGGTGAAGGCGGTTTGGTTGTCCAGGCCGCGCTGGATGACTTTCCGGGTGATAAGGTTGGGATTTTCCAGGACGACCAGGTGGTTCTCGGAGGAACCGATCGAACTGATGATACTTTCGCCGACTCGGGCGACCACTGTTTCCTCGGTCGCGCCGCCTATCAGTTGCTCGAGGTTCGTACGGACGGTGACTCGGGCCATGACCTTCAATTCCACCCCATCCCGGGCGATGGCGGCCAGGGTACGACTGCCGCTGTATTTCGCGTCGGGGCAATCGATGACTTTGGGATGCACGCTGGTGCGAACCGCATCCAGCACATCGCGCCCCGCCAGATCGATGGCGGCGGCTTTATCGAAGTCCAAGTCGATGCCGGCTCGATGAGCCGCGATCAATGCATTGAGGACATTGAGTACGTTGCCCCCCGCCAAATAGTGAGCTTCCAGCCTCTGAGTGGTGATCCCGTTCGGACCGCGAATATTCAAGCCGGATTGGGCCGCCATGATCTTGGCGTTGACAATCGTCTGCGCACGGACTTGGCGAAAATACATTCCGATCAAACTCAGCATGCTGACGTCCGCCCCCGACATCACCGCTTGCAGCCACACCGAGCCAAAACTGTAAAAGACGATGGCGACGACCATCGCGATGATGACCAGGAAGATGGTCAACAGGATCGGCCAGAATCGCTGCAGCACAAGCTCGGGAGGGTTGCCTTCGAATTGGCCGAGCAGAGCGCTCCAGGTGGCCAGGAGGGGGCAGGTCACAGCCGGAAAGTACATCATCTGTCTCTTCAACGCGTCGGGAAACGAAGACCAGTGCTCGCAGTTCGAGAGCCTGGGCGGGTCTGGCCGGTCTCGGCGAAACTGTCTCCATTGTAGCTGGTCTCGTAATCTAATGCCGCCCGGCGGTCCCTTTTTAGGGGAAGGCGGTCACCCAGTTCGAGAACTCCCGTCCGTTCCCCTGGAGTCGGCGGATGTCGGGGGTAGCTGCCGAAGGCGCACGCCCGGTCCGTACCATCCAAACCTCACCGTCAGACGGCCGAGAGCTCCTCGGTGACGTTCGCGAGGGCTTCACCAACGAAGGCCTACCGCCAACAGGCTCAAGCGATGGCTGTCTTCTCGATCCAGCCACCCCCCAAGACCCGCTCGTCCTGAAAGACAACCGCCAGTTGGCCCGGGGCTACCCCTTCGACCGGCGTCTCGAATTCGACCTCAAAGCAACCATGCGGATCGATGGTGACCACCGCTGGTTGCGGGTCGGCATTGTAGCGGATTTGGACCTGAGCAGAGCGCAAGCGGACTGTCGCCGAAGGCCCGGCGGCGGCAAGTTCCTGCGGCGGAGCGACACCGGCATGTTCCGCAGCGAATCGCGGCCAGTCTTCCGTAGCCAGTAGCCAATTGGCCGACTTCGCCCACAACCGCTGTCTTCCCAGTTCGGCTTTGCGTCCGATGGTTACCCGACGCGTCGTTGGATCAATGGCGGTCACAAAGTAGGGCTCGTGCATGGCCACCCCGATCCCTTTCCGCTGCCCGATGGTGAAGGCTTCGAATCCCTGGTGATGGCCGACTACCTTGCCATCGCTGGTCACGATCTCCCCCGCGCGATCGCCGGGGACCCTCTGCCGAACGAATTCAGCATGCTTGCCCGAAGTGACAAAACAGATTTCCTGGCTGTCTTTTTTGTCGGCGATCCGCAACCCAAGTTCCACCGCCATCGCGCGGATCTGCGGCTTGTGATAACCACCGACCGGTAGCAGCATTCGCGAAAGGTAGCGACGGTCGATGCCGGCCAGCACGTAGGCTTGATCCTTCTGCGGGTCGATGCCGCGGAAAAGGCCGAACTTCGTGGGGCAATCTCGCAGCGGCAGGAGTTGTGCATAGTGGCCGGTCGCCACATATTCCGCGCCGATAGCGTCGGCATATTCAAACAAGCGGCCGAATTTGATCCAGTTGTTGCACTGGACGCATGGGTTCGGGGTGCGCCCCTGCCGATACTCGTCGACAAAGTAATCGACGATGCGTTTGAAGTCGGCCTGCATGTCGATAGCGTAGAACGGAATTCCCAGCCGATCAGCGACGCGTCGAGCATCCAGCGCGTCGCTGGCGCTACAGCATCCCTGCTTGTGGTCCAACCTTCCCTGAAGGATCGGCAGCAAGGGACTGGGTTGGTCAGCGTCGAGACGACAGACTTCGGCCGAAGCTTCGCCGTGCCGCATGAAGACACCGGTAACTTCATAGCCTTCTCGCAACAGCAGGGAGGCGGCGACCGAACTGTCGACGCCGCCGCTCATGGCCAGCAGCACATGGGCTTTCATGGCGACCAAGCCTCCTCCAATGAATCAAAACAACTCCTCAAGGCTTGCTGATAGATGGAAAGGTCGGCTGCGTAGACGAGCATCCGATATCCGTGTTTCGGGCCATCGAGCAGTTGTTGACGGTCGAGCGTCCCCAGGACCATCGCCCGTTGGTGTTTTTCGGCCGCCTGACGCACCTGCTCGATGGCGTCAAGCAGTTTGGGATGACCGAATTCGCCAGGGATTCCCAGCGAGACCGACAGGTCGTAGGGGCCGACCCAGATCGCGTCGACCCCCTCCACCGCTGCGATGGCTTCCGCCTGCTGTACGCCAGCAACGGTCTCGATCTGGGCGATCATCAGCAGGTTCTCGTTGATGGCTTCGATCTTCTCGACAATGTTGCCTGGAAGGTAGTCGTCGTGGCTGACTCCGAAGGCGCAGCCTCGCTGTCCTCGCGGTGGGTACAGCGCATAGGATAAGGCTTGACGGATTTGCTCGGCCGATTGCACCAACGGGATCACCAGGCCGCCAGCTCCGACGTCGAGTGCATGAGCGATGTGGTGGTAGTCCAGGGTCGGTACCCGGACAAGTGGCAGCAGGTCGACCGACCGCGAAGTGGCCACCAGCATCTTGATGGTTTCCAGCGTCCAGCCGGTGTGTTCCATGTCGAAAACGGCAAATTGGGCTCCAGCCGCCGCCGACAACCGTCCGATCCCGGTGGTGGCAAATTCCATGCACATCACCCCCCAGCAGACTTCGCCGCGTTGGAGCCTTTGTTTGATCTTATTGTCTCGCATCGAATTCCAACCTTAGGCTTCGAAGAATGAAAAGGAAAGGTGTGGTCGGTAAGTTCCCCGCGGGACACCGACCACCCG
>JBILTQ010000134.1:0-12736 GCA_044371435.1 Pirellulaceae bacterium | reverse complement strand
GTGCGCGGCCTGTATCACGAGGAGGCGCGTAAAGGCAACATCCATAGTTCGCAGACCGGCAATATGCTCTCCGGTGCTCCCATCGCCAGCGGCGGTGAAATTCGCTCGGGCACCAGCTTCGATCAATTGGTAGCTCAGACTTATGGACGCGGGACAAAAGTCCCCAGCCTTGTCCTGGGGTGCGAAACTTCCAATCCGTCGGTCCACAAAAACTACAGCATGCTCTACAGTTCGCACATCTCCTGGAGTTCGCCGACAACACCGACGCCGCTGGAGCTTTATCCGGCATTGGCCTTCGATCGGCTGTTCAAGGACGAGTCCTCGCCCGAGGACAAGAGCGTGCTGGATGCCGTTTTGGCCGACGCCCGGCAGTTGCGGCGGGGAATCAGTTCCAACGACCAGCGAAAATTGGATGAGTACCTGGAAAGCGTTCGCGATATCGAGACTCGGATCGCCAATGCTGGTCGGCGGGGTGAACTCCAGGGCTGGCGTCCCTCGCTCGACAAACCGAATATCGACCGGCCAGCGGATGGTATTCCGCAGGATATTGCCGAGCATATGCGGTTGATGATCGACATTCTGGTACTTGGTTTCCAAACCGATACAACCCGCGTCACCACCCTTAAATTAAATAACGACCATAGCGCGCTGCGATTCCCCAACCTACCCAGCGTTCAGCAACCGGGCCACGGGATCGATTACATGATCCATCACTTGCTCTCGCACAGCGACGGCGAGGATTGGCTCAAGGTCAATCAATTCTTCATGGAACAAGTCGCTTATCTAGCCCGCAAACTGGATTCGATTCAAGAAGGCTCGCGAACCTTGCTCGACAACACGATCTTGATGCACTGTTCGAGCATGATGGTCGGAGCGATGCACAACAACGACCAACTTCCGGTAATCGTCCTGGGAACCGCGGGCGGTCGACTTCCAACTGGCCGGGTGCTCGATTATACCGGGAGTCCGAATCGTCAGCTTTGCCGACTCTTCCTCTCGCTGATGGACAAAATGAACCTTCGTCCGAAAACCTTTGGCGATGCCACCAGTCCCTTGGAAGAAGTCTGACGGCTCGACCTCGGTGGTCGATGTACTCCGGGTGTTTCCGCCCCGAACGCCGATTTCAGCTAACCCTATGCCGTCGAGCATGATGGCAAGCTCTATGTCGGCTACACCCAGAAGAGCCACGGCGCCCATGAACTGGCGGTGATTCCGATCAGCGAACTCCGCCGTAAATCTCTTCCGAGATCAACTCCAGCGCCAGCATTGCTTCGCCCTAGAAGGTATGATGATCGATGGAGATCGATACTCGCCTTGTTCTTGGCCCCCAAGGTTCTTGGCCCCCAAGGTTCTTGGCCCCCAAGGTTCTTGGCCCCCATCGGAAAGAAAGCATGATGAAGCAAAATCTGTGGACACGGCGAAAATGGAGTGCTTGCATGGGTTTGGCAACTTCCGCGATCGGGAGGAGACCATCGATGGCAACAGAAAGAAAAGACGGTTGGATCGATGCCCATGTCCATGTCTGGCCCCCGGACACCCAACGTTACCCACTCGACAAAGACTATCGCGTCGATGAGATGAAGCCGAAAAGCTTCACTCCTGAGGAGTTGTTCGTCCACACCCGGCCATCCGGGGTAGCTCGGATCGTTCTCATCCAGATGAGTTTCTATCGCTACGACAACGCCTACATGCTCGATACCATCGCCCGCTATCCAGGGGTATTCTCGGGGGTTGGGATCGTCGACACCAACTCGCCCGAGCTAGCCGTACGGATGAAGGCTTTGGCCGAAGGCGGAGTTCGCGGGTTTCGCGTCACCACCCGCGGCAACCAATCCTCGAAGTGGTTAACGGAGGACGGAATGTCCGTCCTGTGGAGCACGGCGGCCCGCAAAAATTTGGCAGTTTGCCCGCTGATCAATCCGGCCGACATTCCCATCGTCGATGAGCTTTGCCGAAGACATCCAGACACAACTGTGGTCGTCGACCATTTCGCTCGCGTCGGGATGGGCGGCTTGCAAGCCGCATCGCTCGAAGCCTTGTGCCAACTAGCTCGGCACCCCAAGGTCCACGTGAAGACCTCGGCGTTCTATGCCGTCGGCGGTCCGATTCCTTACGATGCCTCCCTCCCGATGCTGCGGCGAGTGATCGAGGCCTTCGGTCCGCAGCGATTGATGTGGGCAAGCGATTGTCCATTTCAGGTCGAGCCACCGCATACCTATGATTTGTCGTTGGCGATGATCCGCGATCGACTTGCCGACCTGTCGGACAGCGACAAGGCTTGGATCCTGAGGGGGACCGCCGACAAAGTCTTCTTCTCGCCGCGTTGAGCCTCACGGCGGTCTTGAAGTTCTTCAAGTGGTGAAAGCAGGAGCGACCCTGTGAACGCGACACAACCAGCCAAGATAGCGGTCGTCGGTTTTGGAAGTTTTGGCAGATTGCATGCGGCTACCCTCGACCGATTGTCGGAAGCTTGCCTGGTGGCGATTGTGGAGCCGGATCCGGTCGCCTTGCACCTGGCACGGAAGCTCTATCCCACCGTCCCTGCCTACAGCGACTTGAACTCCGCCTTGGCGAAGGTGACCGCCGATGGTTGGGTGATCGCCTCGCCGAGCGACTTGCATATCCCGATGGCTCAGCAAGTCCTCGCAGCGGGAAGTGGAGTACTGATCGAAAAGCCTTTGGCAACAAAGCTGGCCGAAGCGGAATCGCTCCTACCTTGGGTGAAGGTGAACCCTTCCCAAGTGATGCTCGGACATATCTGCTTGTTCGGAACCGAATTTTCGCAACTCGTCGAGGAAGTGCAACGCCGTTCAGCACTCCGTTGGATTCAAGCGGTGCGACATCGTCCCCAAGCTACCTTGACCAGTTATCCCGGTGAGACGCCGCTCCACCTGACCATGGTTCACGATCTTTATTGCCTACAGGTACTTGTGGATGGTGAGGAGCCGACACATTTTTCGTCGCAGGCTGGCCGCAATGCAGCGGGTGAGGTCGTCGTCGTATCCGCGCACTTGCAATGGTCAGACCAACGGCTGGCTTGTTTGACCGCCTCCTTCCTGACTCCCCCGGGCATGCCCGGGGAGGGCTTTGATCGTCTCGAAGTCTTCGGGGAAGGTTGGGCAGCCCGCATCGACTCTAACCCCAGACCGCTCCATGTTTGGGACGAGCAGGCGAGGTTCCCGCTGACTTTAGAAATCGCCCGTGGCGATCATCGCGTCAGCGGGATGCTGGCCGAGGAGCTGCGATGCTTTTGTCGCGTGTTGCAGGGCAAGCAAGCGGTGCCAGTCGGGGCTCGATACGTCGATGGGTTGCAAGTGATGCGGTGGATGGAGGTTCTAGCCAGAGGTTGGTCGTAGTCCTCGAGCGGCGACCTTGCCATGAAGGTTCGCGCACAAACCAGGGTAAAGCCCGCTTGCCCGACAGCGTTCACCGAAGCGGGGATCACCTGGCCGGACGGTCGGCGACGCTGGCTTCGCCTTCACCTTTCGATGGGGCCTGCTGGTACGGTACCTAGCCTGTCCACCGGACAAGCATCCTTAGCCTGATCTTGGGTCACCCCGGCGAAGGCTGGATCGACTATCATTAGCTGCCTCGACCATGGCGATAAAAGCTTCGGCTGATCGCTGCCTCCTCCTCCGATGCGTGTAATATCTGCATGATAGAAGCTTATACCTATACCACGAACTTCACCCCTTGGGATTGGGGTATCGTGGTCGTCTACCTGCTGGCCTCGGTCGCGATCGGCTTGATCGCCAACCGTTACGTCAAGGACATGACCGATTATGTGGTAGCCGGTCGTTCCATTCGATCCTATCTGGCCATCGCCACCATGTTGGGATCCGAGATCGGGCTGGTGACGGTGATGTATACAGCTCAGAAAGGATTTAACGCTGGGTTCTCCGCGTTCCATATCGGCGTCGTCGCGGGTGTGACTTGTTTGTTGGTGGGATTGAGCGGGTTTATCGTGGTACCACTGCGGCGGACAGGGGTGATGACCATCCCGGCCTACTACGAGCAGCGCTTTGGTCGAGGTACGCGGATCCTCGGCGGGGCGATCATGGCGCTGGCGGGCATCATGAATATGGGAGTCTACCTCAAAGCTTCGGGTTTATTCCTGACCGAACTCACCGGGCTCGCCGACCCGATGATGGTCCATTGGGTCATGGCGGTGCTTACCGCCGTCTGCCTGGCTTACACGATCATCGGCGGGATGGTTTCGGTAGTAATCACCGATTATGTTCAGTACGTGTTGCTCGCCTTGGCGCTGCTCGGCGTGAGTTTATTCGCGGTCACGCAAATCGGCTGGGAACCGCTGGTCGAGACGGTAAAGACGGTTCACGGAGCGGCCGGCTTCGACCCCTTCGA
The DNA here is from genome assembly GCA_044371435.1 of Pirellulaceae bacterium. Classification (GTDB taxonomy): domain Bacteria; phylum Planctomycetota; class Planctomycetia; order Pirellulales; family Pirellulaceae; genus JAIYDQ01. The sequence continues at coordinate 8,371 of JBILTQ010000134.1, read as the reverse complement.
TCAAGGTGGCTTTGGAGTCGCCTACATCCTTTGGATGGTCTTCACCTTTGGCCTGGTATCGTGTGCGGTCTGGCCGACAGCCGTCGCCCGCGTCTTGGCAGCGGAAAACGAACACGTCGTCCGTCATCTCTACGTGTGGTCATCGATCGGCTTCATGACCCGCTTCATCATTCCGCAGTTCCTCGGTATCTGCGCCTTGGCCTGGCTATGGAAACTAGGGCCTGAGACCGGTTATTTTTTGGCCGATGGCGCTTTGATTCAAAATTCTGACGAGACCTTGAAAGCCATGCCGCGGTTCCTAGCCTGGGCTTTACCGACGGGTGCTATCGGCTTATTCGCCGCCGGGATGTTAGCAGCGATGATGTCGACTCACTGCAGTTACCTGCTGTGCTGGGCGACGACCATTGTCGAAGACGTCGTCAACCCCTGGATGGGCGCCCAGCTCCCGGTGGCCAAACGCTTGCGGTTAACGCGATGGATGGTCTTTGTCGTCGGCGTCTTCCTGCTGGCCTGGAGCATCTGGTATCCGATGGATCAGGATATGCTCGACTATCTGGCGGTGAGCGCTGCCATCTTTTTCACCGGCGCCTTTGCCTTATTGGTTTTGGGACTCTATTGGCGGGGGGCCAGCACGGTGGGTGCTTATGGGGCCTTGCTGGCGGGACTACTGGCAATTTTCGGCTTAACCCCAGTCCGCAAGCTGCTGCGGCTTACCAATGAAGACCTGCAAGTGGAGATCACCGAAGCCCATATTGGTTTGGGAACCACCGCCCTCGCCTTCCTGGCGATGATCCTAGGCTCCCTATTATTTCCTAATAAAACCAACACATGATGATCGAACTTTGGGAAGCCATCTGGTTCTGGGTACTGCTCATCGTCTTGAGCGTCTTTGGGATCCTGACCGTCGTCGTCGGGATCGGTGGATTCTACGATGTCCAAGCGTTGCTGCGTTCGATGGCTGACCGGCATCGACCGGGAGCCGATGATGGCGAAAACCAACAGCCATCCTGACGGCGGCACGTTGAGTTCGTTGGGAACGATCGACGCTTCGAAGGAATAAACTTTTCAAGCCGGGAAGCTACGATGCAAGCAGGGGCATCATTGTACCCGCTGGAAATCGCTCAAATTTTTCAGCGACGACATTCCCGCAGCCAGGGGCCATCGATGGTATCATCGGAGTTCGATAGTTTTCGCGGTTGTCGTGGATGGGAAGCTTGAATGAAAAAATTGCTGGGTTCAATCGTTGCTTGCCTGAGTTGTTTGCTGAGTGCCATGCCCATCCCCGCGGCGGATTCTGGGGTTTACGCGACCCCCGAGGAGGCGGCCCAGGATCCTGACTTCGCCCTTCAAGGCGAGTATGTCGGGACCGGGATTGGAGTCCAGGTCATCGCTGTCGGCGATGGTGAGTTCGAACTGGTCTTTCACACCGGCGGTTTACCTGGGGCCGGCTGGGATCAGTCCCCGCCTCAGCGAATGCAGGGGGACGCCGAGTTGCTGGCGGATGTGATCCGCAGCAAGCAGCTCCGTCGACTCACCCGGAGCAGTCCTACGCTGGGAGCCAAACCGCCGACCGGAGCCATCGCTCTATTCGATGGAACCCAGGCCTCCCTCGATCGTCACTGGCAAGCTGGACCGAAGCTGACGGAGGACGGGTTACTGATCCCGGCCGGGACGACAAAGAATAGCTTCCGCGACTATACCCTACACCTCGAGTTCCGCACCCCGTATCAGCCCCGAGCGCGCGGGCAGGCACGAGGAAACAGTGGTGTTTACCACCAAGGGCGCTATGAGACGCAAATCCTCGACTCGTTCGGTTTGGAGGGTAAAAGCAACGAAGCAGGCGGGATCTATCAAGTCAGGGATCCGGAAGTGAACGCCTGCTTTCCTCCATTGACTTGGCAAACCTATGACATCGACTTCACTGCCCCGCGTTTGGATGAGCAGGGTAAAAAGATGAGCAATGCCAAGCTTACGGTGCGGCTCAATGGAATCGTTGTCCAGCGCGAGACGCCTGTCCCCGCCCCTACGCGTGCTGCTCGTTTTAAGGACGAGGATAGCGGCGAAGGGCCGATCTTTTTGCAGAATCACAAGGACCCCGTTCGCTTTCGCAATATTTGGATTTTGCCTCGCGATGCCGAAAAGGAATCGCGTCGTCCCCTGATCCCTGGGTATGAACGCTTCTCCGAGGAGTCGTTGGTTAGCGGACGCATCTTGATCCAGCAATTGGGTTGCGTCGCCTGTCACGCCAGTGATGATCCCTTGCTGGCTGCCAAAGCCGCTCCGGCGCTGGAGCAAGCGGCTTCGCGTTTGCGTCCCGACTTTGTCCGAAGTTTCATCGAAGCGCCGCAACGATGGAAGGCGGGGACAACGATGCCGGATCTTATGCACGGCCTGGAAGGCGAACAACGTGAGGAAGCGGTAACAGCCTTGGCCAGTTTTCTCCTAGCCGACGGTACACGGCAGGACCGCTCGGGTGATTCTGCCGCCGCCGAGCGAGGTCGCGGGCTGTATGCAACCATCGGCTGTATCGCCTGCCATGCCCCGCGCGAAGGCGCGATGGAGGGCCTTGGCGGGAGTGTCCCGCTGGGTGACTTGGTCGCCAAGTACACGTTGGATAGCCTGACCGATTTCCTGGAAAATCCGTTGGCCATTCGCCCCAGCGGATTCATGCCCAAGCTAGCCAAGAATCGAGAGGAAGCCCGCGAACTTGCCTGTTATTTGCTTGGGGACAAGATCATCGCTCCGGGTACCGAGCAATTTACGGTCAAGGTATATCATGGCCAGTGGGAAAAACTTCCCGACTTCGAGTCCCTGGAAGCTGTTACCCAAGGCATCACCTCGGGCTTGGATCTATCGATCGCTGGTCGCCAGAACGACTTTGGATTGCGTTTCGAGAGCTATTTTCCGGTGACTGTCGCCGGCGACTATACCTTTACTCTTGGATCGGATGATGGCAGTCGCTTGGCGATCGATGGGGAGGTTTGTTTGCAGGTAGATGGCGTCCATCCCTATCAAACGGAACAGCTGACCAGGTTCCTCGAGATTGGAATGCATCCTCTTCGCATCGACTATTTCGAACGCGGTGGCGGCGAGCAATTGACGCTGGAGGTCTCCGGACCCGGCCTCGAAAAATCGCCGATCACCGAGTGGGTCACCGCCGATCCCCAGGGGGCGATGAAGCGGGAATTGATCGAGTCGCATTTCCAAGTAGACAGGTCGCTTATCGATCGCGGCCGCGAACTGTTCAGCGCGATGGGTTGCGTCCAATGCCATCGCAGCCCTATCGAGAGACAAACTCCTCTCGCCCAGGTCCAGGCCAGGAAACTGGACGAACTGCGGCCTGATCGCGGTTGCCTGGCCTCGACCGTCGAGTCTGGCTTGCCGGATTATGCCCTGACGAGGAATCAACGCGCAGCCATCGAAGCGGTCCTCGTCCAACTTCACCAACCGCTCGACGACCAGATGGCAAGCCATCTCCAACTGGCCAGCATGAATTGTTATGCCTGCCACAGTCGCCATCAGGTGATGGGTCCGGAGCCTGTGCGCGACCGATGGTTTCAAACGACCATGCCAGAGATGGGAAACGAGGGGCGTTCGCCCCCCTCCCTGACCGGGGTGGGCGATAAGCTTCGTCCGGAGGTCATCGATCATATCCTGGCTCATGGAGCCAAAGATCGTCCCTACATGCTGACGCGGATGCCGGGTTTTGGCCAAGAAAGAGAAAAGCTGTTGGATTTGCGTCAGCGGTTGGTGCGGTTGGATGAGCGGACATCGACCGCCCCGCCGATCATCCACGACTTGAAAAGCGAAGTCGGCCGAGACTTGGCGGTCAGCGGCCGAAAGCTGGCCGGGAATGGCGGTTTGGCTTGCATCAAATGCCACCGCTTCGGCGAGCGGGCCGCCCCCGGCATCGCCGCCATCGATCTCTTATCGATGCCCGAACGCCTACGCCCGGACTGGTTTCGACGCTACCTGTTGGCACCGACGGAGTATCGGCCGGGTACGCGCATGCCCTTGAGTTTCCCCGACGGCCGTTCGGTATTGACTAGCATCTACGAGGGGGACGCTCACCGTCAGATCGATGCTTTATGGCACTATCTATCGCAAGGCCGAGCGGCCAAGGCCCCTTCGGGTTTGGATATCGAATCGATAGTCTTGGCCCCGGATGCCCGACCGGTGATCTATCGAAACTTCCTCGAAGGGCTGAGCCCTCGGGGAATTGCTGTCGGTTATCCGCAACAGCTCAACGTGGCTTGGGATGCCGGTCATATGAGTCTAGCCTTGCTGTGGAAGAATGAGTTTATCGATGCCGGTAAGCACTGGTCGGGTCGAGGAGCAGGCAGCCAAGGCCCGCAAGGCGATTTGGTTGTTCCCTGGGAAGCCACCTCGCCCGTAGCGCGACTCGAGTCGTTGGATCAACCGTGGCCGACCGACTTGGCTCGGCAACGTGGCTATCGCTTCCTCGGCTATCAGCTCAATCCGGCTGGCGAGCCAAGCTTTCGTTACCGGCTGGGCGATATCGAAGTCGAGGATCGGATTCGACCGATTGCCCAAGGCCAGGACCAATATGCAATCGAACGTGAATTACACCTCCGCATCCCGCAGCCGACGAGTGGCTTGACCTTCCGTGCAGCCACCGGTTCCATCCTCGCACTCGGGGATGGACACTACCAAGTCAACGACACTATCCATTTGCAGCTTGAAGGAGTCGCCCTGCAGCGACTCTCCATCGGCGAACACATGGAATTGCGCGGCGAGTTGCCGAGCAGCGGCCATCTTGTGATCCGTGAGGTCCTGAGGTGGTAGTAAGCCTGACTCCGCCGCGATCCCAGGTCGATCCATGGTCGACCCGCCAGTCCGACCTCAGCCGCGGGCGACCGCAGCGAACGATGCCTGAGGTGGCGAAGGGTCAGCGGCCGCCATCCGAACCCTGCTGGCGATGACGATTAGCGGCCAGTGCCGAAGATCCTAGCAAATTTGAAGAGCACGCTCCATCGCCATGAGCCTAATCTTTCCTTCCGAGGTAAACGCTTTCATGAACCGAATACTATCCATCCAGTCAGCCTGCTTGAGTCTTTGCCTATTGGCCACCCTCGGCTTCGCTTTTGTCAGGGTACAGGCGGAGGAACCAGGAGAGGAGCGTTTTTATCGGATCACGAGCTTCGAGGCGCCGGAGGGGAGCGTCCTGGAGGCTGGGGCTTTCCAGCTGATGTCGGATGGTCGTTTGGCGGTGGCTACTCGCCGCGGTGAGATTTGGATGATCACCGAGCCGTTCTCGCCCTCGGTGAAGGCAGCAAATTTCAGCCGCTTCGCTCACGGCTTGCACGAACCGCTCGGCCTGGCGGAACGCGATGGCTGGTTGTACGTGACCCAGCGCAGCGATGTCTCGCGTTTGCAAGACACCGATCATGATGGGCTGGCCGACATCTTCGAAATCGTCGGCGATGGTTGGGAGATCAGCGGTGATTACCACGAGTATGCCTTCGGTTCCAAGTTCGACCGGGAGGGCAAGCTTTGGGTGGTCACCTGCCTCACCGGTTCCTTCGGTAGCGCGGTCCCTTATCGCGGCTGGTGCCTGCGGGTCTCCGCCGATGGACAAACGATCCCGACCGCCTACGGGATCCGTTCCCCCGGCGGAATCGGTTTCAACGCTGAGGGGGAGGTTTTCTATACCGACAATCAAGGGCCTTGGAACGGCACCTGCGGGCTCAAGCATCTCGTCCCAGGAAAATTTGCCGGTCATCCGGGAGGTAATCGTTGGGCAGAGCAGTCAGCCGAGTTCCATGGTATCTCAGTCGTTACGCCCCAAGATAATAGTCGGATGCACGTAGAAGCCGCCAAGCACCCCGACCTGGTACCGACCGCGGTCTACTTTCCCTATGACAAGATGGGAAAATCCGCCAGCGGCATCATCTGCGACCTGAGTCGCGGCAAATTCGGTCCCTTCGAAAATCAACTTTTCGTTGGCGACCAGTCGCACAGCACGCTGATGCGCGTTGATCTGGAAAAGATCGACGGCGTCTATCAAGGCGCGTGCTTTCCCTTTCGCTCCGGCTTTCAGTCGGGAGTTGTGGGGCTTGAAATCACCCCGCAGGGAGCCGTCTTCGTCGGCGGCACCAATCGTGGCTGGGGGTCGCGTGGCCCGCGCAACTTTTCCATCGAACGGCTGGATTGGACTGGTGAAGTCCCTTTTGAAATCCAGCACATGCGGCTCCTCAAGGATGGCTTTCGCTTGAGCTTCACCCGAGCCATCGATCCAGCCACCGCCGTCGATCCGGCCTCTTTCGCCATCCAGACCTACACCTATATCTATCGCGAACAGTATGGGAGCCCGGAGGTCGATCCTACCCAACCGAGCATCCGTTCGCTCAAGGTAGCTGAAGACCGAATGTCGCTCGACCTGATCCTCGATGGGTTGCAAGTTGGGCATGTCCACGAAGTACAAGCCCAAGGCTTGCGATCAGCGACGGGCGAGCCTTTGCTCCACCCACAAGCCTACTACACCCTCAATCGGCTGATCCCGTAGCAGAAAGCCGCCCGCGCGATCGCACCGCGTCCACTCACCCGGTGGCTTTCGTTTCCCGCACCTGAACCGCCGATCGCCAGCGGACTGGCGGTTGGCGAACAGGCCTACTTCGTTTCGACGGTCATCGCCATCACGATCGGAGCCGAAGCATCCGAACCTTTGACCAATTCGATGTTCTTGATGACGACCGAGCGTTTCGGTTCGACTTTCAGGTAACGCACTTGCTGGTTGCGAAGAGCTGCCGCGAATTTCGATCCCGGAACATCCACCTGACGAATGTAGTCGGCAAAATGAACTCCGTTGCGAAGCGGAATGTCCTCGGTTTCGCCATCTTCGTAACGCAAACGCACGACCATCGACACCGATTCCTCGGGCAGGGCTGGATATCCCCAGCCGCTGATACCGCTCAGGAAGTGGATAGCCTTGGCCGCAGTATTGCAAGGTACGGTCACCGACTTAGGCATCTTCGGCGGCATGGTCCCGCGCGGACCGTGCAACAAGACGATGTTGGGCACGCGTTGATCCTGGGGATCGACGAGTACGAACGGGACATTCTCGATGGTTTTCGGTTTCCAATCGCTGAAGACAAGCCGATCGGGGCCATCATCGCCATCATGGAACAATCCCTTGGTGCTGATGGCGGTAGCCACCTGCGCTAGGGGCAAGGGCAGATACTGGCCTTTGGTGGTGAGGAATTCCAGCAGATCTTTCATCGCCTCACGATCGATCTGACTTTCGAACCCCTCGGGCATCAATGACTTCCTCGAGGACTGGAAATTCTCGATATCCTCACGTTGGATCGTCTGCCTTTTACCCTGGGCATCGATCAGTTCGACCGAAGTTCGCGATTCCCCGGCCAACATCCCGGTCAGGACCAGGCCGTCGAAGGTCTGCAGCGAGTAGACTCGGAAATTCCCTTCGACGCTCTGATTAGGAGCAAGAATGTGGGTCAGCAGTTCATGCTTGGGATGCACAGCCATCCCGGTCAAGTCCGGGCCGACGGCATTCCCTTCACCGCTATGCTGGTGGCAAAGCGAACAATGCTTGGTAAAAATCGCTTTGCCGCGCGCGGCTTCCCCCTTCTCTTCACAAATCCCACTCCACTCCTCAACCAGCTTGACCCGATTGGCATCGATGTCCCCGCCACCAGCCCGAATGACCGCGCCGGTTAATTCCCTGACGGAGGCATCTGGATGGTCGCGGAGGGCCTGCTGTTGGTCCAACTGCAATTCGCTGAATGCCAGCTGGCGACCGCGGACCGCTTCGAGCAAAGCCAAGGTAGTTTCCTGTCGAGCCAGCAAGACGCGGAAAGCCGCCGACTTGGCTTCGGGGGTAAGGGTGGCTAGTTGTTTGAGCATACTCGAAGCTACATTCTTCGCCTTGCTTCCCTGCAAGGCCGTCAAGAATCCGACAACGGTGTCCGCTGGCAACTGTGGATTGATGGTTGCCATCACACGCTCGACGACGCTCTCCTCCTGGGGTTGCATCAGCACCATCATCTTGGCGGCCTCGACCCGCTGCATCGAATCGGCCTTGGCATTGCTCACCACCGCGAGCAACTCGCGACTGATTTTTTCCAACTGTCCCTCCAAGGCTTCGCTCCCCCAATTGCCCGCCAGCCGCAACAATAGCCCTTTCCCATTCACCGGTAGCTTCTCGAGGATGCGACCGAGCATCTGGCCAGCGGCGGGTTCCAGTTGCAGCTTGAGGTCGGCAGGCCAGCCGCGTTCGAGACCTTGCATGACAACCATCGCATTCTCGGCGTTGGCATCCTGAAGCGCCGCCAGCAAGGCATGCACGCGTTCCACCGATGGCCTCGACCGGGCCAAGTGGGCCCCGAGGATC
>JBILTQ010000477.1:0-3842 GCA_044371435.1 Pirellulaceae bacterium | reverse complement strand
CAATGAACTGTGCGACTACGTCCCCGGCATCAGCAGCCTTGGGCTGCGTTTAGCCAATCGCTTGTGGCCGGGCCCGATCGAGCTTCGCTTCGCCACCCAGCACCCGCATTCCCTCGTCCGCCAACTTCCCCAGGCCACGCAAACCATGGTTCGGGATTCGCGGGGTTATCTCGGTTTCATCGCGGCTGATCACCCCGCCTTTGCCGAGGTCATGCGTCTCAGTTCTGGGCCGTTGCTGATCGGCAGTCCACCCACCTCGACCACGGAGACTTTGATGACCAATCCCGGGGAGCTTCCATCCAAGGTCGTCTTGGCCATCGATGACGGTTTGACGAAATCTCCCAGCCCATCGACGGTGATTCGCATCGACGGGGCGAGGTGCCAGGTCGAACGACAAGGAAAGTTGAGCGCCGAAGAGTTGGTATCCTCCAGCCAGTTCAAGCTCCTCTTCGTCTGTACTGGCAATACCTGCCGCTCGCCGATGGCGGAGCAATTGATGAAGGCCAAGTTAAAGCAGCGATTCCCCGAGCATCTCGCCAACCGTCAGCTGCCGCCGATCGAGGTCGCCTCGGCCGGCGTCGCAGCTTATCCCGGTGGCCCGGCTTCGGATGGAGCCATCGCTGCCATGGCTCGGCTGGGATTGGATTTATCCCGGCACGAAAGCCAGGCGACGACGGTCGAGCTGGTGGAGCGGGCGGATTTGATCCTCACCATGACCAACAGCCACCGGCTGAATCTGCTCAGCCGGTGGCCGCAACTGGCCCGCAAAACCCACCTGCTGGCGGGCGAGCACGGCGATGTCAGCGATCCTTTCGGCGGATCGATCGATACTTATCAGGCATGCGCCAAGAAAATTGACCAGTACCTCGAGGCCTGGTTGGACCACCTCGACCAGGAGACATTACCCATTTGGTCCGTGGAGGTAAACGAAGGATGAGGTTAGCTTTAGGCAGCGATCATCGAGGGTATCAGATCAAGAGCAAGCTGATCGCCCTTTTGAAGGCGGATGGTCACGAGACCCATGATTTTGGGACGCAAGGGGACCAGGCGGTCGACTACCCTGATTTTGCGGTGGAAGTTGCGTCGCGGGTGTCCGATGGACGGGTCGAACGCGGAATTTTGATCTGCGGGACCGGAATCGGCATGGCTATCGCTGCCAATAAATTCCCCAATGTCCGCGCCGCTGCCTGCAGCGATGAGGTGATGGCCGAAATGTGCCGCCGGCACAACGATGTCAATGTCCTATGCTTGCCGGGCGACTTGATCGGGGATCGGCCAGTGGGGGATCTCGTCCGGATTTGGCTGGCAACCGAGTTCGAAGGGGGGCGTCATGCACGGCGTCTGGAAAAAATCGTCGAGCTTGAGCAAAAGCAAGGAAATCTTCGATAGTCGCGGGTGGCTGGTCCGCTTGTACCGCCGCCGGCGTTAAGTCGTAGCGGTTTTAGCGTTTCTTCAGCGAACGTCGGCAACAATTTTTCAGATAAGCCGTTTGACGGATCGGATATCCTTTGAAGGTCCGCAGCGGAATGGGTACAGTCAACTGAACGTTGATCATCTTTACCCCCACGCATCCAAGGCTTGTCAAAGCATGTCGCACCTCCCCTCACCGTTTACGGACGAAGTTGATCAGCTCTTGCTGAACGCGCAGTTGCGAGACGAGCTCGAACCGTATATCGATGAGTCGGTCGATTTGCTGCCGGTTCGCCAATTGCCGTTGGCGACCGAAAACGAATTCCTGCAGTCGATGCTGGCTTGGGAACGCGCGCCAGTCCTACCCATCAGCCGCTGGTTCGAACCGGAATTGGTCCTGCCGCGACCGGATGAGCTCAACCCGCAGGAACTCAAACGGCTGCTCCACGATACGATCCAGAAGTTGTACGCCCAGCGAATCGTTTTGGAATTCACCGAACACCTCAGCGACCGGCAACTCTATTGCTTGATCTCCCGGGATATCCTGCCGAGTTACGAAAAGAAAATCGATCAACCCAAGAATTATCTGCATTGGCACTGCCTGGACGACAACGATGCCGAAACCTGGCTGCGGTACTACGCGACGAACGAGGAACGCGAAGTTTGGCTCGAAGAAAACGGGGGCGATTTACCGTCGATGGAAACCCCTCCCTTCCCGCGTCCCATGCCGCGACGCCCCAACGGGCTCTAAGGAAAGGTCTGCGGGCAAGCCGTTCAGGCCGCTACTGGAGCGACAAGCTAGCAGCCGATCAGGGGATACGATAGACGCTTGACCGGGCCGGCTCGCCCAGGATCGCGTGCCCGGCAGGCTGCGGAAGAATCGTTCGCGGTCTGGATTCGGGCCGCTGGCATTTCTCGCGCAAGCTGCGCACGCAACCGGCCAGGAAGAAGAGGTAGCTTCCGAGCATCGGCATCACCAGGACGTCATGGAACATGCCGTTGACCAGGTAACCGCACATGAAGCCGAGGAAGACCAGGCCTAATTGCCGGTACTCGAGCGGCTGGCTAGGCTCCGCCCATAAGCGATATCCCCAGGCTGTCCATAGGCAGAGCAAGGCGGTAAAGGGCAACATTCCGGCTAACCCGTTCTCGCTGAGCAACGCCAGGAAGATGTTGTGCTGGATATAGGACTTGGCTTTGACCAACGGCAAATCGACGTCGCGGTCGCCGAGGTAGTCGCCGACATGGGCTAGATATTGAGCCGTACCACAACCGAAGTATGGGCGGTCCTCGAACATCCGCCACGCAATCATCGCGAGGATCGGCCGCAATTGAGCCGACTGCCGCATCTCGGCTTCGCTCACATTTTTGTCGCGTTTGAAACTGACGAAACTCTCGGATTTGGCGGCCACCACCAACCCTCCGCCGGCGAACATCGCCAACAGCAAAGGTAACCGCCACCGCTGCGGTGACATCAGGTAGGTAAAACCGACCAAAGCGCCGGCCCCGCCAATCCACACGCAGCGGGTCAGGGTGCTGTAGATCCCCGCGAGGTAAACCGGTAAGAGCGCCAGGCTCCACCAGCGTAAGCGGGGACCGTACGCCACACCCAACAGCGTGCAACTCATGCCTAAGGTCAACAGGACTCCATTAGCCGCCGGATTCATGATCGGCCCCCGGCCTCGCCCAAGAAACTCGGCATGGGCGGGATCGGCGATGTAGCGAGGAAAGATCGCCCACCCGAATTCCATCTTCTCGGCTACAGCCGTCCCGGCCAGGTACAATCCCAACACGGCGAAGACCGCATACAGGCCACGCAAACGCTCCGGTGTGATATCGGTTTGCCTAGCCAACCAGTAGGCGAGCATCGGCAAGAGATAGAACAACGTCAGTTTGCTGAAAGGCTCCATCCCCATGGCCCGCCAGTTTCCGACGAAGGTCGTCCCGATCAGCATCACCGCCAGCAGGCCCACCAGCGTATCGGACATATTCCAACGTTTGGGATGATGGAGTCCGAGATGGCGGTGGACAGCATGGATGACGACGCAACCAAGCAGCAGCAGACGATCGGAAGTCGCCGGCCCCAGATGAAAAAAGAAATGGCCAAAAACCGTTCCGGCCACGAGCGTCGCCAGCAGCATGCCCCACCAACCGGCGTGGCGATAGAAAATCGCCCCCCACACCAGGCCAGCCAGGAGTGCGCCAAAAAGTAACATTTCCATAGGCATCACCGATGCGATCGTTACGACTGGAAGGTCGCGAACCAGCAATCGCTGAAGCTTAGGTTACCTTTCGCCGCGCGCCCTCGTTTTTCTCCTCGGCGGAAAAAAATGGGCGGGCGATCGCTCGTGCTGACCGGGAGAGAAATTCCTCCGCAACGGGGCGGTGGCGACGGGACGAAACTCTTTTCGTCGGCTCGGATCAAAAGGCAT
>JBILTQ010000476.1:0-3844 GCA_044371435.1 Pirellulaceae bacterium | reverse complement strand
GGGGGAGTTGGCGGACGAGGGAATGCGGGTGCTGGGTGGCGAAGCGAAGCTCGATCGGGCCCGGCCACAAGCGATTGGCTAAACGCAGCCCAAGGCTGCTGATGCCGGGGACGTAGTCGCACAGTTCATTGGCCGAACGCAACACCAAGCTGGCCAGACCGCTCCCGCGTTGGTCTTTGTTCGCTCCCGTTGCCGTGGCCCCAAGGATTTCCTGCAACGCCTGGGCGGCGTTCCCCTTCAAGCCGCTGGCGGCGACCACATAATGGGCTTGGCTGGGGAAGGCCACCAGATGCCCTTCCGCCAGGGCTTGCACGGCCAGATGGATGACATCGCGTGGATCTTCGGCTTTTTTCCAATCAAGTATTTTTGTCATCAAGAACCATTAGCTTGCGGCTCGGTCATCTGCCTGGCGGAGGCATACGCCGCCGCCTGGATTATAACGGAATCGGCCCACTCCAAGCAACGCGAGCCTCACTGGCCAGCCGAGCAAAAGCCTGGCTTTGCCATTTGCCCTATCGCTATGCCGCCGGAAACTGGATGGCTCGGTCGCGGTTCAGGGGCAATCCACGGCCGGCGATGGCTGATACCGGGGTTCGCTGCTAAAGTAGTCGGATAGGTCGGGGTGCGGCTGGGAACGGTGGCAGTCACGCACCGCATCCGCTTCATCCATCCTCGATACGAAACGCAGCCATCCTGCCAACGCACCCGCAGAACGTTCGTCCCAGGAAGTGGCACCGCGCGTCGATGATCGCGGTCGCCTGGTTGCTCGTCGTTTATCTCGTCGGCGCATATTTTTTTCTACCCCTGCTATGGATTGGCTATACCCGCTGGCATCCAGCATTGAAGGGTTGCCTGACCATCACGCAGACAGCCGACGGGCATCCCGGTGATCCCCTCAACGTCGGTTTGATCGGCCGCGAAGCGGAGATCAGGCAGTTACTGCAGCAAGCGGGGTGGTTCCCGGCCGATCCGCTGGGCTTGCGCAGCGACTTGAAGATCGCTGCCGATACGCTGCTGGAGCGTTCCTATGTCGAGGCGCCGGTCAGCAACCTCTATTTGTTCGGGCGTAAAGAAGACCTGGCCTTTGAAAAGCCGGTCGGCAAAGACCCACGCCAGCGCCATCATGTTCGCTTCTGGAAATCGAGTGAACTGGATCAGCAGCAACGGCCGCTATGGTTCGGAGCAGTGACCTTCGATCGAAGCGTCGGGCTCAGCCACACCACTGGGCAAATCACCCACCATATCGACGCGGATATCGATGCCGAACGCGATCGACTATTCGAGGACTTGATGCGAACCGGGAAACTGCAGCAGCGGCAAGTCATCGATCGGTTCCAGGCTCAGCGGCAAGGACACAATGGCGGCGGGGATCGTTGGTTTACCGACGGACGCTTTTTCTTCGGGGTGGTACCGCCTGACGGCGACGCGTCCCCGTAATCGGTACGGAGTCATCCCGCATCGGCGAGGAAAGGCGGCCGATGGCCGGCTCGCGATCGCTACCCCAACGAACCAGACAATACGCTCGAGCGATGAATCCCTCCCACCGCAAACAAGGGTTAGATAACTTGGGCTATTAAAAACGAACAGGGAAGGAACAACGCGGATGCCCGATCCTCGGTTGGAGGAACTTTCGAGAAAGAAGGGAAATAGCCATTGACTTCCGACGGGCGATGGTGAATGATTGCGTCAGTGTTGCTCGCACGTCTCTCAAGCATGAGTGATTGGTCTTCACAAGCTTCTCTGCTTTCTGCCTGTCCGATTTCGCGAGCGTTTCCTGGCCCTTCCGGCTCTTTGTTCGACTTAGGTCGTACCCGGTTGCCGCATGTTGGCCATTTTTAGTTCTTCGCGGGCGGTGGCTGCTTTCGAAAACGCACGAGAATCAATTTTCTCGTGAACGCTCTCGGATTTTGCTGTTGGTCCGCGGATCATAGTAGGGTTTGTGTTAGTGACGAATATTTATGTTGGAAATCTGTCGTTCAAGACGACGGAAAGCGAACTTCGCGAAGCTTTTGGCCGTTACGGGGAAGTTTCCCGAGCGACCATCGTGATGGATCGCGAAACGAATCGGTCGCGAGGATTCGGCTTCGTGGAAATGCCGAATTCGCAAGAAGCCAGAGCGGCGTTGACCGGTCTGAACGGGGCGAATCTCGGCGATCGATCGATCACCTGCAACGAGGCACGCGAACGCGAGAGCCGCGGTCCGCGAGGCGGCGGTGGCGGTGGCGGTGGACGGTTCGAATCTTCGGGACGCGGCAACCGCGGTTCCTACTGATCGGCTCCTCAAACACACTTTCTGGATCCCTGGGGCGAGTGCCCCCATGATCCGTGACAGTTCGGGCGACCGCCGGGCCTGAGGGGGCTCTTCGAGAACATCGAGGAGTCCGCTCGAGCTCGGCGGTTGTTTTGTTGAAGGCGGGCAGTTTTTCTCGGATCGATTTGTCTCGGATTGGGGGCTGGGGCGGAAAACAACCGCTACCGGGGGAGTTTGTCCTAGGCAACAGCCGTTCCATTTTTGAAGACTCGGCATCTTCGTGCACCAACGATGGTCCCCGCGAGCGTTCGCGGGTGGGGCTGGGGCGGATAGCCAAGGTTTTGGCAGATGAGTTCTCAGGCGTTATACTCCGACGGAGCGTTTGTTATCGCGACCAGCGGTTGCGGTCGGTCTCAGGAGCCGATCGTTGCCTTGGACGAGCGATGGGGGATGGATGATGTGAGGACGAATGATGACCCAAGTGACTTCCGGGCTCGGCTATCGGTATCTGTTCTTCACCTGTCTCTTGGTTGCAGCGGCAATCGAGTGGGCTTGGGCTGAACCTCCTCCCAACATCATCCTGATGATGGCTGATGACATGGGGTTTTCCGACCTCGGTTGTTATGGAGGTGAGATTGCCACCCCTCACCTGGATCAGCTAGCGGCGGACGGGATCCGCTTCACTCAGTTTTACAACAATGCGAAGTGCACGACGACGCGGGCTTCCCTCTTGTCGGGAATGTATCCACGCGGGAGCGGAAACACGATTCCGTTGGAGATTCCGACGCTGGGGGAGGTGATGCGCGAGCTGGGGTATCAGACAGCCCTCAGCGGTAAATGGCACCTCGGCCCGCGATCGCCGCAGCGGCCGATCGACCGGGGCTTCGACGAGTACTATGGATTGATGGATGGTTGCTGTAATTTTTTTAATCCCGCCCAGCCGGATCCTCCGGCCAAGAACAACAAGCTGCGGGTTTTCGGCCACAACGCCGAGTTGATTCACGAGTTCCCCGAAAATTACTACACCACCGACGCCTTTGCCGACCATACGGTGGAAACCATTCGCCGCTTCCATCAACAGGCCAAGCCCTTCCTCATTCACTTGGCCTTCACCGCTCCACACTACCCTTTGCATGCGCCACCAGCTGATATTGCCAAGTACCGCGGCCGTTACCGGATGGGCTGGGAGGAGTTGCGGCGGCAGCGGTATGAGCGTCAATTGAAGATGGGTTTGTTGCCGGCGGGCTGGGCTTTGTCGCCGTCCGATTCGAAGGCCTACGCCTGGGAGGCGGCCAATCAGGATTGGGAGGATCTACGGATGGCCACCTACGCTGCCATGGTCGACCGACTGGATCAAAACGTCGGGAAGGTGATGGCTGTTCTCGAGGAGTTGGGGATCGAGGAGGAGACGGTCGTTTTGTTCCTTTCCGATAATGGAGGTTGCACCGAAGAGCCGGGCGGCCGCGACGACAGTCAGACGCCGGGGGTCAAGGAGACTTATACGGCTGTCGGTCCCAGTTGGGGCTGGGCCCAGAATACTCCCTTCCGACGCTACAAAAGTTCGGTGAACGAGGGTGGGATCAGTACCCCGCT
>JBILTQ010000131.1:0-12828 GCA_044371435.1 Pirellulaceae bacterium | reverse complement strand
ATTACACTGCCAATGACGGCACCAATGGCTATGAACTCTGGAAATCGGACGGAACGTCCACCGGCACGGTCTTGGTCAAGGACATTTGGACTGGGGGGGGGCGAGCTCTCCAGCAAACCTCATCAATGTCAACGGTACGCTCTATTTCCGGGCTTACGATGATACCAACGGTACTGAGCTTTGGAAAACCGATGGCACTGCAGCGGGCACGGTCCTGGTCAAGGACCTTCGAACTGGTGCAGGTTCGAGCTCTCCAGCAAACCTCACCAATGTCAACGGCACGCTCTATTACACTGCCAATGACGGCACCAATGGCAATGAACTCTGGAAATCCGACGGAACGTCCACCGGCACGGTCTTGGTCAAGGACATTTGGACTGGGGGGGGGCGAGCTCTCCAGCAAGCCTCACCAATTTCAACGGTACCCTCTATTTCCGAGCCAATGACGGCACCAATGGCTATGAGCTCTGGAAATCCGACGGCACTGAGTCGGGCACTCAATCGCTTGCCAGCATCGTTCCAAGCGGTTCTGTTTTTGCCCCTACGCAGTTAACGGCCGTCGGGAATGCGATTTATTACGAAGCAGTGACTGACGAATATGGGGTGGAAGTGTATCGGTTGGTGGAAAACAAACAGGTGGATCTTTTAATCGCACCCAATTCGATTGCTGAGAATTCCGGAGCGAACTCAATCATAGGTTCCCTCATAAGCATCGACGTAAACGTAGGTGACTCCTTTACCTATGACCTCGTACTGGGCGCAGGAGATACCGACAACGCTCAATTCTTCATAGAAGGTTCCGTTCTCAAGGTACTGAACAGCTTAGATTTTGAAACAAAAAATACTTATGCGATTCGCATTCGATCTACCGACCAGCAAGGTCTATGGATCGAAAGGCCGATCAACGTCACGGTAAACGATATCAACGAAGCCCCATCGGACATTAGTGTTTCTTCATCATCGATCGCGAAAAACGCTGGAGCGAACGCCGTCGTTGGTACATTCAGTACTACGGATGTCGATGCCGGAAACACATTCACTTACACGCTGGTAGCAGGGACGGGTGATACTGACAATGCTGACTTTAATATCCTTGGCAATACCCTTCGTGCCACTAGCAACTTCGATTTTGGGTCGAAGTCGAGCTACAACATTAGAGTCCGGGCAACCGACCAGGATGGGTTGTTCACCGATAAAGTATTGAAAATTACAGTGACCGTCGCGCCCAAGTTGGTGAAGGATATCAATAACACTCCCAGTCCACTAGGATCGAATCCGTCACAAATCATCGGAATCGGTTCGACTGTATTTTTTTCGGCGATGAGACCAGCAGTAGGTATGGAGCTCTGGAAAACCGACGGCACTGAGACGGGAACGGTCTTGGTCAAGGACATTCGAACTGGTGCGGGTTCGAGCTCTCCAGCAAATCTCACCAACCTTAACGGTACGCTCTACTACACTGCCGATGACGGCACCATTGGCAGGGAACTCTGGAAATCGGATGGCACCGCGGTGGGAACGGTCTTGGTCAAGGACATTCTCGCTGGTGGGGGTTCGAGCTCTCCAACAATCTTCACTAACGTTAACGGTGCGTTCTATTTCCGCGTTAACGATGGCACCAGTGGCTATGAACTCTGGAAATCGGACGGCACGTCCGCCGGCACGGTCCTGGTCAAGGACATTCGAACTGGTGCAGGTTCGGGCTCTCCAGAATGCCTCACGAACGTCAACGGCACACTTTATTTCTGCGCGAATGACGGTACCAACGGCTCCGACCTCTGGAAATTCGATGGCACTGCAGCGGGTACGGTCATGGTTAAGGATTTTCGGACTGGGGTCGCGTCCAGTACTATAGCAAACCTTACCAACGTCAACGGCACGCTCTACTTCCAGGCAAATGACGGCACCAGTGGCTATGAACTCTGGAAATCGGACGGCACGTCCGCCGGCACGGTCCTAGTCAAGGACATTCTCACTGGGGTGGGGTCGAGCTCGCCGGCGAACCTCACGAATGTCAATGGCACGCTCTATTTCACTGCCAATGATGGCCCGAGTGGCAGTGAGCTCTGGAAATCAGACGGTACTTCCCCGGGCACGGTGCTGGTCACGAGACGTGGAACTGGAGCAGGTTCGAGCAGCTTCACGGACGTCAACGGCACGCTCTATTACACTGCCAATGACGGGACCAATGGCGTTGAGCTCTGGAAATCAGACGGTACTTGGCCGGGTACGGTCTTGGTCAAGAACATTTGGACTGGGGTGGATTCGAGCAATCCAGCAAGCCTCACCAATGTCAACGGTACGCTTTATTTTAGTGCCAATGACAGCGACAATGGCCTTGAGCTATGGAGATCCAATGGCACTGCGGCGGGTACGGTGCTTGTCGCAGATATTTCGGCTGGAAGCCGGGGTTCGTATCCTTTTAACCTCACGAACGTCGAAGGTACGCTCTATTTCACTGCGGAAGACGACTTTG
Organism: Pirellulaceae bacterium; assembly: GCA_044371435.1. Lineage (GTDB taxonomy): Bacteria > Planctomycetota > Planctomycetia > Pirellulales > Pirellulaceae > JAIYDQ01. The sequence continues at coordinate 10,352 of JBILTQ010000131.1, read as the reverse complement.
GCCGTGAGCTCTGGAGATCCGATGGTACCGCAGCGGGTACAGTACTGGTCAAGGACATACGGACTGGTACGGGGTCGAGCAATCTGGTAAACCTCGCTAACGTCAAGGGATGGACGTTATTCACCGCAGAGGATGCCGTTTATGGCGAAGAGCTTTGGATATCGGACGGAACGGAATCCGGAACCGAACTCTGGAGTATCGACTTCGGAATTCCCGAAGAAGTCACGCAATCCAGCGGAGTGATCACCGTGGATCTGTCTCGCTCTAGTAGCTCTCGGAATATTACGATCAAACGCCAGTCCGATGGTATCGTCATTGTCGATAACGATACGAATAAATATCTTCTTGGCGGGAATCCTTTGATTTCCCTACCGGATCTCCGAGGAATACGACTCAAGGGGTCACAATTTTCCGACTCATTTATCGTCGATTTCACGTTTGGATTCGTGAGTCTCTCAGAAGCAGTTGTGATCGATGGACGAGCAGGCGGCAATGATAGTATCCGATTCATCGGATTTTCTGGCACCGACGGTCGTTTTTCGAATGCGGGTTCCACCCACACGATGACCATGACAAGCAGCAGCCAATCGATGGCCTTATCTTTCGACAATATCGAAGAGTTTTCTGCCATGTCGCTGCGACGAATCTCGAGCAGCGAGGATACATTGTTCGATTTTCCGTTCACTGTTTCATCTTCCCTACCATTTGACTTGGGTTGGACGACTTTTTTAGAAAATGCAACAGTGACATCCAGTAACACCATAAGCCTCGGTTCAGGTGAATCTGTTTCGGGAACAGGAACAATCGCGGGACGCATTTCGGCAGAAGCCGGTTCATTGATCCATGCTGATGGGAATATGACTCTGGGAGTAGAATCCTCCGTCGCCGGATTTTTGACACGAGGAGATATCGAGATCGGATCGAACACGCTCACGCTGCTTGATGCCAATCAGGTTGTACTGGGCTCGCTGTCCACACTTGGAACTGCAACTTCTCCGGGCACTTTGATCGCAGTAAATGGCGCGTTGATTGACTTCGGTAATAATCTAGTTGGATTTGGAACTCTTGAAACTCCCAATTCGGCTTTCAAGCCGACGGTGATTAACGGTGCTGTCCAAGGCGATTCGCTCAGCAAACCGATTACGCTGCCTGGTTATATCAAGGGAATAGGAACCTTGAACAATGTTTCCATCACCGGGACTTACAGTCCCGGTTTCAGTCCAGCCGCGGTGACTTTGGGTAGCATGAGCTATGGCAGCGGTGCGACCACCGTTGTCGAATTGGCTGGCACAACACCTGGTTCCCAATACGATCAGCTTAATCATTTGGGGCAGGCCTTCTTAGGCGGCACAATCGTGGTCACCTTGTTAAATGGCTATCTGCCCTCAGTTGGTGATAGCTTCACAATCTTGATGGCGACAGATGGGATGGCTGGAAGATTTTCCGCCAGTCAATTCCCTGCACTACCATACGACCGCGTCTGGAATATCACTTACTCGTCCAACTCGGTGTTGCTATCGGTCGTTGCTAACAATTTAGCCCCCAGCGATATCTTGCTGTCAAATAGTTCAGTAGCGGAAAATATTGATGTTAACGCCAGTGTCGGCAACTTTAGCACCACTGACGACGACGCGGGGAACACGTTCACCTACGTTCTGATTGCAGGTTCGGGTGACAGCGACAATGACGCCTTCGTTATCGAAGGCAATATCCTGAAGGCCACGGCTTCGTTCAATTATGAGGCCAAGAATAATTACTCAGTCCGTGTGCGTTCGACCGACCAAGGTGGATTGTTTACCGAGAAGGCATTCACCATCAATATCACCGACATAAATGAGACACCCACCGATATCGGTCTTTCTTCGACGAATGTTGCGGAGAAGGCAGGCTCAAATGCCATCATCGGTTCGCTGACCACGATTGACCCTGATGCTGGAAATACTTTCACCTACACACTCGTATCAGGAATTGGATCGACCGACAATTCAGCCTTCAATATCAGCGATTCGACTCTGCGAGCCACTGATAGCTTCGATTTCGAAAGCAAGTCGAGCTATACCTTACGAATAAGATCTACCGATCAAGAAGGGTTGTTTACCGAGAAATCATTTGCTATCCAGGTTCTCAATATCCCGGACGCGACAGTAGCGAGCCGTCGTGTCTTCTACAATCGTTCGACCAGTTCCGTCTTTGGCAATGGGTCAGGGAACCCCAACAACGCCATCGATCCAACGAAAGTCGCGCTGCTGCCGGGACAACCGGCGACGATTCAAAATTACACTAACTACATCCACGGTCTCAATGGCCTATTCGTCGATGTGGCTGGCCTTCAGTCAACTCCCACTGCGTCCGACTTCCAGTTTGCTACCTGGAATGGGATCGCGACGGACGGCTTTGTTCCAACGACAGCGGTCGCTACCGTGACGTCCATTCCTGGTGGAGGTGTCGATGGCTCGACCCGGCTTAAGATCGAGTTCGACAATGGAGCGATCCGCAACACCTGGTTGCGAGTGACGGTTCTTGCCACGGCCAATACCGACCTGGCAATCAACGACGTCTTCTACTTCGGTAATGCTGTTGCCGATTTTAATGTCGGCAACCTGGTTGGTCCGCCGCTGACTGTCCGAACGAATGCTACAGACACTTCGGCCGTCCGGCAGAATCAATCGACAGGCATTAACTCGGCCGCCATCAGCAATATCTATGACATCAATAAAGACGGGCGAGTGAATGCTACCGATACTTCGCTGACGCGACAGAACCAGAATGCCTCACTAATCCGCTTCTTCACCGCCCCCGCCAGCCTGCAACTCGCCTTGGCCCAAGAGGAAACCGATGCGGTCATGTCAGATTTGTCCTGGCTTGACGAGTTAGAGTCCAGTGCTAATCGAAAACGAAGAAGTCGATTCCTCGGATAATCGGCGTGGTAAATACGTCGATGGGGAGCCCTGCGATTTCCTTGAAAAAATCGGCAAGCGAATCGGTATCGGTTTGCTGTAAGAAGTCATCACCCAAGTCGTGATGGCTGGGAGTGCTAGCCGACTTTGTGGCCGGCCGGGCCTGCAGCCGCTTCGCCACCGGCCGTCGAGAGGATCGTTTTGCTCGCGCTGGAGGACATCCACGCTGGAGGACATCCACGCTGGAGGACATCCAAGCTGGAGGACCATGGGACGGGGGGCTTCAAGACCGGCGAGTAAGGGAACGCTTCAGCGGTCGTTTTCCTCAACGGACCATCGCCCCAGCGAGTAACCATGAAAGGGTAAAACGGAACCATCATCTGCCATGGTCAGCAGCCGCTCAGACGATTCCACGAAAAGTCGATGAACGTTGCCTTCCGGATTTTGTAGCTGAAGCAATTCCCCACCGGTTGCGATATCCCAAAAGATGACTTTCCCTTGCTTGTCACCGGAGACGAGCATCTTGGCCTGCAGATCAAAAGCCACCGTATCAGGCAGGGCAGAATGCCCGATAAAAACCTTGAGAGAAGTACCCGTCTCTAGGTCCCAAAGGCGGATCGTATGGTCGTGGCTAGCAGTGGCCAGCCAGCGACTCGAAGGGGATATTGCCATCGTCTGGATGGTATTCTGGTGCCCCTGGAGCGTATGCAACAACGACCGCTGGTGAACATCGTAGACCTTGGCATTATCGCCATCCGCCACGCAGAGCTTGCTCCCGTCGCGAGTAAATTGCATCTCATAAACAACGCTGGTTGTTGTCCCTTCAAAAACCCCGACCCAATTTCCCTGTCGATCCCAAAGATGGATTCGCCGTGAATTCCCCGAGGTGGCGATCCATCGCCCGTCCGGCGAAGCCGCCAGGGCAGTGTTAAAGTCGAGGCTGTTCCAATGAGCCTGGACGGCATAGCTTTCGCGATCCACGATCAGCACATTCGAGATCAGTCGACTCGAACCACTGACAGCTTGCTCAATCGACGGCACCACCCTCCCCTCGCCCATCGGTTTTCCGTAGCTAGCAAGTTGAAAGCGAGTGATCGCTTCCGGCCCCCCCACATCCAGCTCCCAGGCAATCGAACCTGCGGTGGGCTCTCTGTGGACATTCAACGCTAGAATCGGATGAGGGATCTCGACTTGTTGAAGCAGCTCGAACTTATCCCCAGCCTCAGTCGCAAAAACCAAGACTTTTCCGGCTTTGCTCGCTGCAAAAATCGTATCCAACTCGCCATCCGCATCGCGGTCGATAGCTGTCAAATCACAAAAATCTTGCGGCTCGACCGGCAAGACGATCGGTGGCTGCCGAAGCGTGAAATCTTCAGCGAATTCGATTTTTTGGAGGGTGAGCGTATGGTTGGTCGCATTGAAGCTCAGCAAAGCGCGATGATCCTCTTGCGTCTGTATCCATCTCCAAACCGAGGTCAGCGCAGGCAAAGAAGCCAGGGCCTGTTGCCGATATGATCCATCGGCGGCCAACGAGACATAGACGACCTCTCCCACCGCTTCAAAAAAAGCCAAGTAGTCGCTATGCCCGGCAGTCCATGGCGGAAAGACCGCTTGCAACCGCACATGGCTGAATTCCTTGAATTGCGTATATGTCGGAAGCTGGGCGGAGTTGCCTGATTGCCAAACAAAACCTTCCGAACCCTCGCAGCCGAACAACCGATCCAGCCTGCCATCGGCATCGTAGTCGGCAGCTTGTTCCCTGGAGGTAAATTGGCTTAGTTGATTTTTCTCGTCCAAGCGATAGATCGATGTGGGTGAGGCCAGGACGAGTCTGTCCTCCCCGAGGAATGCCACGATATTCGGGCCGACGAAAGGGATGGGAGCCAAATCGTTGTCAGCCAGACGATGCCTCCAGGTGCGGGTTCCCTGGTACGATAAATAAAGCTCCGATCGGCGAGGATCCAGGACTGCATGGTAGGGAATAAACGTCGCATGGGGTGGCTCAGAATTGGAGCGGACCAGGCCAGCCTGGTTTGCTGCCTGCGCGGAACTGACGTTCCGATAGTGGCTGCGGTGAAGTCCATATTCGCGGATCGTTCCGTCCGCACTACAAGAATACATTTTGTCGGTCAATGGCGAGACGGCCACACCGTAGACGCGCCGCTGGTGGCTCTGGAAGAGGCGAAGCTGCGACCAATTCGATGTATCCCACAGGCGAAGAGTGCTATCCTTGCTAGCCGAAGCCAGGGCTTTACCATCTGGCGTGAAGGTCAGTCGGTAAATATTTCCAGAATGCGCGGGGACTTGCCGGGCCACCGACTGGAGATCGTCCCGAGAGAAAACGTCAAGGAAACCGAATTGACTTCCCGACACGATCGTCTGGCCATCTGGTGAGAAGCAGATGGAAATCGCTTTCGAGGCCGTGGAATTACGCTTAAGCAACTCAAAGGTCTGGCTATCCCAGAGAGATACCCAGCCATGATTAAGGACGTTATCGCTCTGGGAAGCCGTAGCCAAGGTCCGCCTATCCGGGGAAATTGCGATGTCGTACACCGTTTGCGGGAAGCTGGCCACGATGGTTTGGCTGACAGCGGTGGAGTGGGTTGCTGACGCTACTGTTGGAATAGTTGTCGCTTGATGACTTTCGGAGGCTGGCGGAGCGGAAGCCAAAGTAACGACAGGCGGCGAATCGACTGAAGGGACTTCCTCTGGAAGTTGGGCAGGGAGCTTGGCTAGGCTCAGTTCGTTTCCGGCAGCTACGAGCAAACTGTGTCCATCTAACCATTCAAGATCATTGACACCCGTTGGGTTTACCGTAACTTCATACGCTAATCGCATCGAAGGATGCAAATAAATCTTGATATGTCCGTCATCGCTTCCCGAGGCAAGCATTCGTCCGTCAGGTGAGAAGGCCAGGGCACGAATACTCTGGCGATGAGCAGCAAGTTCGGCCAGCTTTTTTCCGCTTTCCAGCTCTCGGACATGCAGCCGCCCCTCTTTATCACCACTGACCACACATCGATTGTCAGGCGAAACAGCCATCGAGAACAAATCATTATTTTCGCGAAAGATACGGCTTTCGGCATTCAATTGCTGCCAGAGATATCGCCAAGGGAAAGAGTGCTCCTCGATTGTTCGCTCAGCTTGAGCGTGTCGGAGGAGGCGTTCCCGCGCTAAGGCCACTCGGCCTTCCCGCAGGGCATCAGAGGCGATCTTCATATCGGCTACGAAAAGGAGTTGTTCGCTTTCTTTTCGTGCAGCGGTGGCCACCGCCGCTTGCCGGATGCTAATGATGGTGGTGGCGATGATCGCGACGAAAACCGCGGTCAGCATCGTTAACGTCGTTCGGTGCCGTGCGCTGAATTTGCCTGCCCGGTAGGCCAGGCTAGGCGGATGAGCATCCACCGGTAAACCATCGAGAAACCTCTGGAGATCCTCGGCAAGGGCGTTGGCAGACGCATAGCGATGCTCCGGATCCTTGGCGATCGCTCGCAGGATCACCCAGTCCAGGTCTCGAGCCAGCACTTTCCGCAGCGAGGAATGGTGAGCAGGTACCTGCTGGCTAGGCGGTTTAGGCACAAAGCTTCGAATACATTCCAGCGGAGAATGCAGGGCTGCGGATGATTCGAGCAGCCCTTCATACGGATGGGTTTCGCAAAGGAGTTCGTAAAGGACGATCCCCAGCGCGTAGATGTCGCTCCGGGTATCCACCTCCTCGTCCAAGAGCCGAGTCTGCTCGGGACTCATGTACTTGGGCGTTCCGAAGAGGCTACGACGTAAGGTAAAAGGAGAAGTGGCTACGGGACGATCGCTACCCTGAGCTCGGGATATGCCAAAGTCGATGACTTTGACGACTCGTTCGTCTCCCTGTTCGCACACCAGAAGGTTCGCCGGTTTAAGGTCCTGGTGGATGATTCCTCGCTGATGTGCGTGATGAACCGCCCGGCAGACATCGATCATCAACGCGAGTCGTTCGCTCGGGTTCAGCCGGTGAGTTTGACTATAGGCGGTGATCGTTTCCCCCGCGACATATTCCATCACGAAATAATCGATCCCGTCACGAGTGACTCCTGCATCAAGCACCTGGACAATGCCCGGATGGGCGATGCGTTCCAGCATTTTTCTTTCTTGTTCGAGGGCGGCTTGGGTTTTGTCCGACAGGTAGTCGGGGCGAACAATTTTCATGGCGACGGTTCGCGAAATCGGCACCGTTTGCGAGGCTCGATAGACTACCCCCATCCCGCCGCTGCCGAGAAACTCCTCCAGGACATAAGGGCCGATGGTCTTTCCGCACCACCCGCGCGGATCCCAGCTCAACTCGGTTCGCTGTGCGGCCGTCATATCTTCGAAATATTCGAGGAACGACTTCGCCGAGTTGGTCATCGGACTCACCTGACTGACCACCTCATCCAGGATATTGGGAGCGTCACCGGCGAATTTTTCAAGCAACACCTGGAGGTGCTGTCGGCGGTCAGTATCCTGCACCAGAACCGCGTCGAGAAAATTTTCGCGTTCCGCTCCATCCTTCAGCTTGGAGGCAAACCAGAATATCTCTTTGTCGGACTGCGCGGCCGTCGGAGGCAGATTCATCATTCGGAGAAGAGGCTGAGTGGTGATTGGAACATCCGTCTTTAGGCCGAGAAGGAGAATTTTATCCGAGGAAAGGCGACGCAAATCAGCGATCACGAGAAATACAAGGACTTTGGAGGCGGCGACCCATCGATCCTCAAGCATCAAGGCCGCGCCCTGCAGGAGCGGGAAGCCCACCGTACCGTCGACCCCTTCGGCAAGTACTACGGAGGCGTATCGACTGCGGCGAGCCAGCAGCGGGCGTAGGTCCACTCGTCATGGGCTTGAGTTCGCGAGATCCCGCAAACTCTCGCTATCTCACGGAACGACAGGCCCGAGAATACTCGCAGCTTGACGATTTCAGCGCTGAGCGGATCTGATTGTTCCAGTTGCGATAGCCTGGCATCGAGGTCCAGCAATAAGTCAAAATCGACTCCATCGTTTCCAGGATCCGCTACCTGGTGGAGACCAAATCCTGCCCGAACGGCACCCGAGCGTTTCTTCGCATTTTTCGCTCTGGCCGAATCGATCAGCAACCTCCGCATGATTTCGGCTGCCAGACCGAAGAATTGCCGACTACCCGAGCAGGCAATCGGTTTCTCGGAACCTAAAAATCTCAGGAAAAATTCGTTGACCAGGGCGGTGGTCTGCAGGGTATGGTTGGGCCGCTCATACTGCAGTTTCTTCGACGCCATCTGGTGCAGTTCGTCATACACCAGCGGTAGAAGACGCTCGATGGCCGAACGGTCACCGGCAGCTAGCTGCTGCAATTCATGTGTGACTTCACCCATACTCTCTCGTTTCCCATGCCCTTTCCCTAGGGACGTGAACACCCAATCGAGGATCATCATAATCACCAACGCTAATGGGCACAAATCCCGGCAGAAACTCATGGATCTTTGCTTCAAACCAAGGGCTATCGGTACTGACATCGACTCTGTCGCCTCCGTAGGCCGAAAAGATTTAAGCAGTGGATGCCATCAGCACCCTGCCAGCGCAAGAGGATACCTCCGAAGATTGAAACCGAGGTAGGCATACCAACAGGGGCAGATCGGAGAAATTCAGCCCGCGAGGGGCTGCATCCCCTCGGCTGGGGCCGCAAGGCTCCAGCTGTCATCTCGTTCCTCCCTTACTTCTGATGCGAAGGGGCGATAGTTTTCAATTGAAGAAACCAAGATCGCTCTCGCTTCATGAAACCAACTCCTAGCGGGTTGTGGCTACCACATTCCCGTCAAGCAAGCCCCTGAGAAAATGGGGGATCCCGAAAGAAGGTCAGTCTTTCACCGCAACTTGCCCATGCGATAGCAGCACGCCAGTTAATCCGAGGCAAGCAACCTTCGCTGAAAGCGAGAACGGTTCTTCCGCTCCAGTACAACGATAGGTTCGGCGTAGTGCTGGCGTTAGGCTAAGTGCGAAGTCCTCCCCAATGCCGTCGACAGCCTTGAGCTCCTGCCAAAAGTCGGGAGACGGCGTCCCCGTCCGTCACCAGCCACCCTCGCAGCGACCTAGATTCAGCTTGACGGCTTAATGTCTTACCGTTCGTGGCTGGCCGTTCCCCACGCTGTCGACCCTCACCATGGCGGTCAAGCTTCTATGCTACGGTCGATCGACCGCATGCAGTAGCGTCAAGGCTTCCTCGACCAGGAGTTCGCCCGAACCGGCGACTGCCCTTGCGCTGAAAACTTCGTACAGGCCTTCGGCGTAGGCGCTGCGGTTGGGGATATAGCCGATACTTCCATTCGCCAGTTCCGCGATCATGGTGTACTTGAATGGGGAAGCCGCCTTCAAGGACAACCCCAGTTCGACAAATATTTCACCGGGCAAAGCGACGATGGCTACCTCCTCGCTGATGGCTATCACCTGGACTTCCACCTCGAGCGGCACTTCCTGGTTGGCCAAGGTATCGAGTATGCAGACCGCTTTGGCTTTGACCGGGGTACTATACTTGCGATCCGCGATATTCAAGCCGATCTCTTGGGCCTCCTCGATCTCAGCCGCAGTGAATTCCCGCCTCTGCAGCCGTAACCACTTGGATCTTACCCGCGGCGGAAACGTCGTTTGCTTCTCCAGTCGCGGTTGAGCGCGAAAGACCGCCGCCGCCAGGATGGTCCCGATCCGCTCGGCATGGGCTTCGCCGCTTTGACTTTCCGCCCAATGCACATCGTGCTGGTTGACGTTACCACAGCAACCGTTGGCAAAGAAACTCAGCATGTCCGAACCGTAATAATCGGCCAGGCGTCGAGCCAGATAACCGGGGTAATCCGGAGAGAAGCGGTTACCGCTGATGACGGTCGGATGCATAGCGAAATTGACATAGGTCGCCCGGGGTTTAGCCGCCTGATCCGCAGTCGCGAAATGCAGCACCCCCACCTCGGGATCGATCGGGCCGGTAGCCCGAACGATATCCTTGCTCAACTTCGGACCTTGCCAGGAATAGGACCCATCCTTCATCAGGAACCTTCGATTGAAGCTCAGATTCTCCTCGCGACCGATGGCGGCCGATAGCCTTGCCGCCTGCAAATCGGCCTCGGCCTGCCCCACCGCCTGCGCGATCAGACCAGGCAACTTTCGAGTGAACTCGCGGGACTCGGGTGAATTGGCTCCGGTGATTTGATCCATCAGGTTGCCGCGCGTCATCGTCGGACCGCTATGGGTATGGGTGGCGGAGATCATCACCCGCTCACCGGCGATTCCCGTCTGCTGTGCGATAAGTTGCCGCGCCTCGACAACCACCGGCCGCGGGGTATAGGCTAGGTCCAGCGCGACCATCGCTACCTTCACCCCACCTTGCTCAATGACGATCGCCTTGGCCATGAGCGGCTCCATGACCCCGATCGTTGGGATCAAGGCGTAAGCCCCCGCCCGCGGCGTCCCGACCGGCGGGGT
>JBILTQ010000543.1:0-2834 GCA_044371435.1 Pirellulaceae bacterium | reverse complement strand
AGGCTTGAGCCTGGTCCGGTCGTATCTCCAGGCCACGGCAGCGGTCAGCGAGGACCCTTGCGTGGACACCCTCCCTGGCTATCCTCGAGAAGTTCACTCTCGGGGCCGTCAGTATCCAGCGTCAGGAGATGCCGCTGGCGACGGCCAGCGTGTAGAATAGGGGTTAGTGGGAGGTAGCCGCGAAGACGGTGATGCGAGGTACGCCGATGATGCCGATGAAAAGGTTGTTCGAACAAGTATTTTGGCTCGGCCTATTGGTCGGTGGTTGCTCGCTCGCCGCTGCCCCCGGTCGGGCTGGCGACGAGGAAGAGCTTTTCTTTGCCAAGCGGGTCTTGCCGCTGTTGAAGACGAAGTGTTTCGGTTGCCACGGCAACGATCCCGCGGCCATCCAAGGGGGACTGGACCTGCGTTCGCTCCCATCGCTGCTGCGCGGGGGCGATAGCGGTGAGCCCGCTATCGGCTTGGGGCGGCCGGAGCAAAGCCCGCTCTACCTGGCGGTCCTTCGACATGATCCGGTCTGGTCGGCCATGCCGCCCAAGGAAAATGACCTTTTGAGCGCTGAGGAAGTGGGGGCGATCGAACGCTGGATCCGGGGAGGCGCGGTCTGGCCTGACGAAGCCAGGCTAGCCAGCCTGGCTGCGGAAAAAGATCCGTGGCGCGTCGAGCAAGGGATGCGGGTGGCGACCACCGGGGCCCTCGATGCGGACTGGGCCAACCGCTCCTACGAGCCTGCCGGTCTGTGGGCTTATCAACCGGTGAACAAACCCGCGGTGCCGGTCGACCAACACCCGATCGATTACCTGATTGGCCTCCGCCGAAATGCGGAACTTCCTTTGGCACCGCCGTCGGACCGCCAAAGTTTGCTCCGCCGGCTTACCTTCGACCTTATCGGCCTCCCGCCAACGCCGGAGGAACTCGAGGATTTCCTGCGGGATCCAGACAGTGACGCGGTAGCCCTCAAGAAAGTAATCGACCGCCTGCTGGCCTCGCCGCATTATGGCGAGCATTGGGGAAGGCACTGGTTGGATGTCGTCCGCTACGCCGACACCGCCGGCTTTGCCAACGACTACGACCGCGGCAATGCCTGGCGTTACCGCGATTATGTCGTCCGCGCTTTCAACGCGGACAAACCTTACGACCGCTTCATTCGCGAGCAAGTCGCCGGCGACGAAATGCTGGAAGCCGGGGTTGCCGGGCCAGAGGCCGACGAAGAACTCGTGATCGCCACCGGTTTTCTCCGGATGGGTCCTTGGGAGTTGACGGGCATGGAAGTCGCCCGAATCGCGCGTCAGCGATTCCTCGACGATGTCACCAACAGTATCGGCGAAACCTTCCTGGCCCATTCGCTCCAATGCGCTCGCTGCCATGATCACAAGTTCGATCCGATACCCACCCATGACTATTACGCGGTGCAAGCATGCTTCGCTACCACGCAGTTGAGCGAACGGCCGGCTGCTTTCCTCCAAGAGGAAAACGCGTCGAATTTTGAGGAGCGTCGATACCTGCAGCGGCGGAAGGAGGCCTTGATCGAAGAACTTCGCGAGCTCGACCAGTTGCAATTGACCGCCGCGCAGCAATGGTATGAGCAGCAGCGACTGGACAGTCAAGCTTGGGAGGAGGCGGTGACCAGGAGTCAACAGCCGCCCAGCAAAGGTCAGGCTCGCCGGAATCGCGATTACCAGTCGATTTTCAGCGCTGCCCGGGCGATGCTCTTGGCCGGCAAAGTGGCCGAAGACCTGATCCCCCCCAAAGGAATAGGCTTTCGCCCCGAACACTTTGGCCGGGAAAGGGTGGCCCGCAAAGGACTAGAGCGATTGAAGTGGGAGATGGAGCGTTACGAGCCGTATGCGCTAGCGGTCTATGATGGTCTGACGCCGCAGGTCAGCAGTGTCACGCAGCCGACCCGGATGCCGGCGGCACCGATGGAACAGGGCGAACTCGAAGAGACCGCCATCCTGAGTGGGGGCGATCCCTTTTCACCGACAACCAAGGTGCAGCCGGGAGTGTTGAGCGCGGTGGCGGCCTTCAATCCGGACTTACCGGTCGCCGTCAGCGATCATCCCATCGGTCGGCGGCGGGCGCTGGCCGATTGGATCGCCGATCCGCGCAATCCATTGACCACGCGCACTATCGTCAACCGCATCTGGATGTGGCACTTCGGCCAACCCATCGCCGGCAATCCCAATAACTTCGGTTCCACCGGCAAGCGTCCAACGCACCCCGAGTTGCTCGACTATCTGGCTGCGGCCTTGGTTGAAAACCGCTGGTCGCTCAAAGCCCTCCATCGCTTGATCCTGACCAGTGCCGCGTATCAACGGGCGGGAACTTTGGTCGACACGGCCGGTTTTGCACGCCAGGAGCTGGAAGCCAACTATGCGGTCTTCAAGCCGCGACGGTTGACAGCCGAGGAACTTCGGGACGCAATGCTCTATGTTTCGGGCGAGCTCAACTTGAGCTTGGGGGGGATCCCCAACCGCCCGGAAATCAATTTCGAAGCCGCCCTCCAACCGCGGCAGGTGATGGGAACTTTCGCATCGGCTTGGGTCCCGAACCCGCTGCCGCCGGACCGCCACCGCCGCAGCCTCTATGCCCTCCGCATCCGCGGGCTGCGCGATCCCTTCATGGAGGTTTTCAATGAACCCGCCCCCGACTTCTCCTGCGAGGCGCGCGACGTATCGACCGTCACCCCGCAGGCTTTCAGCCTGTTCAACGCTCAATCGGCCCATGATCGCGCGTTGGCCTTCGCCGACCGCGTGCTGCGGGAGACGGCTAGCCCACACCGACGCCAACGATCCGAGCAAGACTGGTCAGCGCCGCCCGATCGCCCGGGGATG
>JBILTQ010000473.1:0-3898 GCA_044371435.1 Pirellulaceae bacterium | reverse complement strand
TGTTCGATGGCGGCCAGGATTCGATCGCACTCGAACTTCCTTTGTCGAAGGCAGCCCAGAAGAATAACGTCACCGTCAGCGCCTCGATGGTTCCTTTGCGCGAAATCGGTACCAAGAAGCAGGAATTGGAGCGTGAGTTGAACTTGCGTCAGTCACGCATCCTGACCCGCAGTTCGCTGGCTTTAGCCACTGGGCGTTTGGCTTGGCTGCAAGACAATTCGTCGGATGAGCATCGCCGCTTTGTCGAAGATGGCGAGCGGCGGATGCAGCGTTTGCAGGCTGAACCGTGGCGGCGCTGGGCTCAAGGCTTCAGTTGTTTCAGCTTTGTCTGGCTCGGGATACCGTTGGCGATTCAACGCAGGAGTGCCGATTACATTGCAACCTTCGGGATCTGCTTCTTGCCGATCCTGCTGCTCTATTACCCGCTTTTCATCCTGGGGGTGGACCAGGCCAAAGGTGGCGACTGGCATCCGGCCAGTCCATGGCTAGCCAACATCGTCTTGTTGTTGATCGGTGGCTGGATGATGCGCAAGGTCTATCGGGAATAAAGAGCATGCGCACCACCCAACCCATCCGCAAGAAGCTTTTGTTGGCCATGCTCGTTTTGGCCTGCGCTATCATCGTGCTGGCGTATAGTGGCGTGCGTGGCGTCTTTGCTTATCGCGACCTCGCGGCTACGGTCAGCAATCGCGCCGCGGAGCTTCCGACCACCGCCGAATTGACACAAGCTGTCGATGAGCTGCGATTTGCCATCGTTCAGCGACGCAACGAGTTGGTCGACCACCATCGGGTTGCTCCGGTCTTTGCCGACCTGCACGATGAATTTCGTCATCTCCATTCACCGCTGCTCAGCGACACCGAAGCTCATTCGTTGCGTCAGGATTCGATCGATGACAGCATCCAGCATCACCTGCTCCGAGTGCGTGCGATCCTCGATCGTTACCAGGAGCAATTGCAATCCTCCGACGCCAACGATCGCTTCCTGGCGGACCGGAGCCGAGAGCAGGATATGGTGAGCGATATTAGCTGTTTGCTCGATGAAATCGAGGCCAAGCAAACCTTGACCGAGATCCTCGATCCTTTGTCGGCCTTGGTGCAATCGCAGAAACTCAAGGAGTTCCATCAGCTGGTACATGCCTTACCGACATTCCTACAAAGCCGCATGGCTAGTTTTCGTGTGGAAGTCCGCTCGCAATATCGTACCTGGATTATCCTGACCATCAGTTCCACGACCTTTGCTACCTGTTTGATCATCGGCGTGCTCATCTACACGCGACGGGTCGTCATCAATCCTTTCAAACAGTTGCTGCTCGGTGCAAGGAAGGTGGCTGGCGGGGATTTCGATCATCGGATCGTGATGCAGAACCAGGATGAATTGGCTGAGTTGGCTTCAGCGATCAATACGGCCACCGCCGAGTTTCGCACCATCCAGCGTGATCTCCACGATCAGGTACGTGAACGCAGCCGAGAGGTCATTCGCAACGAGCAATTGGCCAGCGTCGGCTTCCTGGCCGCCGGTGTGGCTCATGAAATCAACAATCCGCTGGCATCGATTGCGTGGAGTGCCGAGGCCTTGGAGAGCCGCTTGCATCGGATCCTTCACCCGAGCGACGAGACAGCGGATCCAGCGGCGGCTGCCCCGGATGTCGAAACGCTCCGCAGTTACTTGCGGCGCATTCAGGATGAAGCTTTTCGTTGCAAGGGCATCACCGAACGCCTGCTGGATTTCTCCCGACTGGGTCAAGCTGAACGCAAACAGACGGTCGACGTTGCCGACCTGGTCGAAGACGTGATCGCCATGGTCAGGCATCTCGGTCAGTACCGTAACCATAAAGTCGTCTTCGAGCGGCATGGCGATACGCACGCCTGGGCCAGTCCGCAGGAAATGAAACAAGTCGTCCTCAACCTCCTCACCAATGCTCTCGATTCGTTGTCGCCCGAGCAAGCGGACGGTCAAGTCACCATCACCATGGATGGCGATCCGCACTGGCTGCGATTATCCATCGACGATAACGGCTGCGGCATGACCGACGAGGTTTTGGAACATCTGTTCGAACCCTTCTTTACGCGACGCCGGGATGGTCGAGGGACGGGGCTGGGGCTGCCGATTACCAGTCGCATCATCGCCGATCACGGTGGACGCATCCAACCCTCGAGCCGCGGCCCCAACCTTGGTTCGCGATTTGAAATCCAGATTCCACGCCAGCAGGCAAGCCATGAACATGAATCCCACTTCTCCAACGCTATCGCCGCCTGAAAGCTACCCTATGCATTCGCCCGCCAACGTATCCCGCAAGGGAGCGGCCACTGGCTCGCCGTCTTCCCGTATACCGACCACCGCCTCGCTTGCCGGCTTATCGATCCTGTTTGCCGACGACGAACCGTCGCTGCAGGAATTGATGCGGTTGGAGTTGCCTCAGATGGGTCATCGCGTGACGGTTTGTCCCGATGGCTTCACCGCGGTGGCCGCCCTGGAACGCGAAGTCTTCGATTGCTTGCTGGTAGATCTGGACATGCCCGGGATGAATGGTATTCAGGTTATCAAGCGGGCTCATACCTTGTCGCCGACCACCGAGGCGATCGTGCTTACCGGAAAGCAGTCTCTGGAAACGGCCGTCGAGGCCCTGCGGTTCGGGGTGATCGACTACCTATCCAAACCATGCCGACTGTCGGAGTTGGACGCACTGCTTAAACGGGTCGCAGCCCGTCGCGAGTTGAAACGGGAGTATGTGGCGCTGCAGCGGCAATCCAAGAACCAACGGACAGCTCCGGCGCTCATCGGCCATCATCCCTCGATGCAAGTCGTCCAACGCCTGATCGATAAAGTCGCGCCGACTAGCAGCACCGTCTTGATCCGTGGTGAGACCGGTTGCGGCAAGGAGTTGGTCGCAAGAGCCGTACATCAGCAAAGCGTCCGTCGCGATAAGCCGTTTGTCGCTATCAATTGCGGTGCCTTGCCGGAGAACCTCATCGAAAGTGAGCTTTTCGGTCATCGCAAAGGCGCCTTCACCGGCGCCGACTCGCAAAGGCAAGGGCTGTTCGAGATCGCCGATGGCGGCACCATCTTTCTCGATGAAATCGGCGAACTGCCACTGGCCATGCAGGCGAAACTGCTGCGGGTCCTGGAGAGCGGCGATATCCGCCGCGTAGGTGACAACGAGTCGCTGAAAGTCGATGTTCGCGTCGTCTGCGCTACCCACCGCGATCTGGAACAGATGGTCCAAGCCGGGCAATTCCGCGAGGACCTGATGTTCCGTATCAATACCTTCGAAATCCGCGTGCCCGCCCTTCGCGATCGCATCGAGGATATCCCCGAGCTGGCGCGGCACCTCTACCTTCGCTTTCGTCCAGAGCACGGTAGCTTGGAGAAACTCTTCGATGAGACAACCCTGCAAACCTTGCAAGCCCATGCCTGGCCGGGCAACGTGCGCGAATTGGCGAATGTGATCGAGCACGCTACGATCCTTTGCGATGCTCCCCCGATCCTCCCTGACCATTTGCCCCGGCATTTTGGTGACCGGCGTCTGCGCAAGGAATTAAGGACGCTGGGGCCGATGAGCCTGCGGGAAGTCGAAAGCCTGGCGATTCACGAGGCGGTCGAACGCCATGCCGGCAACAAGGTGGCTGCAGCCGAAGAGCTTGGGATCAGCTTGAAAACGCTTTACAATAAGCTGAACCAGTCGGATGCCACCGGGAAGAAAGCCGCCTAATGTCGATGCTCGAGCCGCTCTTTTTTACCCCCTTGTTTCGCTCGTACCTGTGGGGTGGGCGGCGTTTGGAAACCGTACTTCACAAAGCCTTACCCGACGCCGGACAGTGGGCCGAGAGCTGGGAGATCGTCGATCGCGGAACGGATCAGAGCCAGGTGGCCGACGGCCGCTGGGCCGGGTATTCGCTG
>JBILTQ010000472.1:0-3900 GCA_044371435.1 Pirellulaceae bacterium | reverse complement strand
CTTCTTCCCGCGGTTGAACGAGGTCCCCTTCGTAGATGGCGCGATAGGGGCTCTTGGCATCCACCGGTCCATCGACCTGGACGTGATTGCCGAGCACGACGTAAAGCATGCCGTCCGGCCCGAGCACCAGTTGATGGGCTCCATGCTCGCCAGGCTGACCGCGGAAACGCACGATCAAAGACGCCTGCTCGAGTTTTCCATCGCGGTTCTGGTCCATCAGACGATAGAGCCCATTGCCGTGCTCGCCGTCTCCCGTGACGAAAACATCGCCATTGAGCGGCAAGATGCCCTGGATGTTTTTGACCTTGTCGCTGTATTCGCGAACCTTCTCGGGTATCCCATCCTTGTTCGCATCGTAAATCAGCAGCAGCGGGCCTTCCTCGCGCGAGGCTACGATATGTCCGAACTCATTGAAGGCCATCGCGATCAAGGAACCTGTGTCCTCATGGTTCAACAGCTCATCGACGGTGAAACCTTGGGGAGCGGTAAAGCGTCCCTGGTTCGAAGTGGTGGGGAGTTGATTGGCGACCTTGACGCCTTCCTCGGTTGCGGCCTCGTCGCGCAGTCGCACATGAGTGGCGACTGTCTGCATCGGAACCGATACCGAACTGGGCTCTTGCAGGAGCTTGGCGTTTTTCCATGGGCGATCATCGAATTCCGGCAGTTGCCAGCCGCTGGTCGGTGTTTTCGAGGCCAACCAGGTTTCGCTGGTTCCCAGGCCTCGCCACCCTTCGTTGCGAGGCTTGACGTAGAGTCTGGCAAAAAGCCCCGCGGTCGAGCCTCGCGTGTTTTCCACGCGAATGGCGAAAACGTTGTTACCCGGTCGAACGTACGAAGTGATATCCAGCGTCTTGATTTGCTCGGAAAGCTGGTCGCTGGCCACGCGGCGGCCATTGATGTACAGTTCGTAGGCGTCGTTGGCCCCGATCTGCAACTGGGCCTTTTCCAGCAGTGAGAACTGGATGCTCTTGCGAAAGTAGGCGCTGCCCCGTGGGACCTGGTCGAGCGGCACGTCGGCTACCCAGATCCAGTCGGCTTGCGGGGCACGCGGGGTTTTGACCGAGGCTGCTGGGGCGGCCGAGGGCGGGGGGGCTTGCGCTCGCAAACCCTCGGGGCATCGACCGATGACTCCCGTGAGCCATGCCATACCCATGATCCACGCGAACCATCCGAGTGTCGAGCGGAACTGACGGCAACGGCGCCTGGGACGGTAGTTTTGCACGGTGGCGTGCTCCAAGAGGGGTGCGGAAAAACCAACTCGGTTGTGTCGGTAGCAAAAACCCGGGGTTGAACGCAAGAGAAGAACCTGAGCGACCGCACGAAACCGGCTTGGCTGAACCGATCGCTGGTTTAAACGGGCGTTTTGCTAGCCAAGGCAGTGTGCCGCACCTGCTTCCGCAGGTGATCGAGGTGCTGCCAGCAGGAAGGAGCTTGGGCTTGGCGAGTCGTTGGAAGAGTCCCGGTAAACAAGGGGAGCGGCCGCGGATGCTTAGACGCTCTGCCTGAGAGTCTGGCGATTATGGATTTTTTTTCCGTTGCTTGCGGCGGGCACTGGGGGGAACAACGGGGGGCTTGGCGTCGGCGCTTGGCCGGCGTTGATTCCACAGATTCTTCAAACTGTCCATGACATCCGCGATCGTTTCCGGCGGCTTGGTGTTGGTCTTGGGACGCGGGTTCTGTGACGCGATGGCCGGAGCGCTGACGGCGGCGACCTCGGCTCCGACCGGCATCGCCGGTGTGAATTTCTTGATCAAGCGTCTTTCGACCAGCGACCAAATGCTGGAGGTGATGAAGTAGATGCACAGACCGGCTGGAACTTTGAAGAAAAGCACCCCCATAAAGACGGTCATGACCATCATCATTTGCTGGGTCATCCTCGTTTGCTCATCGGTCGCTTTGGGCATCAAGACCTTTTGCTGGATGATGAACAGGGTGATGGTGATGATCGGCAACAGATTCAGGTAGGGACCAAACCAGCCAGTCCCCTTGCCAGCGATAAAATCAGGCACCCAACTCGGGAAACTCGCCAGCATGTCGGGTCCCGCCAAATTGGAACACCACCCCAACCCGGGGATGAGCGGTTGCTGGCGGAGGGCGATATCGGTGGAAACGCAGCGGTACAAGCCGATGAAAATCGGGATCTGGATAAAGACCGGCAGGCAGCTGGCCATCGGATTCAGCTTGTACTTCTTGTAGAGCGCCTGGATCTCTTGTCCGCGTTTGTTCATATCGTCTTTGTACAGCTCATTGATCCGCTTCATCTCCGGCTGCATCTCCTGCATCCGTTGACCCATGATGGCAGCTCGGCGCGAGAGCGGGAACATGCAGCTGCGGACGAGAATCGTCAGCATGATGATGGCGATCCCGTAATTGCGGACCGCGCTGTAGAACGTATGCAGAATCACCGATAACGGCTTCGCCACCCACTCGAAAATAGGCCAGCCAAAATACAACGAGCCGGTCAATCCATAGGTTTCGAGGAGGGTAGAGTCTTTGGGACCGGCAAAGACTTGATAGCGACGGGCCAACTCGCCCCCCGGGGCAACGCTTTCCTTACCGGTGTCAAACCAGAAACTGACATTGGTCCCGATATCCTTGTAATTCAACGATTTCGTCAAATCGGCTACCGAGCGGGTGGCCCCTTGGGCCAAGTCATCGAGGGCTTGGGGGCTTTGCGGATGGGCAAGGACGGCGGTGGTGAAGTACTGTTGATCGACCCCGAGGTAATTGAACGAGCGTTTGTCGAGCGGAAAATCCGGACCGAAGAAGGGGTTGTCGGGTTGGTCGGGATGGGCCTTGGAATAATCCTGGATGGTGCGGCGCGAGATCAGTTCATGAGGTCCGCTTTTGCGAGCGACCATTACATCCCTGGCCCCAGCCGTTCCAAAGAAATTTTGGCTTAGCTTGATCGCATACCACCAGGCTTCCAGCGTTAAACCGTTAGTGCCTTCCTGGCGGAAAGCGACGCTGTGGGCGACATCATCGAGATTGCGAACCAAGGTCTCGACATCCAAATGGTAGGCGGCCTCCTCCCGAGTCAGCCCAGTGCTCGAAGGGGTCGAAGCTTGCTGCAGTCGGTAGCGTTTGACCAACTCCAGGTTGGCGCCGATGCCGCTAGCCGCGAGATAGCTTCGCAGAGGAAGGGAGAATTCGACGCCGACGCCCCTATCGACCTCGAGCGGCTTCATCGACCAATTTTCGGTCAGGGTGGCTTCCAGGCCCGGCAGGGTTTCGTCGGCGGGGGTGGCTTCAATCCCGTCGGTAGCCGAGAGGCTGGTCAGCAGCGATGGTCGGCTCAGGTTCCCCGGGATCTCTTCCCGCGGCAGGTCGTCCTGCATGCGGATGATGTCTAGCGGGCATTCACAAAGCGTGGCGTTCAATTCCAACTCGCGAGGACCGCCGTCGTTGGCTTCGCGACGCACCCGCAGTTTGGCGACCGTCTGAGGCTTGCGTTGACTTAGGATTTTCTCCAGCTCCAGTTCCGAAGCCAGCGGGAGACCATCGACTTGGAGGAGCAGGTCGCCGACCCGCAAGCCCGCCGGACCTTCACCGTCGATCGGCTCGGCGAAAGCAGCTGGGGAGCCCGGAGGGATCGATCGCAGCCGTAAACCTTCGGCTTCGGGAGTCGGCGCAAGGTACCCGAGGTAGGCTCCACGAGCCGCCAAAGAACGATACCGCATCTTCCCCGGCTTGGTTTGCTCGACGAGTTCGATCCGTTCTACCCCGGCTCCCTGGCTGGTCAGCGTCACCAGCAAGCGATAGCCCGATTGCGGATCCATCGACCCCAGGCAGTACCTGGTCTCTGGGAAGGTGGGGGCGGGAACGATGTCAGCTTTCTCGATCGCCGCCGCCGCTTGCTCGCGCTTCTTTTCCGCTTCCCGAAGTTTTTTGGCTTCGCGT
>JBILTQ010000130.1:0-12967 GCA_044371435.1 Pirellulaceae bacterium | reverse complement strand
TGCGCCGAAACCTCAGTTGCAGTCCGGCCATCGCAGGCGATCGCATCCTGTGTCCGACCCTCAGCGGCCAGTTGGTGGCCGTCGATCGAGGAACGCGTTCGCTTTGTTGGGCTCACCGTTACGAGCAGGCTCCCGAGGCGGTGGCGATCAACCAGTTCAATGCCTGGGGCACTGCGACGGGGGGGGAATTCCAGCCGCTGCAGTTGCGCTCGGCGGAGGCTGCCGTGATCGTGTCGGGCGGTTGTGTCATTCATGCACCCTGCGACGGGCATCAGGTCTACGCTCTCGATCTGTTTAGCGGCAGCAAGCTCTGGGAGATTCCTCGCAGCAACGCTCTCTATGTCGCTGGGATTTGGCGCGATCGTGTCCTGCTGATTCAGGACCAGCTAGTAACTTGCGTGCAGGCCATCGATGGGGCCAAGCTGTGGGCTTCACCGATTGCTTTGGCGGGCCTTGGGCGTGTGGCCGGTCGTGGCGTTCGCGACGGGGGACGCTACTACTTGCCGATGACCAGCCAGGAGATCCTGGAGATCGACCTGGAGACGGGAAGCATCGTCGATCGGATCCGGGTCAAAGAGCCGCTGGGGAATTTAGTGGCAACCGCCGATCAGTTGATCTCCTTGAGTCCGGTCGAGTTGGCGGCTTTTTCGATTCGTGATCGTCTGCGGGCCGAGATCGATCTGGAGTTCGCGCAGAATGTCGGGTCGAGTGGCCGATTGCAGCGGGAGGGGAAGGTGCTGCTGGCCGAGGGAAAAATATCGGAGGCTTTGGATGTGATCGAGCGCGCTTACCGCGAGCATCGCGATGACCCCGAAGTTCAATTCCTGCTCAAGGAAGTAGCTTTGATGGCCCTCCAGCAGGACTTTCAAAAGTACGCCTCGCGGGTTGCCGAGTATGAAGAGCTGATCCAGTTCGGCCCCGAGCGCTCGGTCTATCTGGTATCGGTGATCGATGGGATGTTGCGGCAGGGGGAATATGTCCGAGGGGTGACCAAGCTCTTGGAGTTGATCGACAGCCATGCCCAAGGGGTAGCTTATGGTTCCTTCGCATCGGAGACGATCGAGCCCGAATCCAACCTGCAAGTTCGCCATGACCTGTGGATCGCGGCGAAGCTGGCTCAGGCATGGGAAGCGGCCGCGGCGGAGGATCGGCTCGCGATTGAACGGTTGATCGCACCGCGGTTACCGCAGGGAATTGGCGGTAAGCCGACGTTGTTGAAAAGTCGTCCGCTCGATGATTTTCGTTGGTTGCCGATGGCCGCAGAAAGTCGATTGGCGGATGCGGCTCGCCGGATCGAAGATCGGGATTGGTTGATCGCCGAGCAAACGATCGGCGAGGTGTTGGAAGTTGCCGGCAACCATCGTCCGCCTGGGCTGAACGATGCCCGGCGGCTGCCGGTCCGTGCGGACCCGCTGCTTCATCGGGCCGAGGAGTTGCGATTCAGCCTGTATAACCAGTTGGGGCGTTGGCTGACGACTGTCCCGTTGGCAGCCGAACTCGATCGCGGCCTGGACGAGATCCAGGTTGAGCCGCAGCAGCGGGCCGAGCGGTCGGGGGGACGCGGATTACCATCCGCTCAGGAGGCCTTGCCCAACCGAGAGGACTTTGTCCGCTGGCTGGGTGGTTTGGAGGCTTGGCCGAGGGCTGGCATCGAGGTTCAGGTCAAACCTTTGGAGCGCCCCTTGCTTCCGGTCTTCGGCGGTGTGCTGTGTCAGGTCAAGCAGCGGGTGGGTGGGGCCCTTGAGGATTGGTCGATCACGGTTCAGCAGAACTCGATCGATCTCCTTGGACCGACCGGGCAGCAGCGGTTGACGACCAAGCTCGACAGCCGTTTCGAAGGGGGGGTACCACCGACCGCCCATGTGATCGATAGCATCGTGGTGATCGAGACTCAGCGTGAGTTGATCGCGATGGACTCCCTGCGGGCGTCGGAAGCCATCGAAGCCTTCAATGAGAATGCCCCTGAATCGCTGATTTGGCGGGAGGCTTTTGGGCGAAGTATTCCCGAGGATATGGGGGGGGGCAACCTGGGACCGCGATCGCGGAATGAGCTTCCCGGAGCGCCTCGGACGGAAATGCGTTGGGGCGAGCGGCGGTACAAGAATCGCAAGGGATTCGCGGTGGGTCCGGCGACAAGAACCGGCATCCTGGTTGCGGCCAACGGTCAGGTGATCTCGCTTGATCCGCGGACCGGCGGGCGGCGGTGGAGTCGTTCCGGCTTTGGCACGCTGCCTGGGATGGTTCAGGACGGGGACACGCTGGTGGTGCTCGACACCGAAAATTTCAAACGCACCATCCTCGATGCCCGCGATGGCAAGCTCAGGGATGTTCAGGATTGGTCCGATAAGTTCGAAGTGTGGTGCTCTTTCGGCCGCCACGTCTTGAGCACTTACTACAACCGCAAAGAGGACGAACATTTTCTCTTCAAGCTTTGGGATGCGGTCAGTGGCGAGACGCTGCTCGAGCGGGACTTCAGCTCCGAGTTTCGGGCCAACATTTGCCAGGATGGTCAAATGGTGGCGCTTTCTCCCAAGGGTGAGCTTGTTTTTTGGGATCTCAAGGGGGCCAAGGAAGAGGTCCATTCGATGGCCTTGCCTGCCAAGCTTACCTTGAAGAGCTTGGCCGTCGAGCGTTTTGGCAAGCTCCTCTTGGTGATGACGGAGGGGACTGCGTTCGGCTTGGCCGATTTTGTGCGGACCGAAGAGACTAGTCATTCGTTGCGTTGTCGCGGGCCGATGATCGCTTTGCGGGTGGAGGATGGTCGCCCGCTGTGGGAGGCACCGCGCATGATCTACGACTATCTGTTCCCGTTATCGCAGTTGCGGAGTTCGCCGATCGTCAGCCTGGTGCGTCCCTTGCGATTCAAGGCCGGGGGGAAGATTCCAGCGGAAACCGGTTCGATGGCTTTGTTGGATATTCGCGATGGGAGCCTGCTGTACGCCAACGATTATTTGGATTCGGTGCGCGGGCTCGAGTTTCAAAGCCAGTTGCGACTGGGGCCGGGCAGCCTGCGTCTCCAGTATCGCGGTTCGGATTTAGAGGTAAGCTGGCGGCCACCGGGAGCGGATCGCCAGACGGAACCGGGCGACGATGTTCGGGAAATCGGTAAGATCGAGCGGTCGGAACTAGAGTCGCAAACACCCGCGGACCTTCTCCAACGGCTACAATCGGGGGTCGAATCCAACCTGCCTCCGAGCGCTGCTGATTATTTCGATCGGTTGTTCCGCAACGAAATCCCGCAACCACAACCCAGGTAATAGTTCACTAGAGAGGACACTTCCCAGGATGATTAGCAACCCCGGCAGCCATCCCCAACTCGATCGGATTCAGGCGGCCCGCCAACGCATCTTAGAACAGATGTCGAAAGCGATTGTCGGTCAGCAGGAAGTTATCGAGCAACTCTTGATCAGTATTTTCAGCCGTGGGCATTGTTTGCTGGAAGGGGTACCTGGGCTCGCTAAGACGCTGATGATCAGTTCCTTGGCGAAGACCATGAACCTCACCTTTAGCCGCATTCAGTTCACGCCGGATCTGATGCCGGCTGATATTACGGGGGCGGATATCATCGAGGAAAACAAAGCGACTGGTTCGCGCGAACGCCGCTTCATGGAGGGGCCGTTGTTTGCCAACGTCGTTTTAGCCGATGAAATCAATCGCACGCCACCTAAGACACAAGCCGCCTTGCTGGAAGCGATGCAAGAGCGTCAGATTACTGTCGGTCGACAGCGACATGAGTTGCCCGAACCGTTCTTCGTCCTGGCGACCCAAAATCCGCTCGAACAGGAGGGGACCTATCCCTTACCCGAAGCCCAGCAGGATCGCTTCATGTTCAAGGTCTTGGTGGACTATCCCAATTTCGAGGAAGAGTTCGAGGTCGCTCGGCGGACGACGGGGGTGCTCGGCGAGAAAGCCGAGCAGGTCATTGCCGGTCCCGAGATCATGGAATTGCAGGATTTCGTGCGGACGATCGAAGTCGCCGAGAACATCATTCGTTATGCCTTGGCTATCGTGCGTCAGACACGCGTCACCCAGCCCGGGGTTCCCGATTTTATCCGTGAGCAGGTTGGTTGGGGGGCTGGTCCGCGAGCCGTCCAATACCTGATCGTCGGCGCCAAGGCGCGAGCCGCGCTGCTTGGGCGTTCCCACGTCGATCCGCAGGATATCCAGTATTTGGCGAAACCGGTCTTGCGTCATCGTATCAACGTCAACTTCGCCGCTGAGAGCGATGGGTTGCGCAGCGACGATATCATCGATCGGATCCTTGAACAAACGCCTACCGAACAAGACGAACTGCTCCGCGATGCCCGATTCCAGAAGATATTTGCATCCTGAGGCGATACGGCGGATAACGCCCCTGGAGCTGCGCGCCAGGCGTATCGTCGATGGCTTCTTGTCCGGCATGCACCGCAGCCCGTATTTCGGGCAGTCGGTGGAGTTCGTACAGCACCGTGAGTACGTCCCTGGGGATGATTTACGGCATATTGATTGGAAGGTATGGGCTCGGCAGGATCGCCTGTATATCAAGCAGTACGAAGAGGATACGAATCTCCGCTGTACCCTGCTGGTGGATGCCTCGGAGAGTATGCAGTATGGTCGAGGCTCATCGACCAAGTTCGATTATGCGGCGACTATCGCGGCTTGTTTGGCTTATCTGGCTTTGCGTCAGCAGGATGCGGTTGGGCTGACACTCTTCGATACGCGCGTTCGCAGCAAATTGCCGTGGCGTTCAGGGCAGTCACATCTGAACGCCATCTTTCGGTCGCTCGAGCAATCGTCACCCAAGGAAAAGACCGATCTCAAGGCGGTGTTTCGAGAGGTGCAGACCAGTTACCCGCGGCGGAGCTTGATGGTTTTGATCACCGATTTCCTCGGAGGCGATGCCTCGATTTTGAAGGGCTTGGCTGGGCTTCAGCAAGCTGGGCATGATTGCCTGGTTTTTCATACGCTGGACGATGACGAACTTGACTTCCCTTTCAATGATCCGACGCGTTTTGAAGGGATGGAGGGGATGGAAGCTTTGGCTTGCAATCCGCGAGCTCTGCGAGAGGGCTATCTCGAGGCTTTGCAGCGATTCCTCGATCGCATTCGCCGCAGTTGTGCCTCCGCGAAAATCGATTATCAACTGACACGAACCAGCCAACCGATGGACGCAACCTTGACGGCGTTTTTGGTCGCGCGAATGGCCCACATGCGAAAGCGTTAGACAAGGTCGAGCACGTGCAATTTGTTTTTCAGCCACTGACTTGGGGATTCTTGCTGGTCCTGGTACCGTTGCTGGTGCATCTGATCAATTTGTTGCGCCATCATCGGCAGCCATGGGCCGCCATGGAGTTCCTGCTCGAAAGCTATCGCAAGCATCGCCGCTGGGTATGGCTCAAGCAATTTTTGTTGCTCGTCTCTCGGATGCTGATCATGGCCTTGCTCGTTGCCCTGCTCGCGCAGTGGGTAACCGGTGCCCGTTGGCTTTCGATGCTCGGGAAGACCGTCACCCACCATTACGTTTTGTTGGATGACAGCCTCTCCATGGGGGATACGGCCCAGGGGGTATCGGCTTATCAGCTTGGGGTCAAATCGCTGCAGAATCTTCTGGAATCCCTGGGGCGGGAACGGGGCAGTCATCAAGTGACGATCCTGCGATACAGTCGCGCGGCCCGGTTTCACTCGGCTACGGCTGCGGCTGGTGGCGAGGCTGCCACCAGCGCGGTGCCGGTCGACAGTGTGGCCGATGTGCTGGCCAGGACCGTGCCCAGGGATGTCTCCGCCTTGTTGGAGCCGCTGCAGCGCGGCGTCCCCACAGGGTTGGAGTTGTCGCCGGCGCCAGCGTTACAAATGGTGGAACCGCTGCTGCGGCAGGCGCGGGATGAGGAGGCGATCGTCTATCTGGTCAGCGATTTCCGCGACAAGGATTGGCGTCAACCGCAGCAGGTTCGCGCTGCGTTGGAATCGTTGCGTTCCGCGAAGGCCACCTTTCAGTTCATCGACTGCGCTGCGACTGCTCGCGAAAACCTGACGATGGTGTCGTTGCAACCGGATCAGGAGGTCCTGGCAGCCAGTGTGCCAGTGATGATGCGGTTGGAAGTACGCAATACGGGGCAATCGCCCCAGCGGAACGTCAATGTCAACTTGCGGATTTTCGAGAATCGCCAGGACAGTGATGTCCCTCGGCCCGATCGTTTTGCTTCCGGCGAGGAGCTCTCCTTGCCCGCGTTAGTGATCGAGGCGATCCCGGCCGGGGAAACCGTCTCACGCCGATTTCAAGTCGTCTTTTCGCGACCGGGTTCGCAGGTTGTTCAAGCCAGCCTTGGCGACGATGCCTTGGTCGACGACAACTCGATCGCCAGCGTGCTGGAGATTGTCGAGGGGCAGCCCTTATTGGTGATCGATGGAGACGATAGTCGTCGCGGCGCGTTTTATTTAAACGCGACGTTGAATCCGGGTGGTATGACCAAAACGGGCTGGCGTCCCGTCACCGAAACACCGGCCTTCCTTCGCGATACTACCCTGGAGACACTCGAGACATTCGCGGCGATCGCTTTGCTGAATGTGCGGAGTCTAGACCCGCGGGCTGTCTCCAATCTCGAGGAATACGTGCGGCGCGGCGGAGGGATGGCGGTCTTTCTGGGGGGAGCTCTCTCTCCGGCGGATTACGAACGATGCAATCGGGAATGGTATCGGCAAGGGGAAGGATTCTTGCCGGTTCCGCTGGTCGGTACGGTCGAGTTGCCTGTTGCTGCGTCCGAGGCGGCGGGGCCAGATATCCTGGCCACGGACCATCCGATCTTTGGGCCGCTGTTGGGACTGGGGGCGACTCCCTTTCCCTTGGTGCGGGTGTCGCGTTATGTGCAACTTGGCAAGGCTCCCTCAGCGGGCGTGGCGGCGGAAAGCTTGCCAGCCGATACTCGGTGGCGTGACGTGGTGCAGCTTCGCGATGGTCATCCCTTGATGATCGACTACGGATATGGTGATGGCCGAATCATTCTGGTCGGTACGGCGCTCGATCCCAGCTGGACCAACTGGCCGCAGGACCCCACCTTCGTGGTCGGGGTGCTGAAGACGATGGGCTATCTGGCCTCCTTTCGGTCTCCCTCGACCGCCTCGCCGGTAGGCAGTCCGATCGACTGGAAATTTTCTTCGCGCGAGATGTTGCCGGAGGCCGAGGTCGTGTTGGCCAAGGCATACCGGCAAGGGACGCGGCCTTCCTTCACCGCCGTGGGTAAACCGCGGCAGGATCCGATCCTCGGATTGACGCTCGAGCCGGATCCGATCCAGATGAACGAAGAGCAGTTGGCGGCCATCCTGAGTCCTGGAGTGACCGAGATCTGGAATACCAGCCTGCAAGGCTTGCGAGAGGTCCAGTGTTTTGCCCGGAATGCTCCTGCGGCCGAGGGTGAACTCAAGAAAATCACGGTGGCGGATTTGAAATCCGGTTTGCAACCGGTGGAGTTCAAGTACCGTACCGTCGACTCGATCGCTTCGACGGCCGCCTTTGCCGGCTTGACCAATCGTCAAGGCTTGCTGCTCGCCCTCCTAGTTGGAATGTTGCTGGTCGAGCAATTCCTGGCGTGGAGCGCCAGTTACCATTTGCCGCGGGTGTCGGGAGCGAAAACGGTCTCATGAAAGAATCCGGCATCAGTATCCAACCCATGCGATTTGAAGTGATGGACCAATGGTGGCATTGGTTGATCATGCTGGTCGTGATGGTCACGATCGTCGGCTATGTGGTTTATTGGTATCGACGCGATTGGATCGAACTGCCTCGAGGGCTCGGCTGGGCCCTGCTGTGGTTACGCTTGACCGCCTTGTTGGGGATCGCGTTGTTTTTTTTAGATTTCCAGCGGCGAGCCGAACAAACAATCATTCGTCCGTCGCGCGTCGCTGTGTTGGTCGATACGTCGCTCAGTATGTCCTTGCCGATCGACCAGCAAGGTCTCGGGGGCAGAGCGCCCAGCCGGATGGAAGCGACCATCGATTTTCTGAGGGAGTCACCATTTCTGGCGGAACTGCAGCAGCAACATGAGGTCCATTTGTATCGCTTTGATCAGCTCCAACGGCCAACGCTTTTCGCTTCGCTGACCAAACCGAGTCAAGACCTGGCAGCGAACGAGGACCGTTCGGCGGTGCTGACCCAGTTGTGGTATTGGGTGAGCCGGGTGGTCTGGCTGGGGAGTTTTCTTGGCCTCGTGGCGATCATGGCTTTGGGAGTGGGCTTGAGTTTCCGCATCCGCGGCTCGAAAGCTCCAGCCTGGCCCTACCTGATTCTGGCGGGGGTCGTCTTGCTGATCGTAGCCCTTGTCGTTATCGCTACTGCCCTCCTTCGCGGCTCCGACTTGCCGCTCGCCTCTCTCGGGAGTTGGTCACCGCCTGCGGCCGAAGTCCTGGCTGCCCAGTCGGGTAACCCCAAGGTAGAGCAGCTTCCCGGCGACGACTTGAACCAAGTCGACTGGTCTAACCAGCTGATGGCTACCGGCATTGAAACCAGGCTAGGGGACGCCGTCCAGGCGATCCTCGAGCAGGAACGAGGGAATCCGCTGGCTGCCATTGTGATGGTGAGCGACGGTCAAAGCAACGCCGGCGTCGATCCGGTGGGGACAGTGAGTGCGGCGGGGGCGTCGAACGTCAAACTCTATGCGATCGGAGTAGGCTCGGCCGAAGATCCCGTCAATGCGCGCATCGTCGATGTCGAGGCCCCGAAACGGGTTTATCCCGGCGATCGCTTTCGCTTGACCGCGTTGCTGCAGGCTTCCGGTCTGCAAGGCAAGAGTTGTGTGGTTCAATTACGGCGTCGGGCGAGTGGTGCCGAAGCCGGGAATCTGACGATCGAGGAGGAGTTGCAAGTAGAACTCAACGATGGTAACGCGTTGTCCCCGGTTTACTTTGACGTCAAGCCTCGCGAGATCGGATCCTGGGTCTATGACGTCAAACTCCTGCCGCCCCCTCAGGATTCGAACCAGCAGGATAATCAGTTGGATACCGAGGTTCGCGTCGTCGAGCCTCGGACCACGGTCTTGATCCTGGCTGGTGGTCCGACTCGTGAGTATCAGTTCGTGCGTAATTTGTTATTCCGCGATCAAGCCGTCCAATCGCATGTCTTTCTGCAGACGGGGACGCCTGGAATGTCGCAGGAAGCCGACCAATTGTTGACGGCCTTTCCATCGAACATGGCCGAGATGGCCCAATACGATTGTGTGATCGCGTTCGACGCCGACTGGATGAGTCTTTCGGTGCCTCAGTTGGAGGTCCTGGAGAAGTGGGTCGCCCAGCAGGCCGGGGGGCTGATCCTGGTGTTGGGCCCGGTCGCGTCTCCCAAGTGGACGGGGACGAGTGGGAACGGGGATCGGCGGGCAGAGATTTTGCGCAACCTCTCCCCGATGGTGCTCAATGGTCGCGGAACGCGGTTGGTCTCGATGGGACGCTTTGAGAGCGAAAGTGTCTGGCCCTTGAAATTCAGTGAAGATGCCCGTACCGTCGATTTTCTGGAGCTTTCGGAAAACCCGGAAGAGAGCCGCGATTTATGGTCGCGGTTTACCGGTGTCTACAGTTTTTATGCGAGCTACGAACCGAAACCCGGAGCCCTTCCGTTGGCCTATTTTTCCGACCCGGCGACGGCCCTGGAAGGTAAGTTCCCCATCTTCCTGGCGACGCAATTTTATGGAGCGGGCCGTGTTATCGCTCAGGGGAGCGGTGAAATCTGGCGTTTACGGCAATTGAGCGACGATTACTTTGATACGTACTACACCAAGCTGGTTCGGTGGGCCTCCCAGTCGCGGTTGTTGCGTGATTCCGATCGCGGCTTGCTGTTGGTGGACAAGCAAGAAGCTCTGGTCGGAGAGCAGGTGAACGTGCGGGCCGTTCTCCGCGATGAACAGTTCCAGCCGTTGCTGGTTGCTTCCGCGGCGGCTCGGTTGATCGATCCCAATGGTAAAGCCACCCCCTTGGAGCTTACTCCTTTGAAAGATCCCAATCAGTTGGGAACTTACATCGGCCAGTTCCTGGCGAAGCAGACCGGCTCCTATGAACTGCGGTTACCGGTGGGTAGTCTGGCCGACCAGGAGGTGATTAGTCAGCAAGTTACCGTGCGTATCCCAACCCGTGAAATCCAACGCCCGCAACGCAATGATCCATTGTTAAGGGAGCTGACCGAGAGGACCCAAGGCATGTACTATGCGACTTTTGCCGAGGCCCTGCAACCGGTGGAAGGAGGGGCCGGCGAGCCTTCGGCAGGCGCGTCGAAACTCGAATTGGCTGGCAGGCGTAGCCAATTGGCTGCCAGGATTGTCAGTGTCGAACAGCGAAATACAGTAGCCGGAGCGCCCGATCACGATTTTCAGCAGCGTCTGATGGGGAGCCTGATGGCTTTGATCGGGACCGCCCTGTCGCTCGAATGGTTACTTCGACGTTTAAGTAAACTCGCGTAGGTCGATCCGATAAAACTGCTCGAGCAATCGAAAGACCTGCGGATGGTAGCTGGCTAACGCCTCGGGGGTCTGAAAGTATCGCTCGCTGGCCACGGCGAAGAATTCGCCCAGGCTAACCAAGCCATAATCATCCAGGAGGATCCGATCGCCGGCTTCGATACAGCGCCGGGCCCATTGGTATTCGTCCGTGAAAGCTGCTAGCCATCGCTGCTCGGTGGTTGGGTCGAGCAAGGGTGGCAAACCGTCGGCTTGCGGACCATTGATCATGTCCAACTGATGCGCGAACTCGTGGATCACCAGGTGATGGCCTTCCTCGGGGGACCAGCGGGCTCGTTGGATATCCTTCCAATTGACGACGACTGGACCGCCGTATACCGTCTCACCGGCCCGGGGGAACTCGCCGACGATGCCCGCTGCCTGGCTGCTGGCTGGAAGTTTCGCCAGGTAGGCATTCGGGTAGATGAGGATGGTTTGCGTTCGGTCGAAGTACCAGTCGCGATGTCCCAACACCATCAGTCCGGCGGCGGCAGCTACGGCCTGTTTCATCTCGTTGGTCACCGTCAAACCAAGGCAGCCCTCCCAATGCTTCTCTGCGGTAAAGACCCGCATCCAACGTATCAGGGTGCTTTGTTGTTCCACGGATAATCGCCTGGCTTGCCAGAGCTGCTGATGCAGTTCCGCATGATCGACCGCGGTCACCGGCACAGCCAAGGTTTGACGGCGCCGGCGATCTCTATTCCAAGCGAACATGCCAGGTAAGACCTTTCGAAGAAAGCGTTGGGGAGTCCGGCCGGTCTGCTGGCTAGCAAGCACGTACACCATTCATTTTGCTAGGGCTGCCAACGAGGAACATCGGCGGTGCCCGGGGCTCAGTCCAAACCTTGCCAGGAGTCTTGTGCTGAAGAGCGGTTGGATTCGAGGAAAGCTTCCAGGATGAGGTGGGCGGCTACGCGATCGATGCGGTTTTTCTTTTTTTTACGGGTAAATTCAGCCTCGGCTAACAGGCGGTTCGCATGTTGGCTGGAAAAGCGTTCGTCAAAAAATCGGCAGGGGAGGTTGGTATAGCTGGACAACCAAACGGCGAAATCCCGGACCTCACGCGACTTCTGGCTTTCGCGGCCGTCGCAGTGGATCGGCAGGCCGACCACCCAGCCCTGGACAGCCTCGTCGACCGCCAACTTTTGGAAGTAGCTGCGATCGAGCGGTTCCGATCGGCGCAGGTAGGTAGTTAGCGGGCTCGTCCAAGTACGGCTCGGATCGCAAATGGCCAGGCCGATCCGCACCGTACCATAATCGACCCCAGCCAGTCGGCCGGTCGACGGCCAGGGGGTAGGTTCGAGGTTGCGATCGAGGGTATTTTCGTTCAACAGCGACTCAGCTCAGCCGGATGGGTTGCTAAAGAAGTGGTTTGCTAGAGATATTGACGGTGGCCGAGTTCGGTCAACTGCTTGACGACCTCGCGGACCCGTTCTTCTTCAGTTTTCGGCGCTACCAAGGTCGCATCCGAGGTATGGACAACGATCGTTTCGCTCATCCCGATGGTCACCACCAGATGATCCTGCTCGGTACGAACGATCATGCCGGTGGAATCGATGGCGATGTAGGGCCCCTCGACCGCGTTCCCTTGCCCGTCGGGTCGGATCAAACGAGCGATGGCTTGCCAGCTTCCGACATCATCCCAGGAAAATGGGGCTTCAATGACGGCGATCGGCGAATAACGCTCCATGACTGCAAAGTCGATCGACTTACCTTGAATCTTCTCGAAATGCTCGCGAAAGTTCGCCTGAAAACGTGTGGTCCCGATCCCGCTGGCGATATTCCTGATGTGACCGGCGATTTCGGGTTCAAAGCGGCTCAGGGCATCGACGATGGTCGAGGCTTTCCACATGAAGATCCCGCTATTCCAATAAAAACTCCCGGCGGCCAGGTACTCTTCGGCCGTCTGGCGATCCGGCTTCTCGCGAAAACGGGCCACTTCGAAAGTCGAGGTCCCGGCCGCTGACGCGATGGCTTCGCCGCGTTGGATGTAGCCGAACGATTCGGCTGGATAAGTGGGGCGAATCCCGAAGGTCACGATCAATTCCGGATTCTTCTCGATCAGTTCATAACCAGCGCGAATCGCCCGATGGAACTCGCTGCGCGGTTCGATCACATGGTCCGAGGGCATCACAACCATGATGCCGTCGGGGTCGGCGGCTTGCACCAAGGACGCTGCCACACCGATACAGGGTGCCGTATCGCGTTTGCAAGGTTCGCCGATCACATGCTCCTGAGGCAATTCAGGGAGTTGGTCGAGCACAGCGTCGCTCAACTGCTCATTGGTCAAGACCAGGACATGTTCACTGGAAACCAAACCTTGAAGGCGGTCGAAGGTCGATTGGAGCATGGTCCGATTGGCTCCCATCTTCAAGAGTTGTTTAGGCTTCGACTGGCGGCTGGCCGGCCAAAAACGGGTCCCTGAACCGCCTGCCATGATCACCGCATGCAACATCGCGGACTTTCTTTCTCGAAAAGGATGAGGAAAAACCAGGAGCTGGGATGCTCAAGCAAAA
>JBILTQ010000471.1:0-3907 GCA_044371435.1 Pirellulaceae bacterium | reverse complement strand
GCTGGAATTCGTCGAGCCCTTCCAACGCTTCCCTCGACCGCTGGGGGCTTTGGTCGTCGGCCGTCAGATCTTGGTGGAGGATACGGCTCGCCTGAAGATCGCCCCCGGAAAGTACGAATTCATGGTGCGCCGCGGTCCGGAATTCCTCGATGTGCGATCGGGTTTCGAAGCGCAGCGCAACGCGCGCAACCGGTATGAGGTTTATGTGCCGCGCAAGAGCCCGATGCGGCGGTGGGGATGGTACAGCGGTGACCTGCTCGGGGCGGCCTCGGCCGAGACCACTCGCCGTTGGATGCGGGCGGATGACCTCGACCTGGCGGCCACGATCGATGGCGTTGCCTCTTCGGTGGCCGATAAGGCGGCGTTCCCCCCCGGCAAGGGTGCGCCCGCGGCGGACCAAGGCGATGCGGCCAACACGCCGCCGCGGCTCGATCAGGTTCAAGGTGGAAGTGTTTACTTCCCGAAGCCAGGCCAGGGAGGTTTGCTGATCCATCGCTTGGCCAACGCCGTTCCGGAGGAAGCTTCGCCCTGGGGGGCTTTGGCCGAAGCGGCGAAGGAGGAAGCGGCCCATGTCGAGCTGACAAAACCGTGGGACCGCGACGTGCCGCTGCTGTTGGCTACGCAACAGCTCGATAGTATCCAGCTCTTGTCGGGCTATCTCTTGCCCGACAGCAGCCTTCCCATTCCGCCCGCGGCCTTCCAACCCGATCCGTTGCGATTTCGCGGAAAGAAGGGGCTGGGGCGATTGGCCGAGTTCCTTTACTGGCAGATGCTCGAGGCCGGTTTTCGTTTGCCGCCGACTGCCGGATCCGGCTTTGACGGCAAGACCTTCACCTACCTTGGCTACAACCGCGTCTATGCTTTCCTGCCGCTGACGGAAGTACCGACGCCTGATCGCTGGTGGCAGCAACTTCGGGCTGGACATACCGTGGTGACCAATGGTCCGTTGTTGAAAGCCACCGTCAACGAGCAACCGCCGGGCAGTATCTTCTACGGGCAGGGTCAGGAGGGGATCGACTTGGATATGAACCTGGAGTTGACGGTTCGCGATCCGGTCGAATACCTCGATGTCATTTTCAATGGCAAAGCTATCTACCAAGCGAAGCTCGAGGAGCATGCCCGACGCGGTCGCTTCCCTGACTTGAAGATCCAGCGCAGCGGTTGGCTGGTGCTCCGGGTGGTAACCTCTTACGAGGACTCCTATCGCTTGGCGACTACAGCCCCTTTTTATTTCGAGTTTGATGGGAAACCGCGGATAGCCAAGGAAGCGGTGGGGTTGTTCCAGCAATGGCTGACAGCCAGCCTCACCGCCATCGAGCAGGATGTCCAGCTTCAGGCCGATGCGGAAGTCGCCACCGCTTATCGCCGCGCTGGGGATCAGGCGGTGCAATTTTGGAGGGACCGTGCCGAAATGGCCCAGGCCGAGTAAGATGCAGCGGTGGTGGTGGATGTGCGCGTTTCGATGTTGAAAGGAAGCCCGGTGGCTGAGCCTTGGCGGGAGTTGTATCCCTTGGATTCCCAGTACCTGGAGCTGCCCGAGGGGCGGTTGCATTATGTCGACGAAGGACCGACGGCTAGCCCGCAGACGATCGTCTGCGTGCATGGCAATCCGACCTGGTCCTTCTATTACCGTTCCATCATCGCCCACTTCCGCGACCGTTATCGTTGCCTGGCCATCGATCACTTAGGCTGCGGCTTGAGCGACAAACCAGCCGACTATCCCTACTGCTTGGCCACGCATACCGCCAACCTCGTCCGCTGGTTCGACGATTTGGATCTGAAGAATATCGTGCTGGTGGTGCATGATTGGGGTGGTGCCATCGGCTTGGGGGCGGCGGTCGAACGCCCGGACCGGGTCGACAAGTTGTTGATCCTCAACACGGCAGCCTTCCCGCCACCCTTCATTCCACGCCGCATTGCCCTGGGGCATCTTCCGTGGTTGGGAAGTTGGGCAATCCGATATGCCAATGCCTTCGCCTGGGCGGCTACTTGGATGGCGATCGACCGCTTGCCGCGGCTGGAACCGGCGGTTCGTCAAGGCTTGCTTTATCCCTATTCCTCGGTCGCGTCGCGGGTGGCGATCGATCGTTTCGTGCAGGACATCCCGCGCGGGCCGACGCATCCGACCTGGGCCAGGTTGGAACAACTCGAAAGGCGGTTGCCATCGTTGAACCGGAAACCGACCCGGTTCGTGTGGGGGATGAAGGACTGGTGCTTCACACCGGCTTGCTTGGAACGCATGCAGCGAGCCTTCCCGCAGGCGAGCGTCGATCGGTTGATGGATGTCGGGCATTATGTGATGGAAGAGGCAAGCCCCGAAGTCATTGCCAACCTGACAGCCTTGCTCGACGAGCCAGCGTCAGGCGACGGCCCATGAGCAGCGTCGTTCCGGCGATTCGATTCTTGCTCGAGCGGTCGTTATCCGAGTTGGACTGTTTGCGCCCCGAGTCGGCGTGGACGCTCGGGACCTGTACCGCCGCTGCTTGCTTGCTGGAAGCGGCGGCGCCGAAGGCCGGTAATGTTTATCCTGGGGCTGCTTTCCACGATATGAGCTACGAAGATTTTCGTCGCTCGGCCAGGATTTTCGGCGAGGCGGTCGATCGCCATCCGCAGTTGCCGATGGGAGCGTTGGTCCGGGTGAGTATCCAAGATACGCGAGTTGAGGTTGAGGCGAACACTAACCTGGGGATTGTCCTGTTGTTGGCGCCGTTGATTGTGGCTGCTCGCCGTCGACCCTGGGTGTTGCCATCGCTTGCCAGCGTCGAGGCTCCCTCGGTGCTTGCCCAAGAGTTGCATGCCGAACTGCGAGTTATCCTTCGCCAACTTACGGCTGCGGATGCCGAGCAAGTCTATCAGGCGATTCGACTCAGCCGAGCCGGCGGCCTGGGCGATAGCCCAGCCATGGATGTGCGTCATCCAGCCCCAGCAGATCTGCTCGACGCGATGCGGTTGGCCTCCCACCGCGATGATATCGCCAAAGCCTACGTCGAGGACTACCGTGAGATCTTCGAGATGGCCACCCGCCTTCGGCAACTCTACGGCGCCGAGAGCTGTGGCTGGTTCACGGCGATTCGTCGCTTGCAGTTGGAGCGACTGGCGAGCGATGGCGATAGCTTAATCGCTAGGAAGAATACGCCGCGAGAAGTAGCCGCAGCCCAGCGTTTGGCCCGAGCGGTGCTGGGGGTG
Source organism: Pirellulaceae bacterium (assembly GCA_044371435.1). Classification (GTDB taxonomy): domain Bacteria; phylum Planctomycetota; class Planctomycetia; order Pirellulales; family Pirellulaceae; genus JAIYDQ01. The sequence goes on along the minus strand of JBILTQ010000471.1, from coordinate 721 downwards.
CCCGCCGCGGAGGCTCAGCGGTGGCTGGATGCCTGGACGGAGTTGGATAGTTACCTGCGCGGCGATGGCAACCGCCGCAATCCAGGGACTACGGCGGATATGATCGCCGCCGCGATCTGGATTGTCCTGTGGTCTGAAGGGCGGTTGCTGGAGAACTCCGTCGCCGAATCGGGAGCCAACGATGAGTCTCTATGATCAGAATCGACGCGCCTGGGATCGGATGGCTCGGGCCGGGCATGCCTTGGCTACTCCGGCCACCGAGGACGATTTGCGAAACCCGCTCAAGCGGGTCGATGAAATCGGCTGGTTGGGTAAGAGTATCCGCGGCCAACGCGTCCTGTGCCTGGGGGCCGGCGGTGGTCGTCACAGCGCCCTGTACACGGCAGCCGGGGCGGTGGTCACCGTCGTCGACCTCAGCCCTGGGATGCTGGAGCTGGACCGCCAGGTCGCCGCTGAACGCAAGTTCGATGTCCGCCTGGTCGAAGCCAACATGACCTCCATGCCGATGCTCGATGAATCAGAGTTCGATATCGTGATTCAGCCGGTGAGCACTTGCTATGTCGATGATTTGCCAGCGGTTTATCGCGAAGTGGCCCGCGTTTTGCGCCCCGGTGGACTTTACATCTCCCAACACAAACAACCGATGAACCTGCAAGCATCGCTCGAGCCGTCGCAAGGACGTTATGTGATCGAGCTCCCGTATCTGGGCAACCTGGCCGCG
>JBILTQ010000129.1:0-13042 GCA_044371435.1 Pirellulaceae bacterium | reverse complement strand
AAAGTATCCGCGACGCTGGTAGCCTGGTACCCGTGCTGATGCTCAGCGCCCGCAGCCTACCCGAGGATCGCACGCGGGGCTTTGATCTCGGAGCGAATCAATACCTCACCAAACCCTTTGATCTCGATGAGCTGCTCAGCCGCGTCCGCAATCTGTTGCGATTGCACCAACGACCAGATAATCATGAAAGGTTCGCCCCCAGGAAGCTTACCGAAATTTATTTCGGTAACGCCTATGTCAATTTCGAAACCTATGAAGTACGCGTCCAGGATGAACCGGTCAAACTAACCCATAAAGAATTGCAATTGCTCCGCTACTTCGCGGAGAACGAAGGCCGTGTCATCTCGCGTCAGGAACTGCTCAGTGAAGTCTGGGATTTAGTCGGCGAGATGCAAACGCGGAGTGTCGATCAGTTTATCCTGCGACTCCGCAAAACTTTCGAACCAGACCCAGCCAACCCACGGCACTTCATCACCCTCCGCGATGCCGGCTATCGTTTTGTGAGCAATCCCCAAGAGTTACCGTTGAATAACGGCAACCACCGGGCATAAGAGCGCCGGGCAACCACCGCTGGGCAGTGAGGCCGTCAGCGGTAGCCCGCCCGACGACTGCCGCTTACTCCCACCAATCCAACTCATGGCCGAAGGCCAACTCGAGGGCTGCTTCGCTGGCTTCCGCCGACCGGGCGCGTTTGCCTAACTCCAGCGGAAAAGCCGATGAAGGCTCCCAGGCCTCGACGGCCAGCTCGATCAACCGCTCGCCCACCTGACGGACCACGCGCTGTCTCACAGTTTCCAGGACCTGTTCGGCAGTAACCAGGCCAACCTCGCGCTGCGTGGTAGCGATGGCTGCTAAGGGCGCGGATAGCGATGGCACGACCAACGCGACCGCCTCCCCTTCACCCGTGCCACCATTCTGGCGGTTGATATAGTTGATCACCTGCAGGATATCGATCGGCTCGACCGAACTACTGCCGTTGACATCGATATACGGGGGTGGGGCAAAGTCGGTAGGACCAAGGTCGCGGACCCCGCTGCGATTGATGTCATTGATGACGATCAAAGCATCGATCGGTGACACGAAGCCATCGTTATTCACATCGTAGCGATTGGCTGGATTCTGATAGAGCGAGGTAACCACGCCCACCGTCACTGTCGCCGGAGCGCTCTCGGCTCCCAAGCTATCGGCAATCTTATAGCTGAAACTGACGTTGCCCCCAAAAGCTGGCGGGGCGGTAAAGCGAATGGTCCCGTTGCTTTGCACCGTGGCCGTGCCCACTGTTGGACTGACCACGATAGTCACCGAGCTCGGATTGATGGTGCTATTGCCATCAGGATCCGTGTCGTTGTTCAGCACGGGAATGATCACCGTGCCTCCCTGCAGCACGCTCGCCGTATCCGCCAGTGCCACCGGAGCGCTATTGATGCGGACGGTCACCGTTGCTTCGTTGGATAAAGCCCCCAAAGTATCGCGTACTCGGTAGGTGAAGCTGTCGGTACCACGGAAACCCGGATTGGGCGTGTAGTTAATTCGACCATTGGCGGCGACACTCGCGACTCCCTGACTGGGGACAATCCCGATCTCGACCGTCGCTGGATTGATCGGGGTATCGGGATCAATATCGTTGGCGAGGACGTTGAGCGATGTCGTAGCGTTGGGCGAAGCGGGCAACATATCATCGACCGCCCGTGGCGGGTCATTCACCCCGCTGACGGTCACCGTGACCATCACCGGCTGACTCTGGGCTCCGAGACTATCCACCAGGCGATAGCTGAAGGTATCGTCGAGCGTTTGCCCAGCCAGCAAAGCCTGGAGGACGGCAGCGTTTCGCGGATCGTAACGGAAGGTTCCGTCAGCTTGGAGGACCACCGCTGCCCCATGCAGGCTAGTGACATTTCCTGGTACGACCGAAAAACTATCCCCATCCGGATCGCTATCGTTCAAGGTGACAGCTTGGCTTGGACCAACGACCAACTCGGTATCTTCCGAGGTGGCATAGCGGTCTGTGCCGCCGATCGGTGCATCATTGACCGGACTGAGGGTGATGGTGAACGTCGCCGGTGCCGATTCATGGACATTCGGCAAGCCGGTGGCTCCGCTATCTCGGGCTATAGCGATGACCACCGCCGAGCCGTGCTGGTTCTCGGCTGTAGTAAAGCTAAGGTTTCCGTTGGCCGCCAACGTCGGCGCCACGGTGAAAAGCCCAGGGTTGGAGTTGCTGATGATGATCATCGACACCGACTGGGAAGCTTCGTCGGTCGCCTCGGCTGGAACAAGACTCAAACCAGCAGCTGGCAAGATCCCACTCGCCCACCCCTGACTGACCATACCCGCATCTTCGAGCACTGTCACATTGCCCCCCGGGGTAAAGATCGGGGCGTCGTTAACCGCGCGGATGTTCACGGTAAAACTGACTGCCGGGGAACGATTCACGTTGGGGCTTACCCCGCTCCCCGAATCCACCGCCACCACCGATACCACGGCCACGCCGTTGGCGTTGCGGGCTGGGCTAAACCGCAATACTCCCTGGCTATCGATTGCAGGTAAACTCGCAAACAAGGCAGTATTGCTGGACGAGACTTCGAAGCTTACCGTCTGCGCCAGCGGCCCGGTAAGTTCGTCGACCGCGTTGCTAGGCCCAGCCTGGATACTGGTCGCCCAGGTTGACGCATAGGGACTGCTGTCCTCATCGACCGCTACGTCAGCTCCCGCCGTGAACACCGGCGGATCATTGACCGCCGTGACGGTCACCGTCACCGTCCCCACCGCCGTCAACGCCGGATTCCCGCTATCGGTCATCCGGTAGGTGAAAGTGTCGGTACCGACGAAGTTCGAAGATGGGATGTAACGCAAGGAAGTAATGGCCTGGCCGCTAAAGAATGGATTGATCACCCCGCCGCGAGCACTGCGGAGATCAACTTGCGAAAGGACCAGGCTTTGCGTAGCCTCATCGATCGCCTCCACCACCGCGGGCTTAGCGAACTGCAACACTTCGGCGGCAGTGAAGATCGTCGCCGAATCCTCGGCGACCGTCGGGGCAAAAGGACCGGTGAAAGGCGGATCATTGACCGGCGTGATATCGATAGAGACGGTGGCCAACGCCGAAGTGTTAGCGTGCGGGGCCGTTCCCAAGCCGTCGTCGCGGAGGACAATCGTCAACCGATTATTCGTCCCCTGTGGCCAGTCGCGATTTCGGTGCTTGGCCAAAGTGAAGCTCAAGGTCGCTAGATCCGGTTGGGTCAAGCTGCGAACGATCGTCGGCTGTACCTCGAAGAAACTGGGTTCCAGAGCCACCACCTCAAAGGTCAGGCTCTGCCCGGCTTCATCGGTAGCATTGGCTGGGCCGGCGTTCACCCCGCTGATGATTCCAGGGAGCGAGATCGGTACCTGCACCTGCTGTCCATTGCTATCGACGAAACTCCCTTGATCCTCGACGACTTGGATCACCGACGGGACGCTGAATGTCGGCGCGTCGTTGATAGGCGTTACCTGGATGGTCAAGGTACCGGTTCCGGTCGCCGCAGGATTGCCGTTATCGATGATCGTATACGTGATCGTATCGGTGCCAACGAAGTTAGGCCGTGGCGTGTAAGTGATCCCCGTGATGGTCGTGCCGCTGAACTGAGCCACGACATTACCGCCCTGTGTCGAGATAGTCGCGACTGCCGCCAGCGATACCGTCTGGGAGGCCTCATCGATCGCCGCCGGCGGACCAGCCACGTCGCCGACTAGAATCTGAGCTACCGAATAGGCGGTCGTGGAATCCTCTTCTACCGTCGCCGCAAAGCTATCAGCGATCGGCGCATCATTCACCGGTTGGATATTGATGGAAAAGGTCTGCGGGGCCGAGGTATTGCTGTTGGGTGGCACTCCCGAACCACTATCTACCAGCGTCACAACCACCAGGTTGTCCAAGCCGTTGGGAAAATCGCGATTCGCCTGCTTGGCCAAGGTAAAGGTCAAATCCCACTGGGTCGGGTTAGCCTGGCTCTTAGCCAACGTCGGCAGCACCTCAAAGAACCCCGGATGTTTGACCGAGACATTAAAACTCAGGTCTTGGCTGTTCTCGTCGGTTGCCCCACTCGGTCCAGCTTGTACCCCAGTCGCAAACGCGCTGATGGTCACCGGAACTTGAACTTGATTGCCGTTGCTATCAACGCTGCTCCCTTGATCCTCCAGCACGTCCACCATGGCTGGGATGCTAAAAATCGGCGTATCGTTGATCGGGTTCACTTGTAGCGTCACCGTCGCCGGCAAAGTACTGGTCAACACCCCATCAAAGACGTGGTAGCTAAAGCTATCGATCCCGGCGAAATTCGCCTGCGGGACGTAGGAGAAGCTGCCGTTGCTGTTGAGGACCAACGCTCCGAATTGCGGTCCTTGCTGCGGCTGAATACCAGGTGCCAATGGATCGCTATCGACCACCGTCAGCGTGCTACCGGTATCAGCGTCGGTATCGTTGGCCAAGATCCCCGGAACGACAATGCTCAGGGAAGTATCTTCATCGAGGGTATACGAGTCAGGATTAGCAACCGGCCTTGAGTTGCGGACGATCGTGATTCGATAATCCTCGACTTCACCACCAACCCCCACACCGACCGCGCTTAGGTTGCCCAGCGTACTGAGCCGGACTCGCAAGTAAGAAACTCCGACCGACGCCGTCGACGGCATGGTAAAGGAAAAATTCGTATCGCCGGCGGCGACCTGGCGGTTGGTCAAAATCTGCTCGCCGACGTCGCTGAAATCCAAGTCGCGATTCCAATCGATCCAGGCATCGACAAAACCAAATCCCGAGGCGTTGACTCGGATCGAGGCCGTCGGCTCCTGGGTATTGAACAGACTCAGGATAGTGACCCCATCTTCGTCATCGATATCATCGAGGTCGTCGCCGGTAGCCAACTGTCCGGTAAAGCCGTTCGGTTCGGTATCGACACTCGGCCCGAGGAAAATTGACCGGGCATCCGGCGGCAACTGGGCGTGCCTCGCACCATTGTTAACCAGCAACGCCTGGAAACGCGCGTCACCAAAATCGAGCTCGACGCCCGGCATGACAATCGTGAATTGAGTCAACGCGTTGGGTCGATTGGCGTCCAAGGGATTCCCGGCAATATCCCGAATAACCGTAGCCGCGGAGGTCATCACGCCGCTCAATCCCGAAATGCCGCGCAGGGCCAAAGTATTGTCACCGAGGAAGTTGATCTGCACCCCTTGGCCAATCGCTCCCAGCAGCGGCAAAAGTTGAGCGGCTACCTGGACTGCCGAGAAGCTATCGCTAGGAACGAAGGGAACGGCAATGGCCCCACCTGCTACCCCGGTTCTGGTCAAACTCGAACCGCTCAGGTCGAGGACCGTCGCCTGTGGTTCGTTCAATACCACGACCCCACCTAAAACCGTCGTCGGGCTGAGGCCCAAGCCGCCGGTGCTGATCGCTGCCGCAATTTTGCTTGCCAAATCATCCGCCGTGTCCGACGGCGAATAAACGATCGGGCGATTGCCGAGAGTGGTCGCTGCATTGCTGTCGAATTCGAATTTGACCATCACCCCTGCACTATTGGTAATCGAGAAGGTCTCTCCATCTACCAAGCCGCTACCACCGCTGGCCGGGGCCTGAAGCCGCAAGGAACCAGCGACACCTGGATTCCCTACAATTGAAAGGGTGTTGTTCGAGGCGACGAGCGTATCGCCGGAAACTCCTCCGACATGCACGCGACCACGCCCCACATCGCTGACGGGGAAAGCACCGCCGGTCACCAAGCCTGCCAAGGCCAACTGCACTTTCGACGCGATGACTAAGTAATCATCGCTGGGCAACAAATCGATGATCGTATTCCCGGCCCCTATTACCGAATCACCCACCACGTTGAATTCAAAGGTCTGGGGCTGAGACGGATTGACTGCTTTGGTGTAGGTAAAAGTCTGTCCATTCGCCGTGGCTCCAGTCAGTGTCACCGGTACCTCGACGATGAAACCAGAGTCGAATTCCAAGGTTCGATTGGAATTATCTGACAAAGTGACGACGATCTGCTCCCCGTCGAGAATCGACGCGCCATCAAGCGTATCGATCCGATAGGTCGGCGTATTGACCAAGGAAATCTCATAGACGCTATCGATACGCCACAAGCCGGAGAGCGGCGTCAAGCGAATGGTATTGCTGCCAGCATTGAAGCCGAAAATATAGTCGACGTTCGGAACCAAAGTCCGACCGTTCTCGGTGAGGATCACCGAATTGGCCAAAACCGTAGTCGCATCCGGGCCGGTACCAAAACCGTCAGATAATAGGATCGAGAAATACTCGAGGCTTCCATCCAACAATCGCACATACGTATCGTTGATATCGGCGTCGACGCCCAAAGCATCATTATCCAAAGGATTGGACAACACCGCCTTCAGCCGCTGGGAATCGGCCCGCTCAACCGCCCCCCGATCGATATTGACATTCTGTCCTTGACCGGCTGGGGTATTGACCGTCAAGTCATCGACGCGGGCCACTCCCACCACGTCGCGCGGCGGCGCGATCAGCGGGCTGGGGGGTAAGCCGACACCGTTCTTGACCTGCGAGAGCAAACTGAGTTCGGCCAGCGATGATAAGCTGCTGTCGATCGCCTGCGACTGAGAAGCCAGAAAGAAGCGATAGTTGTTGACATCGACAAACAAAGGATCCAAAGGTCCCAAGGCGATCGGGAAGGTCCCGATACCCCCACCGATCGTGTTCAGGTCGTTCAACTGAAAGAGGTTGGCCCCCAAAACGGAGTTGGCCCCCGAACCGGTCAAGCGAATCCCCGTCGAGTGGTTGACGATGATGTTGTTGAGGAGGGTGGCGGTGGCCGTCTCCTCGACGGTGATACCGGTATCGTTATTGCGGATCCCGTAGACCGTATTGTTATAGACGCGCGCAATGTTGCTGGCCGAGCGAGCGGTCCCGGTCGCGTTGTCGCCGGAGACCAGAATCCCCCCCGAAGTGTTGACGGCCACAATGTTGTTGGCGACCACCACTCCAGGTGCGAGGTTTTGGGTATTGAAGGTTACCAAATTACCGGCCCCACCGGGATACGGTCGATCGCCTACATATTGCGCAAGGTTGGTCTGGGTTCGGTTGCCGGCATCGACGACAATCCCGTACGTCTGGCTATCCCGCACCGTATTGGAAGCGATCAAGATCTGCCCCTGATCGCGTCGACGGTTCCCATCCCCTAAATCCTCGCCGAAGGCCGAGTCCAAGCCGCCGAAGACAAAGCTGATGCCGGCCAAACCGCTATCGGTGTTTCCGCGAACATCGGACGCGGCGCTGCCATGCAGCTGGATCAACGTCGAGGTGTCGGCGGTCAAAAAGCCCCCTAAACCATCCGGCATCTGGCCAGCCAAACCCGCCTTCAACGTCAATAACGACTGGGCAGCCGGTCCATTGATTGCATCGCGGACAACGGTCGCGATCTGCTGAGCCGTCATCTGCGGGCGAATTCGCACCGGGATATTTCCCTGCAATACGCCTAAGGCTCGATCGGCGTTGGAAGTCGTGACGTCGAACTCGAAGGTCGCCGTGTTCAACCCATCCGAAAGGGTAAAGGTCGCCCCATCATAAAAACTACCCCCATCACTGATGACCAGACTCAATTGCTGTGACAACCGATCGTTGGAATCAAAGGTCCTTCCCAAATCGGTATCGATTAAATAGTCGGCGGCGGTACGGATCTCGAGTTGATAGGTCCCCGACGGAATCGACGAAGCGCTAGGATAACCACCATCGACGATCAACCCGTCGGTCTGGAAAATAGGATCACCCGCCGTGGCTCCAACCGCCATTTCCCCCCGTTCGGCAAACGCGATCATGATATCGTCGATATAGATCCCCTCCTGATCGTTGTCGCTCGCTCGACCCGAGGCTTGCACGAAACGATTGGGCGGACCGCCGGAATCGGCCGGACCAAAGGTGTCGCCTAGCCGTTCTTCATAGAAGATAAAGGGTCCCGGCTCGTCGACGGTATAACCGTACAGTTGGAGGGTGTTGTTATAGAACTTCCAAACGCTGACGTTGGTCTGTTGGCCGAGGGCATTGAAGTATCCAGCCAAAGCTGTCCTGACCGCATCCCGCACCTCGGCAGCCGACATCGCTTGATGGACGACAATCGGGATGTTGCCGACCGCCGCTCCAGGACGACCAATGATGAGCGCGTTATCCAAGCCCGTCACCGAATGGGTGCCAGCCGGGGTCACCGGGCGGGTACCGCTCTGGACGTTGAGGATATTCGGTCGTTCGCTATTCACGAAAACGCTAAAGCCATCGGCGACCAAAGCGCTCCGCACCTTGCTGGCAATCGAGTTCGGATTGTCTTGGACAGTAAAGAGAATCTCGCGCGGCCCGCCGCCTGGGGTGGTGACGAAGGTGAAGGCCCGGCCTTGAACCGTCAACTGGTTACCGGCTTGGATGCTAGCCCCGCTGGGTAGATTCAACACCAACCCCAGATCGAGTTCGAAATCAGCCGAATCAGCGACATTGGTAGCGCTTGCCCCGCTCACCGTGAACACATCGCCATCGTCGATCCGGGCACCAGCAACCATCCCTAATTCGACGCCGCCGCGCAGTTCATCGCCGGTATCAAAACTACCATTGCTGCTGAACTCGATACGGATCCGAAAATTGCGCTGCCCAGCCATCGCCGCCAACGGGATACGGGCCTGTCGCCAACCGTTGGCGTCGGTCGTTTCGCTGACATCGAACAATACCTGCGGCTTATGGCTGGTCCCGTAGGCATCCGAATTGAGGTTATTATCCGGATCAAATTCGTTGTTGGTATTGTTGTAGTTGTTATCGTCAGCGTTATTGTTGGTCGCCAAGAGTCGCGAGACGCCATCCTCGCCGATCGCATAGACGCGGAAGGAATCGAGCATCGGCGCGTTATCGGTGTTGGGACCGTTCGCACCCTGGGTATCCGAACGGTAATTGAAATAAAGCATCGGCTTGTCTTCGACCGCATACTCGCCGAGATCGATCGGATTGCTCTCGATAGCTCCCTGCGCCCCACCCGCCAGATTGTAGGTTCCAGCAGTGGCCGCATTCTGGTAGATCCGTGTCCAATTGCCGATGTTTTCGCCGTCACCGTCGCCGACTTGGGTCGTGTTCGGCGCGAAACCGAAGTATAAGCTGTTACCGCCCGCTTGATTCCCCGAACGGTATTCGTCAAAAGTCGCCGGGCGTCCATGTCCAGGATCATTGCCGCGCCGGTTGGAGACATGCCAAAGATTGACGTCCAAGGCGGCGAAGTCGATACCGTTCACCGTTCCCAGCCCATCGGCGGACGGGGCTAGAATGCTGGTCGTCGCCCCCGGGAAAATCGGTTGCGGTGTGCCGGTGATATCGAAAGCGTAGATCTCCCCAACATCGTCGATAGCAAATAGCAGGTCGGCATAGATCCCCCCTTCGACGTTGCGCGGACCGCGTGTCAAACCAGTCAACCCGCGTGGCAAGGACGATGAGACCAAGGTCGCCCCGCGCTGGAAGCCAGCGTTGAAACTCCCCATCGGCATCGCCCATAACTCGCCCTGGTCGGTAATCCCGTACAACGTGTTGCCGACAGGTGCCAAACCAACGATATCGCCATTAGCCTGGCGCGTGACCACGATGTTGTCGCCGAAAGCATTGTTATTGCGGTCCCAGGTATACTGGCCCACCTCGGCAAAGACACCGTATTCCCGAACGTCCGTACCCGTTCCGCGCCCCGTATAATTGCCGGAACGATCGGGAGCTTGGGGCGGCGAAATCGCTTCCAAGGTGTCTGGATTCAGACGGTAGAGGATATTTCGATAGGGGGTTGCGACCGGGTCGCCGGGCTCGATCCCGGTGATGGCGATCGGATTGCCTCCGAGGATAGCTCGATCGAAGGGCTGTCCACTAGCCCGCTGGCCGATGGCGAATAGGGCGAGCGATGTCGCGGCCGGTGCCTGCGGATCGTCGACGTAGCTCAAGGCGGTAAAGATTGTCCCCACCCCATTGGTCGCCGTCCCGCCCCCCGTCCGCGCTTGGGTCACCTGGAAAGTCGCCCCGTTGGCATAAGCTTCATATGTCTGAATTCCAGCATTGATCCGAGTCTGGCCGCTCCCATCATGCAGGAATCGTGTCAGGAAGCCGACCGTCGCATCATTGATGACATTGACACCCGTCGGAATATCCGCGCTGACCACCACCCCGGCTGGACTCACCGCGATGTCGCTGGAAATATTGTAGTTCAAGCCCGTCCCTAACTCGGCCTCGCGAGCCCCGGTCATGGCGTTGGAATAGAGTATCCGCGAACGATTACCAGCCCCAACCGTCTCATCGGTTTGCGAAACAAAGAGAGTCACATCGGCCAGGTTGAAAGGAACCGCGTTGGCGACCCCTTCGAAGGTCACCTGCCTGGTAACGACCGGCAGCGGCCCAAAAGGAGGAAAGGTTGGAAAGTTTTTGTTGGCGTCAAAGGTATCCTCAGAAATCCGTTGATAACCGCTGAGCGGTTCCAAGCGGAATAACGGATTCACCGCGTTGGCCAAAGAATATTGCCGCAACTGCTGGTCGACGCGACTGGAAGCCGACACCGCGACTAGATACTCGCCATCGGGTAGTTCCTGGGCCCCGATGAAAGGATCGCGCGGCCCCAACGATCCCCGCGATAAATCACTGGTCGTATCGCTACTAGCCGGTATCCCGCGATCGTCCGCCACATTCGAGTCGGTACCGATCATGACCAGCTGTGGGTTGGATCCGGAATTATCCAATCGATAAACCCACAAGGTAGCATCGGGGCGACCTAGTCCATCGCTGTAGTCGAGGTCCAGGACAGTCCCCAGCGACAACCCGCCCGGGGTCTGTATCGAGTCGCGGTAGACGCGGAAACGATACCAATCAACATCCGTCGCATTGTTCAAATTCCCGGCGATCGAAACGGCAGCCCGATCGCTGTTGGCGATGTTACCAATGTCCTGAGCCACGTCAAAGGTCGGGTTGGTCGGATCCTCGGAGGTCTCCCGAACCAAGGGTGAATGCCCGGGCATCCCCAGGACTTCGAGGCCGGTCACCGCATAACGAATGTCGGCATAGCGGACGGTCGAACCGCCGACTTCATCCTGCTGCTGCAATCGTACTTGCAAGCGATAAGGGCCCGAGGTGAGGCCATTGGATACCAAGGCGGTCGATTGCAAGTTCCCCGCCGGATCCGTCGGCCCGAGATTGCTGCTCCGCACGCGGACATAGTAGGTGTTGTCGGTCCCCGCCGTCCCCGGTAGCCGCAAGCGCAACCCCGGATCCAAGGGGTTGGTCGTCTGGAAATCGCTGGTCGCCACCACAAACGGACTTTGGCTCATCGGGAAAGCCCGAATCCCAGCCCCAGCGGCCGTATAGACGGTACCGCTGCTGGCCTCGGTGAAAGAATGATTGCTTTGCGTGAGGATATTCCCATCGGCATCGATCAGTTCAAGGACCGCATCCAGCGCCGCCCCGGTCCGATCAATATCCAACCAGACCATCGTTCCGGCTTTGGCGCGGAACTGATAGACATCCAGATCGCGGTTAGCGCCGATGGTGCCGAAAACTGTAAAACCCAACCGCACATTCTCGTCGCCACCATTCAGGTTGTCCGCCAGCGTCCCTACACTTTGAGACAAGCTCGGCAAATCATTGCGGTTTTTGTCGCCCACCGCGTCCGATTCAAGTTCGATGGTGGTGTCGACATTGCGATCGTTGCTGTAAGCATCCAAGCGAACGCTCCGCCAATCGCCAACCACCCCCAACGACGCTCGATCGTTGTTGGTATCGACCATCGGCAGACCCGTCCAATCAAAGCCGGCCCCCACCGAGTCGTCAGATAGCGAGGTCAACACTACCGGGAACCCGGGAGAGCCGATAATCTGCAACGAACCACCGATCCGCGAGGGGATATCCAGCGGCCGTCCGGAGGCGGTAAAGCCGGCATCGTTCCCGCGTAGCTTGACGACTAAACTCTCATCCCCGCGACTCTGCAGCCGCAACCCTCCGAAGGTATGGAAGTCGGGGATGACTATCTGCGACTCGAGGACATGGACGATGTCAGTGTCATCCCACACCCCTTCCGTTGTCAGCGTTGCCCCGCGGACGCGCATCCCGTTGATTTCATTCCCACCCAAACGATTTCCGGCAACCAGCGGCCCAAGGTTGCCACTGCTCACCTGGCTGCGATTGTTCTCACCGGTGGAACGTCCATAATCGCGCACCGAAATCGCCTTCATCGAGTCGGCATCGATACTGATCGCCGCCGACGCTTGGTTGTTGCGAATGATGTTATCGATGATGACCGGTTGGCTGGCAGCTACGAAGATCACCGAATCGTCGTTGAGTCCACGGAAGTCGCGATTCGATCGCCCTTGGTTGGTGTTACCCTGGGCGTTATTCTCCAGGACGGAATGGGCGATCCGCGCCGATGCCTGATGGACCTCGATGGCGTTGAAGGTGGCGAACCCGCCGGAAATGCTGGATGCCCCGCCGCCAAAGGTGATCAGCGCCGAATCGATATTCAACGACGAAGCATGCCGCGCTAGAATCCCCGACCAGTCTCCAGCCGCCGGGGTGGAAGCCACCCCGTCGTTGTTGGTATCGAAGGTAACTCCCGCCCCATAGCGGTCATCCTTGCGGCTGGTGAATACCACCGGCTTGGAACTAGTCCCCTCGGCGATCAACTGCGCACCGATACCGATTTCAATCCGAGCCCCCTGCGACTTGACCACCACCCCTGGATCGACAATCAGACTGGCGTCGGGACGAGCCCGCTGGATGGTCGTCGCCGTCGTCAAACTGATCCCGGTAGCCCGCGCGCTCCCGGTATCGGTAAAGCTGGTGCTGGACTTGTCTAACTCGACCACCAAGTCCCAAGTCCCGCCCGCCAGGCTATTGCGATACAGTCGTCGCCCCACGAAGTCCCCAGAGGCGGTGGGAAGATTATTCAACAGTACCGACCGGTTATTACCCGCGGGTGTGATCGTCCCCGTCGCCAAGCTGGGAAGACTCTCATTACCAAAACTGTCGACGTAGGTTAGCCGATAG
>JBILTQ010000470.1:0-3924 GCA_044371435.1 Pirellulaceae bacterium | reverse complement strand
GCCACTGTTGGGCCGCAGATGTCGGTAGGGGCAAGGACAAAAAAGTGAAAGGGGAAAGACTAGTCCGTTCGCTCTCCGCATGGAAATCATTCCATGCGATGATCGCTTGCGCAGCTTCCTCAAGGCCTCGCCAATCGCAAAACTGTTGGCGAAGGTGAACCGCCGAAGCCAGGTATTCGATAGCCGCCGGGTCCAAGGCGACCGCCCGTTCGTAGGCGAAAGCAGCTTGATTCAGGTCCCCCGCTTGCTGGTGAGCGATCCCCAGATTGAAGAATAGCTCGGCCATCGTCGGCTGGCGTTCGACTCCTTGACGAAGGATGGCGACCGCCTCGTCCAAGCGTCCGCGCTGGATCAGCGCCAACCCGAGATTGCAATAGAAATCCGGCTGATCCGGCTGTTGCTGAATCGCTTGACCGATGCGGCTGATGGCCTGATCAAAATCGCCTTGCTGCAAGGCGACTACTCCCAGTAACTGCATAGCCTGCGGGTGCAAAGGTTGCCGCTGTATCAATTGGCGATAGCAGTCGGCGGCTTGCTCCAACTTGCCTGCCTGATGATAGGCGACTCCGCGTTGCAGGATCTCGAGTTCGCTCACCGTTACCATGCCCTATCCGGCCTGACCGGAAGAGGAACTCGGGATGGCCGAAGCTTCCTTCAACCGCCTGGCAAACTCAGCGGCGGCCGCCGCCGGATCCTGCGCATGCCAAATGGCATGGCTCACGGCGACCCGTCGCATACCGGTCGCCAGCACCTCGTCCAAACGCTCGAGAGTGATCCCCCCGATGGCAAAAGCTGGAATCTCGATCCTGGCGGCGACTTCCGCGAGGAAACTCAGCCCCGGGAAGTCCGCGAAGGCTTTGGTCGCCGAGGGAAAGGTGGGACCGCAGCCGATATAGCTGGCCACCTGGTCTTGAGCTTGCAGCGCCTGCTCCAGGCTGTGGGTCGAAATGCCCACCAAAGCCTGATCTCCAAGCCACCGTCGCGCCTCGTTCAGCGGTAAGTCCGACTGCCCCAGATGAACGCCGACCCCTAAACTGCCAGCGATATCGACGCGATCATTGATGATTAGGCATGTCTGCGAGCGATCCAAGCTTTCCAATAAGCGACGGCCATAGAGTAAAAGCTCGGCCGTCGATCGCTGCTTGTCCCGAACCTGGATCACATCCACCCCAGCGGTTGCCAGTTCCCTGACTCGAGCAGTCCAAGCGTCGATCGACAGTTGACAATCGATCAACAGGTAGAGCCTGGCTTGCCACGGCTGGCTCGCCTGCTGCAGGCTGAGCCGTTCCAGGGCGGCGCACAAATCGTAAACTCGGTAGCGAAGCCCCTCGATACGCTGGGCAAAAGGGGGTGAAAGGACTTTGCCATACTCTTCCAAACAACGCAAAGCTTGCTGGACGCGGTGGGCGGCAGCGGCCACCACCACCTCCAAACAATCCCGACGGCTCTCACCAGCTACTTCGAGCTTTGTTCCCACATCGCCAGCGGTATCCCGACTGGCTAGTAGCTGGGCCCGGTCCAAAGTCGCCAGGGTAGCACCCAAGTCATGCCTTAATTGCTTGAGCTTCTCGGTCAGCTCCGGCAATTCCAAACAGAACCGGGCATACTCCTCCAACGTCCGCAAGCCTTCCATAGCGCGGTTGCTATTCGCATCGATGATCCGATAGGCAGACGAATGTGGGTGAGCAGCTGATCTCATGCGTCATCTTATCCGTGGCTGACAGCCCCTTCCAGCGTTGAAGTCGGCCAAGCGTGATTCATTTCCATCGGTCATCGAAGAAGCCTTCAGCCAAGATACGGCCCGGTCCGCGCGTGGTCATCGGGGTCGAGGCATCCACGATCGCCCAATCGCCAAGCTTGGGGGTCTGCCGAGCGTTGTTCAAGTAATCGTATTCACGATAGGTGAAACCGCTGTTGAGGACCAGATACCGGTGCCGAGCCTTCGGATTGGGGTAGACACAAATCGGTATATGAGTCGCAGACGCGTAAGCGACACCACGAAAAACTAATGTCTCCTGGTCCCAGGCCAAGGGTAATTCAGGCAGGCAAGCAGCCAGATAACGATTGCTCCGAGGGGTACCAAAACAAATGATATTGGCCGATTGGGCATCGTCGGCCGTGATCTCCGTGTCGAATTTCACCAGCGGCTCGCCGCGAAATTGACGCCGCCAATGCTCGATGGCGTGCTGTAACTCACGCTCCGTCCAGGCCTCGACCTGGGTTGAAGGATCCTGACCGCTCGGCCGCGCAATGATAAAACGCTCCATGAACGCATCGTCGATTGGGCCTTGCAATCCAGGACGTTTCTCGAGTTCGTCGCGCGATGCCGCGGCCGGCTCGGCGGTCGGATCCAACGTCAGTGACCATCGCCCCGCGGATAAATTGCATCGCAGCGCAAAGATCGCGGTCGGCTTGACCGCCACTACTCCGACCGGTTGCTCGTCGATGACGATGGCCACTGACTTGCTAAACGTGGCCGGCCGGCGATCGGCCGGAATCCGAATATCGAAGGAGGTGATGTTGTTGGTAGCGATGGTCAAGCTGGACCAATCCTCGTCGAATCCAGCCTCGATGGTGGCCTTCTCCCAATGCTGTCTCAAGCGGCGCAGGTGAATCCAATAGGCATCGGCATGGCGTAGCGAGTACGTCGACCAGGAAACTTTGGGGGGGATGAAGGCCCGTGAACGATTCGCATAAACCCCCATTAAGGCTTCGATTTCCTCTTTTGCATCCGGATGGATGGCATGCGCCGACCCCGGATGGACGATGTAAGGAATGTACACGCCCACCTCCGCTGCCGCTGCGGTCATGATATCGGCCGCTTCCTTCTGCCGATCCAGCCCACCGCTGTAGGCGACCGTCGGGAGATTGGACAGATTCCTAGCCAAAGGCGGACAGTCATAGAGGTTCCACAGCTGGCGTTGCACCGGCGAAGGCTTCAAGCTCTCGCCCTGGAAACCCGTAAGGAATCGCTCCGTCTCACAGAAACCGGCCCCGGGATTCGCTGCGAAGAAACGATCCGCGTGATGGACAGCCAGATTCCAACAGCCCGCTCCACCCATGGAAAAACCGCGGATAGCGATTTTCTGCCGATCGATCGCATAACGCTTGGCAACCTCCTCGATCGCCTCCAGCACATCTACCTCGCCGGCAAAACGAAAAGCATTGGAATACCGCCCCCAAGGTTGAAGCACGATGGTATCGGGCGGCAGGTAGGGACTATCCTGAGTCCATCGGCGGTAAAGGAAGGCGACCTCGCTGACCGACTCATCTCGACCATGCAGCCAAATGTCCAACCGTCGCGGTTGGTGGGGAACGGCTTCGTAACCCGGTGGCAGGAAAACGCCCATCGGTTGGACGGTGTCATCCAGCTTGGAGCGATGCCCCAAAACCAGCCGTCCACTTTGCCTTGCCCAGGATGGTGGCGTTTTTTCGTCAGCAGCACGCTGCGCTAGCTCGGCAACCCGCGACCGCGCTAACTCCATCAGGCTCCGAGCATGATCGATTTCCGCCGGTTTATAAAACTGCCGACCTTCGAGCGTCAGTCGGACACCGCGGGCGATCACCCGAACATCGTTCCACCAATCGATGGCTGAGGACGCAACCGCCATCGGCGGGATCGAAGCCTCGATGGCAGCCAGCGATTCGGTGAGTTCAGCCGTTACCGCCGGGGAAAGTTCTAAACCCACGGGCGGGATGGGACGAACTTGGGAATCGATATTGTCGGCCAGACCATCCGCCCGGCCGGTATGGTTCAGCAGGGTTAAAAAGAGTAAGGAGACAAGTAGTCGTCGGCGGGCCATGATGGTTCGGAGATAACGGCACATGATGAGAGGCAACAAAAGGAAAACAGGAGGGATTCGGTGTGTTTGAAGCAAACTACTCCGCGGAAGTAGCATCAGGCTGAGCCGGACCAATCAGGTC
>JBILTQ010000162.1:0-11405 GCA_044371435.1 Pirellulaceae bacterium | reverse complement strand
ACTCGGGAGAAATTCCGAACTTGATTAAGCAGAGCGGCGGCGGTTTGGTTTTCCAGGAAAAAAACCCGGAGGCGCTGGCGCAGGCACTAAGAGTAATGATTACCGAACCTAATCGGCGAGAGAAGTGGGCCTGCGCGGGGCGAGAGTGGGTTACCGTGAACGTTTCGATTAACGCCGTAGCCAAGCAGATGGTCAATGCATTTCAAGCAGCAATTGGTCGATCAAAGAGCAAGAAATTTTCAGAGAATAGTATCAAGTACTAAATCCAAATGTTGAAAGATATCACTTGTCGTAGCCAGGATGTGATTTCAACGGAATGGTCCAGATTGCTACGGGTGGTGCGCCCTATAGAAATATTTTTCGTTAAAAGCTGAGGTTGATTCTGGATCCTGTGGGGAGGGGGAGCCGGTTATCGGTTTTTTCGAGAGTTAATCTGAGCGATCGTTAACCCGGCACACCAACGACGAATAACCGCAGGCTGCCCCCTGGCGGCTGATGGGCTGTTTCGAATACGGTTTCATGGACCTCCATCGAAAATCGTCTGAATCTTAACAATGAACTGATCACTTCTCATGGCGAGGTTTTTACATTTAGGCTTGGGATTCATCGGCGATCGCGGCGGTGGGTTGGAACGCTACCAACATGGGATTTGTACGCAACATGCCCTGCTGGGACATGATGTCAACGCTTGGGTTCAAAGCCGAACTCCCATCCCTGAGAATCTTCCCTACGATTGCCTCGCCTACGCTTCACCGGACCAATCTCGATCAACCAAAATTTCCTCTCTTCGCAACTTGCTGTCTGGAAAGGAACTTTTCAAAGACAAGGATTTTTTCTTCGTATCTCATCACGCCTCGGTGAGCGGTTCGTTACTGAATTCTTTATCAGGCACGCCGCATACGGTTCACTTTCAAGGCCCTTGGGCAGAAGAAGCGGCGAAAGAGGGGGCTCCGCGATGGAAAACTTTTTTGCAGGCTCGCGAGGAACGCAAGGTTTATCGGCAGGCGGATCGGATCATTACCCTGAGTGAAGCTTTCCGTAAAATCGTTATCGAGCGTTACGGGGCGAAGGAAGAGAAAGTGCAGGTCATTCCAGGGGCGATCGATGCAGCCGCCGCCGATCCAGGCTTGTCACGCGATCAAGCCCGAGAGCAGCTCGGCTGGCCTAAGGATCGTCGTATTGTGCTTTGCGTGCGGCGACTGGTCCGACGTGTGGGGGTTGATGTCTTGGTTGCGGCTGTCGATCAACTGCTCAGGAATTCGCCAGGACGGTATGATGATTTACTAGTTTTGATTGGAGGGACAGGCCCGCTCCGCGAAGAATTGCAGCAGCAAATCAAGGAACGCAAACTCGAAGACTATGTGCAATTGCTGGGATTTGTGCCGGATGAGAAATTAAGTACCGCTTACCGTGCCGCCAATACCAGCATCGTTCCAACCCAGGCTCTCGAAGGTTTCGGATTGGTGATGCTGGAATCGATGGCGGCTGGAACTCCGTGTCTCGTCACCCCTGTCGGGTCCCTGCCGGAAGTGATGAACGACCTCGATCCAAATCTCATTCTGTCCAATCCATCCGCTTCCGCCATTGCTCAAGGGTTGCGAGACTTTCTGCATGGCGACTTGCAACTGCCCAGCGATGACGCTTGTCGCCACTATGTGCGTCAGCGCTACGATTGGAGCGTCATTGCTCCCCGTGTGCTCGATGCCTACGTAACGGCCGGCCGATGACTACCCGACCTCTTGCTGCGGGTAGTAGCTTGCATCATGGCCGACCACGGATTCTCTTCGTCGACCAGACGGCTCAGCTGGGTGGGGCAGAGCTGTGCCTACTGGATTTGGTGCAGGCGCGGCGCGGTGAAGACCGGGTGGTCTTGTTGCAGCCAGGACCGCTCGAGGCCAAGCTACGCGAGGCTGGTTGCGACGTTACTGTGCTGGAGCTCAGCGGTTCGGCCAACGCCATCCGTAAGGAAAGCGGGCTGATCGATAAGCTTTGGGCCTCGACCCATGTCTACCAGTTGGGGAAGAGGTTAGCGACTTCCGCCGGTGATTGGGATCTTCTCTACGCCAATACTCCGAAAGCCCTGATCATCGCCGCGATCGCGGCCAAGCTTGCCAGGAAGCCTTTGGTTTATCATCTGCATGATATCCTCTCGCCGGAGCATTTCAGCCAGTCGAACCTGTGGATGCTAACCTTCCTCAGCAACCGGATGGTGTCGCATGTGATCGCCAACTCCGAGGCGAGCAAGCAGGCTTATCGCAAAGCCGGTGGGCGAGCTCCGGTCAGCGTCATCTACAATGGCTTCCACGCTGCCCCCTACGATGCATGGTATGCCGCTCGTCAGCAGCATCGCGCCGCCATTCGTACCGAACTCGGGCTCGGTGAGCAACCGACGGTCGCCGTCTTTGGGCGTTTGGCTCCGTGGAAAGGGCAGCACCTGGCCATCGAGGCTCTGCGTAACCTCCCCGGGGTGCAGCTCCTGCTGGTTGGGGATGCCCTGTTCGGCGAGGAGGAGTACAAACGCAGCTTGATTCAATTGGCTTCGCAGCCGGAGGTGGCTGGTCGCGTCCGTTTCCTCGGTTTTCGCCACGATGTCGGGCCTTTGATGCAAGCGGTCGACGGGGTGGTGCATTGTTCGACCGCCCCCGAACCCTTTGGACGTGTGATTGTCGAAGCCATGCTCTCGCGGCAGCCGATCGTCGCTAGTCGTGCGGGCGGCGCGTTGGAGATTATCGAGGATGGAAAGACCGGTACCCTGGTTCCCCCTGAGGATGTGAACGCCTTGGCGGATGCCATGCGGAGGATGCTGGACCGAGTCAACGCATCGATCATCGATCGGGCCTATGCTACGGCGGTCGAAAGGTTTGCCCTGGATCGGGTGGTTCAGCAGATCGAAGGGGTCTTGCAGAGCGTGGTCGCGAGCCCCTAGTTCGATACGCTGAAGACCCCTCTCCCTTACCCTCTCCCCACTTCGTGGGGCGAGGGGACTTGGAGTTGCGCTCGCGTGGCTCGATACCGGTGGCTCTCGCCACCGGCTAACGTTGTGCCGGCCCTTCGGGCCTAAGACAGAAGCGGGCTTGGTATACGATACTTGGTGTCAAGGTTCATAACCCCTCACCCCCCGCCCCTCTCCCCGAACGGGGCGAGGGGAGCACGAGGGTTTAAATCAATAGGCTGCGTGTGTAGACCCAAGCGAATTCAAGGCTCAACAATCCGATCAGGTATCTACCCTCGTCCTCGCATTTCTTAGTCCCCTCGCAAATTGCTTGGTCAGCAACCCTCGCCCGCGCTTTTCTTAGTCCCCTCGCCCCGCTCCGCGGGGAGAGGGTTAGGGAGAGGGGCTGAGAAACCGAGTTCGGGATGAGTGCCCTTGGCCAAGGTTTGGGCAACCAATAAAAAAGCGTTCTCCCTCTCGCCCCGTTCGGGGAGAGGGTTAGGGAGAGGGGCTGAGAAACTAAGTTCGGGATGAGTGCCCTTGGCCGAGGCCGTGAAGACCCCTCTCCCCTACCCCTCTCCCCACTTCGTGGGGCGAGGGGACTTAGCAGTTTTTTAACGCGTGACGCGTCATGCGAGAGGACTTGGAGTTGGTCAGTTAGCTACTAACTCAACTACCCCCGCTTTTCTTAGTCCCCTCGCCCCGCTCCGCGGGGAGAGGGTGAGGGAGAGGGGCTGAGAGACCAAGTTCGGGATGAGTGCCCTTGGCCGAGGCTTTGAAGACCCCTCTCCCCTACCCCTCTCCCCACTTCGTGGGGCGAGGGGACTTGGAGTTTTCTAACGCGTGACGCGTCATGCCAGGGGACTTGGAGTTGCTCTCTCGCGCGTGGCTCGATACCCACCAACCCCCTCTCCCCGAATGGGGCGAGGGGAGCAAGAGTATCAAATCAAGCCAGGATAGGCGGGAAAAAGCTGAGTTCTTCAAAGATTTTTTTATCCCCGAAAGGACGATTCCCTTGCCTTAGCTGCTGATTACGACGCCGTAGTAGGCATCGTAGGGGTGGTAACTCCTGGCGAAGGTTTCGCGGCCGGGGAGAGGTTTCTGGAACGCTGGAACTTTGGCGGCTGGGAAGCGATAATCGAAAGAACGTTGGCTTGGGTGATGGCAACCACCCAGCTGCCAACTGCGGCTAGCCGCAGTTTCAAGTCCGCTTGGCCGTACCTTCGCTGCCGGCGAACTCGGATATTCGTGAGTATTCTGGCGGATTCCAGACCACTCACCCCTTAGCGGCAAGACGACGAATAACGGCACCCAGCGGTTACCGTCCGGGGCGAAACGGGCAGGTGTTGCACCTCGCCCGGCGATTCCTCCGGCCATACCGGAGGTCAAAGAGTTGTCGAGGATAAGCCGGTTTGACCGGTCGATTCGACGCGGATTGAACATCGGCTTCGCCTAAAATCAGCATGGGAATGTCGCAAACCGCGGGGCAAAGCAGGCGAAGAGGAATTTGAAGGTCGGATGAACCCAGTGATTAATTTTCAGAAACCGATGGCTGCGAACGGATTTACCCCCAACGGCGTCCATAACCCGGCGGCCCGTCGACCGGCGCCGTCCCCGGGTTTCGATTGGCTGGGGGCCATCGTCCGCCGCAAGTCGATCCTGATCTTCATGCTCGCCTTGTCCGGCTTGCTCGGCTACCTCTACTTCCTCCAGCAACCCAAGGTCTTCGCTTCCCATATGAAGCTGATGATCTGGACCCAGGCTCCTCCTCGGCTCATCAATGGCGAGACAACCACCGTCACCAATAACGGAGTCTCGGTCGGTAAGCATGTCAATCTGCTCAAGAGCGAAGTCGTCCTCACTAAAGCGGTGGAGGACGGTGGGCTTCGGTCGCTCCCGATCTTCGCCAATATGCCGGAACCCCAGTTCGCCTTGAAGAGCGATGCGGTCCTCGAAGTCGAACCGGTCGAAGGGGCCGAAGAAACGCTCAACCTGACGGCGCGAGGGGCCGTCCCCGAAGATCTCCCCACTATCCTGACCAGCATCGCCTTGGCCTACCAGGATATCCTCAGCGAGGATTCGGCAGCCATCAGCAAGTCGTCGATGTCGCTGATCGAAAAGCTGCAACAGCAATTGACCGATGAGAAATCGGCCTCGGAAGAACGTTACTTCGAATTGGTTCAATCGCTGGGCTTGTCTCCCGATCCCAACACCGGCCAGTATGCCAATCCGTTCGTCGCGCGGGTCGCCGAACTGACCGATCAGAAGGCGGAGCGGGAACGGGAATTTCGCGATATCAACGAACGGATCCACAGCGTTCGCGACATTCAGAAATTGCCGGCTGATCAGCGCGGCGAACTGTTGCGGGTACTGGCGATCGAAGGGGCCAAATACCTCGATATTACCGCCCCGACCGATGCCTCGAAGTCCGGTGGATTGACGGTCGCCGATTCGATCGAGGAACGCCGTCTGCTGCTGCAGAAGCTCGATAGCCGCATGCAGCTGCTCGAAGAAAAGCAGACCGAGCTGATGCTGAAGTACAACCGGGCCCGCCGTTCTTTCGGCGACAAGCACCCCAGCGTCACCGACATCGTGGCTGAAATGGAATCGCATAACAGCTTGATGAAGACGCTGCTCGAACAGCAGAGTCGGCTGCAGACGGAAATCGTCAAGATGGCCGAAGCCAACAACGCGGCGGACAAGGTGGAGAAACCTTCGGCGCTGGCCACGTTGAGCACCTTCGATAGCGACGTCATTCAGATCTATCTGGCCTCGTTGAACCGTGAAGGGGAGCGGTTGAAGAATTCCTTGGAAGGCTACAACCAGGAAATCGCTGCCATGGAAGCCAAGGCGGCGACCGTCCAAGGGGAAATCGAGGAGCTGAACCTGCTGGGGAAACGCATCCAGGAGAAAGACAAATATATCCGCGATATCGTCGACCAGATGTCGGCCTTGAGCCTGCTGGCCAGCAATCATAGTTCGACCAAAGTTCGGGTCATCGACCCGCCAGGGGTCGGCTATCAGGTCGAACCCGTGCTGCTGAAAACGCTGGCCCTTTTCCTCTTCGGCGGCGGGCTGCTCGGGATGGCCATCATCGCCCTGCTCGACTGGTCCGACCTCTCCTTCCGTGGCCCGGCCGAGATCAAAGAGAAACTTGGCATCCCGGTCATCAGCCGGATCGAAAAGATGGATCGGCCGTTCCAGAAGAGCGAGCAAGGGTCCAATCGGATTATCACCATCGAGAAACCCAAGTCGCCGACTTCCGAAGCCTATCGCGCCTGCCGCACCGCCATGCTGTTTATGTCCAAGCAGCAGAACATGAAGACCTTCTTGATCACCAGCCCGATCACCGGCGACGGTAAATCGACCACCGCCCTCAACTTGGCGGTCAGCTTCGCTCAGGGGGGGATGAAGACGGTCATCGTCGATGCCGACCTGCGGCGTCCGCGGGTCGATCAGTACCTGGGAGTCGAAATGAGCCCCGGCTTGAAGAACTTTTCTTTAGGCGAGGCCACGGTCGAAGAAATCATTCGCCCCTCGGAAAAACAGCCGAACCTGAGTGTGGTGACGGCCGGCAGACACTTTTCCAACCCCAGCGAGTTCCTCGATTCAGCCAGCTTCGATGAATTCATGAACCATCTGCGAAGCAATTTTGATATCGTCATCATCGACTCGCCCCCCGTCCTGCCGGTAGCCGATGCGATGACCCTGGCCACCCGCTGCGACGGGGTGATGCTGGTCATCAAGATCCGCAAAGGGGTCGTCCTCTCGTCGGAGAAAGCGGTCGAAAGTCTACGGCAAGTCGACGCCAATCTCCTCGGGGTGATCGTCAACCAGGTCGAACGTCAAACGCATTACAGCGAATATGGCCGCTATGGTTACAGCGGCTATGGTGGCTACAGCTACTACGCGAGTCGATATTACGACAAGCAGAACAGCAAGTACTACGAACCGGACAAAGTTGGTTCGAAGAACTAAGATGGCCATCGCTCTCGATACTCCCCGTTTTCGCCAACTCGTCCGCGGACGAACTTCTCGAGGAAGGGGTCTTCGAGCCGGGGAGCTGGCTGGCCGTGGCCACGAGCCTTCATGCGTCGCGCGCCGAGTCCACTACCGTGCGGAACGCTGGCTGCTGACCTTCGGCCTGCTGCTGGTGATCGCTTCCCAGGCAATCGGCCAAGAAACCGCATCCTCAACCGCGTCCTCGGCCGCGTCTACGGCGACCGACCGCTTGGGGGCAAGTCGGCCGGCGGATAATGGGAAGACCGCGCAGCCATCGGTCACGGCCAACTGGCGTGAATCGGCCCCGCTGGCAGTGGTCCGTTGGATCCATCCGCTGCGAGGGCATCTCGGGTGTGGCGTGATCGTCGGCGTTTCCCCCACCGGATTCGATGTCATCACCGCGAACCATGTCCTGCCGACCGCCGACTTCTGCCAGTTGGTTTGGCGGCAGGTCTCCGCTCCAGGACAGCTTCCTCAAGAAAGGGTGACCCGGTCGTTCCAAATCATGGAGCAGGATCCGGCCACCGACCTGGCCTACGTTCGCGTCAGCCTTTCGAATACGTTAGCCCATCGACTAAGCTTGGCTCCCGCAACGCCCGCGATCGCGCAGCCCCCCGCCAGTCAGTGGACGGTTGTTCAGTTTTCTGACGCCGGGCAGCTCGAATTGAGAGCCGTCCAGGGGATTGTCCGGCAGGCTGCCAAGCGGTCGTCCGATGCCCCGCCCGTTTCCTACTGGCGGCTGAATTCTCCCTCGGTGGCCGGAATGTCCGGCGGTCCGCTGCTGGACGATCAAGGACGGCTGATCGGGATCGCCTCCGGCAACAGTCACGACCAAGCCTTCTATGCCGACGATCGCGAACTGGCTCGGTTTTTTTCGAAGGCTGGCCTGGAGAGATAGGAAAGCTAGTAGGTCTTGGACAACGTGATCGACAACCGCAAATTTAACCCAAATTTCGCAATTATCCCTATTGTACGAGCCTCAACCCCGATTATCCTTTGGTTTGCTCAGAGGCGGCCGGAGCTTTGTCGAGGCAGGAATCATTCGCCCAGGAGAACCCCATGTTGCTGATCCATCGAATTGCACTTTGCTGCCTGCTGGCTGTAATGCTGGCGAATCCCTCCCGGGCCGATCTCTTCCAGCAGATCCCGTCGCCGTTCTCGACGACTACCTATCTAGGTAATACAGCGTCTTTGTCGCAGTACGACACGGGTACGTTTACGCCACCGACGACGGCCGATTTGGCGACGATGTACGACAATTTCAGTTTCGCCAATCCCGGCTACATCACCAGCGTCGATTGGATTGGGAAGTACGAGACACCCTTTAACCCTGCGAACCCAGTGACCCAGTTCCGTATCGGTATTCACGCGAACAATGCGGGTGCACCTGGGGCTTTGGTGCGACCCTACGATGTCATCACCATAGCGGCCGCCAATGAGACCTCGGTGATCTCTCCAGAGTACTTCAGTTATTCGGCCAGCATTGCTCCTTACACGTACACGGCGGGCGCCACCTACTGGATCTCGATTATCGGGGAACTGGATTACGCTCTGAATGGTTGGGGGGTCGCCTTTAGCAACCTCGGCGACCTCAATTCGTACCAAGACTTCCAAGACGATAACACCGGGATCATCACTCGTTTCAACGACAGCATCGACTACGCCTTCAACATTACCGCCGTGCCGGAACCGAGCAGTTTGTTGCTGATGGCGGTCAGTGCGACCGGGTTGGGTTTGGTGCGTCGTCGACGGAGCTAAGTTGGCGTGCCCCGACGTAGCCGCTGCCAGAGATGGCTGGCGACGACGATTGGGCGACCCAATGAGTGAGGCTTGGAAGGCCGAACCAGGAGTGATCGCAGATATTTTGGCTTGCCTTTTTGAGGGTAGCCGCGGTACAGTAGACGGATCATGCAAGTCGAATCAGGTGAGTGGAATTTCACGGTCCTGGGGTTCGAAAGAAATAGAGGGTATGTGATGCGGATCAAAGTTGCTTTTTGCGTGTTGTGTGCAGCGGTGGCTTCGGTTGTGGCACTGGCTGGGGTGGTGGGCCAGAGTCGTAGTCAGGCGAGCGTGGCGGCGACTGGAATCGATCAGAACTTCCTGTTGCTCGATCGACAGACCGAGGAAAGCTTCCAACAGATCGTCTCGAAGAACAGCACTCCGACCGTCGAGGTCTTGTCGGACTGGGAATTTACGGCTCGTACTCGGCCCGCTAAGTGCCGTTTCGTTCAGTAACGCTCCTCCTAGCGTTTCCTAACGAGCGTTCTTCTTAGAACGCATTTTGAAAATATCGCCGGGGGCTTATGCCCCCGGTTTTTTTATGTCGGCCCTTCGGGCCTGAAGACCGAAGCGGGCTTGGGATACGAGACTTGGCGCCGAGGTTCACACCCCCTCACCCCCCGCCCCTCTCCCCGAACGGGGCGAGGGGAGCAGGAGGGTTTAAATCAATAGGCTGCGTGTGTAGACCAAAGCGAATTCAAGGCTCAACAATCTGATCAGGTATCTACCCTCGCCCCACGCGTTTCTTAGCCCCCACACAAATTGCTTGGTCAGCAACCCTCGCCCTTACTTTTCTTAGTCCCCTCGCCCCGCTCCGCGGGGAGAGGGTTAGGGAGAGGGGCTGAGAAACCGAGTTCGGGATGAGT
Source organism: Pirellulaceae bacterium (assembly GCA_044371435.1). Classification (GTDB taxonomy): domain Bacteria; phylum Planctomycetota; class Planctomycetia; order Pirellulales; family Pirellulaceae; genus JAIYDQ01. The sequence goes on along the minus strand of JBILTQ010000162.1, from coordinate 1,826 downwards.
GCCCTTGGCCAAGGCCGTGAAGACCCCTCTCCCCTACCCCTCTCCCCACTACGTGGGGCGAGGGGACTTGGGGTTTGCTCACGCCCACTTCGTGGGGCGAGGGGACTTGGAGTTTTCTAACGCGTGACGCGGCATGCGAGGGGACTTGGAGTTTGCTCACGCGTGCGTGGTTCGATACCGGGGCCGTGCGGCCCCGCAAAGCGTGTCCCCGCCAAAACAACCTATGCCCCGGTGGGCCGGCATCCAAGGCCCGGCCCCCAGGCACTCTCCCAAGCCTTCCGACCGCTACGCTCCCACCGCCAACTGCGATTTCTCGAGGCCTCGGGTGGTGGACGAGGTAGGCGAAAGTTCACTGGCTAGTATGGTGGAAGTCTGCACTGCCGGTTCCGAGCTTTCCAAGGGACGCAGGATCGAAAAAAGTTTTCGCAACGAAGGGCATGTCGGAATGATTTCACGCGGGTTTCTGTGGTGCATCGAAGGTCTCTTGCTGGCGTTGATCCTCCTATCGCCATGGGCTTTTGGATGCGTCCACCCCGTGTTCGAACTCTGGGTCGCTTACGCTTTAGCGGCGTTGGTCGGCCTCTGGTCCGCCTGGATGCTGGTTTGCGGTCGGGTACTGTGGTTCCGTGGGCTGGCGAGTACCACCATGGCGGCCGCCCTCTACGCTCTTTTCTTGATCGCGACCCTTCAAACGCTCGAGCTGCCCCAAGGTCTCTTGAACTTCCTGTCACCGAATGTTTCACAAACGATAGCCGAGGTCGTGCCGGAACCACGCGAGCAACTTGTCGGGGAAGCTCAACCCATCCCCACCTCCCCCACCTGGTCGGCTGGCCGACGCCTCAGCCTGAATCCTGGGGGCAGCTATCAGTTCGCGGTGCGGTTGCTAGCGCTGGTCATGCTCTTCGTGGTCGTCGCCAGCCTGCCTTCGACCCGTTCGATGTTGTTGCGGTTGAGTGTGGCGTCTGCCTTGCTCGGCCTGGCCCTGGCCCTCTTCGCGATCATCCAGAATATCAGCAGCGATCCGAAGCTCACCTATTGGTATTTCGTCAACAGCGGTCCCGGCTTCGGTCCCTTCATCAACAAAAATCATTATCCCTTCTTCGCCAACCTCACCTTGGGGTTGACCCTCGGATTGTTCTTGTACCGCTACGAGAAACAAGGGCGGAATTGGCTGCGTTTGTTCCATCACGATCCGTACGTGCTCTGGATCCTGGCAGCGGCCGCCTTCATCCTGGCCAGCGTGGCTATGAGCGTTTCACGCGGTGGCGTGGTCGCCATGATACTGGCCCTGGCGGTCTGTGTGGTGATGCGCAGCCAAGAGGAGAAACTCCATCGCGGGGTCGCGGCACTGACCTTGCTGGTGGTCGCGGCCACCGGCATCCTGAGCTGGGTGGGTTTTGATCTTTTCACCTCGCGACTGACGACGGTCGTCGAAGCCGACAAGCTGCGCGATGAGGGACGCTGGTACTTGTGGTCGACCGCCGTTAGCGATGCGATACGTTTTCCATGGTTCGGTTCGGGAGGGGAAACCTACCGTTACTGGGAGACGATGCTCCATCAAAATGAGGTTTGGAACAGTTCGATCTCGATGGCTTACCGCGCCGATAACGAGTTCCTCGATATCTTTGCCGAGTATGGCATCGGCGGCTTGATCGCCTTGTTGCTGATGGTCGCCACCATCCTCATCCGCGGCTTCTACCTGGGACGCCGCGACGGGCTGGCCGCTGGAGCTTTCACTGGGCTGCTGGCGGTGATCATCCACAGCTTCCTGGATTTTGGTCTCCGCGTCCCGGCTTCGGCGGTCTATGCGACGGTGGTGGCTGCCT
>JBILTQ010000178.1:0-10803 GCA_044371435.1 Pirellulaceae bacterium | reverse complement strand
GGGCGGGAAACGACTCAACGCGCGAGCTTACGTTTCCAAATTCAATTTCAAGGGAACCGACCAGGAGAAGAAAGTCGGCGATCTCTCGGGTGGGGAACGCAACCGTGTCCACCTCGCAAAACTTCTCCGTCGCGGCTGCAATGTCCTGCTGCTGGATGAGCCGACCAACGATCTCGATGTCGATACTTTGCGGGCTTTGGAAGAAGCCATCGCCAGCTTCGTCGGGTGCGTCGTCGTCATCTCCCACGATCGGTGGTTCCTCGATCGGATCGCTACCCATATCCTGGCCTTTGAAGGCGACGGGTATGTCCATTGGTGTGAGGGTAACTTCCAGACCTACGAAAGCCAACGCCGCGAGCGATTGGGCATCAAGGATGACGAGCCGCGTCGCTTCCGTTACAAGAAGCTGACCACGTGAAATCAGCGACACCGCCACCAGGCCGTCGATGGTAACTCGAGCCTCGAAGCGATATCCTCGATATCTTTGCGAAAACGCTGCGCGTCGGCGGGATAGCCAGCGGTTCGCCTCAAATCCGGCTGATAGGCTTGCCAGTAGCTGTTGAATTCCGCCATCAGCAGTTCCCGCATCCACTTGGCCGTCATCGATGCCAAGGCCGAAGGGAGCAAGCGGTCCCCCTTGGCGAGAAAGGCCCAATGGCTATCGAGTCCGTCGAACTTCGACCGATATTCGCTTCGCCCGGTTGACTCGACATCCGCAGTGAACCATCGATCCGGAAAGACTTGCATCAAGGGTGCGAGGTACTGATTGCGTCCGCCATGTTTATCAAAGTAAAACCACAGGCTGTCCGGCGGACAAGCCTCGGCGGCGAACTCCTCCCAGCATGCCTCGAGGCAAGCCTTGGCCAAACTCAGCGAGTAGAAGCTCAACACGCTGGCCTTGTTGCCAAACTTTAGCACCCCTGCATTGAAGTCTTCTTCATCGATGATCTTCGCCATCAGCTTCAGCGGTTGGAGCTGCAGCTTGTCCGTGACGCGTTGTCCCTGGGATGCCCACGACGGGGGCTGGGCTGGAAACCAACTGGCAAGCAGCTCCGGCGGAGCCTCGCGTGGCGAGGCGGTCAACTTCAAGCCTTCCCCGAAATCGGGGCGAGCCATCGCCGAGATCGATGAGCCCTGCTGCTCGGGGAAGCGAGGGTCAGGCCGGGCACCGCATCCTCGATACCAGGGCATACGCGGTTTGGCAGCTTCCGCGAAGGAAGGATCGAGCAGCGTCACCAGTTGCTGCAGCGATTCCGCGGAATGACCAAGCCTCGCCAACCAGTACCCGACACCTGCAGCCAGCGATGACAGGCTACCACCATAGACGGTTTTGGAATCCCCCAGCGGAATATGCGTTGCCGTCACCGACATCGGCTTAGGCAGGAAGACCGGAGCCATCCGATCCAGCAAGGCTTCGATCGCCTCCTGCGGCGAGTGTGGCGGTGGAGGCAACGTGAGTTGCCACGCCGAGCAGCCGATCACCAAAGGGCCAAGGTTTGGACCATAGCCGGCCTCATCGATGCCTATCACCCAACTTCGCTGCGGCTTGACCATGAAAAACTTTCCTTACCCCGGCGTCCTCGCTTTCGAGCCCGTTGGCAGCTGATTAGAATAGCGGCCTCGACCGATCCAGTATCCTCCCCTTGTGAAGATAGAACCATGAAATACGGGATGAATTTGTTGCTGTGGGGCGGCGAAGTGACCGACGCCATGTTACCCACCCTCGAGAAGCTGAAGAAGATGGGCTTCGATGGTGTGGAGTTGCCGATCTTCAATCTCGACTTGGATTATTCCAGACTAGGCAAACAACTCGACGGGATCGGTTTGGCCAGGACCGCGGTGACCGTGCGCAACGTGGATGATAATCCGATCAGCGCCGAAGCAGCTACGCGGAAGCGCGGGATCGAGCTCAACCAGCGGACCTTGGATTGCTGCGCGGCGGCGGGTGTCGAAACCTTGGTCGGTCCCTTCCACTCCGCCTTGGGGCACTTTCCCGGCCACAGCCGCACCGTCGACGAATGGAATTGGGGGGTGGAAAGCATGCGAGCCACCGCCGAACATGCTGGAAAGGTCGGTGTGATGCTGGGGGTCGAGCCACTGAACCGCTTCGAAGTCTATTTCCTCAACGCCCATGCGGATGCGGCCAAGTTTTGTCGCGATGTCGGCCATCCCTCGTGCCGGATGATGTACGACACTTTCCACGCTAACATCGAGGAGAAAAGTATCCCCTTGGCCATGCACTCCATCCGGGACATGCTGTGCCATATCCATATCAGCGAGAACGACCGCAGCACGCCGGGGCACGGCAACGTCCGCTGGAAGGAGAACTTCGATGCGATCCGCGATATCGGTTATGACGGCTGGCTGGTGATCGAAGCCTTTGGCTTGGCCCTGCCGGAATTGGCAGCGGCCACCCGCATCTGGCGACGTATGTTCGACAACGAACTAAAGCTTGCCCAGGAAGGACTGCACTTCATGAAGCAACAGGTCGAAATGCGGCAGGCCGGCTACTAAAGTCCGCCGTTCCGCCCCAGAGATTTCGCCCGGGATTTCCGCACAGCCTTGGCCAGCCGCGTCGGCTGGCTTCACCGGCAGTGAGACTGGAGAACGGGCAGTCGGCTGACCGGATGTTGCAACGGTCGATAGCATCGCTGGAATTTTAAGGCTGGACGCGGCGCATCACCCGTATGCGGTGGCTCTCGCTATCGCCGATAAAGATGGAGCCATCGGCATCGGCATAGATCCCATGCAAACGAGCCAACCGGCAGGCCAGCGGATCGCCGACCGGACCATCGCCCGCCTGTCCGGTTCCGGCCATCAGCTCCAACACCCCGCTGGCGCGATGGATACGGCGAACCGTATGGCTCTCCGTATCGGCTAACCAAATGTTCCCCTCGCCATCGACAGCGATCCCCTTGGGCCCGTTCAGCAAGGCCTGCTTGGCCGGCCCCCCGTGTCCCGCCATCCCTTTTTGGCCGGTCCCCGCCAGGTGATGGATCGTCTGCTGCAGCCTGTCGAGCAGGAAAACCTGATTGCCTTCGCGGGTAGCCAACAGCATGTGGCCATCGCGATCGAAGTCGATCGAACGGGGCCCACGCAGGGGATTGCCAACGATGGCCGCCCCATCCCGAGTCTCCCCAGCCTGGCCTGTCCCCGCATAGGTACGGATGGTTTGCGTCCTCATATCGATACAGCGGATGACATGATTGCCGATGTCACACACGTACAGGTTACCGTCGGGACCGAACTGGATACTGTGCGGTTTATCGAACTGAGCTAATTTGGCTGGACCACCATCCCCGTAGTAGCCGGGCTTGCCGTTGCCTGCAATCGTGGAGATTTGCCGGGTCCGCAGGTCGACCTTGCGCACCGCATGGTTCCCCATGTCCACGATATAGAGGTCGCCCTGTCGATCAAATCGAAGCTCATGCGGCAGGTTGAACGAGGCCTCCAAGGCCGGCCCGCCATCGCCCGTATAACCTTTCGTGCCCGACCCAGCGATCGTTTCGATCTTTCCATCGGAGCTTATGCGCCGCACCCGCTGTCCGGTATATTCGCAGAACCAGATGGCGCCATCCGGCCCCCGCACCACCCCGAAAGGGTTGTTGAGCTCCGCAAGGGTCGCTGGACCGCCATCTCCGCTAAAGCCGGCCTTGCCGGTCCCGGCGAAATTTTCGATCGTCCAGGTTTCCGCAGCCGAGGCCGCCGAAGCGACCAGTGCCCAGCAAGCGACTATTCCCCAACATCCCCTCAGCCGTCGTCTGTTTCTTGTCATGATCCATCCCGATATCGCGAAGTACACCGACAATAGTCCCACCTTGGCGCAAGTCCAGCAACGGGTCGACGCCTGGTGCCATTCGATCGGCGTCCGCTACTTCAACGAACTGACCAATCTCGCGCAGCTCATGGAGGAAGTCGGAGAATTATCTCGTATAATAGCAAGAACTTACGGCGAACAAAGCTGGAAAGCTGGCGAGTCGGCCTATAATCTCCCGGATGAGATGGCGGATATCCTCTTCGTCTTGGTTTGCTTGGCAAACCAGACCGGCGTCGATTTGACCGCTGCCCTCGAGCAAAATTTGGACAAGAAAACCCGGCGCGATGCCCAGCGGCATCGCCAAAACCCCAAGCTAACGGCGGATCCTTCGACATGAGTTTAGTCATTATGCGGCGCATTCCCTTTTGCGCCGGACATCGGCTCTACAAGCACGGCGGCAAATGTGAGCATTTCCATGGCCACAATTACGTGGCTGATTTTTTTGTCGTCGGCGAAGGCCAGGACAGTGTCGGTCGCGTGGTCGACTTCGCCGAACTGAAAGCCCGCTGCAAAGGCTGGCTGGATGCGAATTGGGACCATAGTTTCCTCATCGCCGAAAATGACGAGAACGCCCGGCAAGCGTTGAGTCAGGTCATCCCGTCCCGATTTTTCGTCATGCCCTACAATCCGACCGCCGAGAACATGGCTCGGTACCTCCTCGAAGAAGTTTGCCCGACCATCCTGGAAGGGACCGGTGGCAAAGCGGTGAGGGTTCGCATTTGGGAGACCGAGGAGTCGTACGCTGAGGCGGGGCTCGACGAGCCGTCAGGGCTCGTGGCCACCTCGATGGCTCATTGGGATGTCAACGGCTGAAGCCAAGCATGGATCCTTGTCGGCAATTGCATCCGGAAGGTTTGTCCGCACAACCATCCCAACCAATCCTGCTCCAGGGCTTCCAACTGTTGGTCGATTTCGATGAACTTTCGAAGATTTTCGCTGGCCGCGGCGAAATTCCCCAAAGTCTCCTCCGCTAGACCCTCCTGCTCTCTCAGCCACTGCTCGAGCGGCGGGACAACTTTTGCCTGAACGTCGTATTGCGACGAACGCTGGAAGGTGGCGCGGTTGGCTAGCCAACCGGCGCGGCGCTGTGGGTCGATGGCTGCTTCGCGACCAGCTTGAGCCAGCCAATCATCCACCGCTCGATAGCGTGTCTCCAGCACCGCAGCCAATGGCGGCCAAACGCGACGCAGGTCGGCCAGCAGTTGCAACTGCCGTTGGAAACGCAAGGCCATGGAGACCCCTAGCCACAAAACGACCGCCAGGATGATCACAAAAACGATGGTAAAGATGCGGCCGGGAATGCGATAACGTGTTGCCATGAAAACTGTCAGCAGAGAAGGCGGAGCAACGGTAAAGTACCCAACAGCGGTGCCCCGGAACTATGGCTGGCGTTCGCTCGCCAAATGTCCTTGGCGTTCCAAGCGTTCCCGAAGGTGCGGGATGATCCGACAAGCGTTGCGGTGGTAGATATCTTGAAGGATATCATCAGGCAGGTACAGCCCGTAGATATTCCAAAACCCCTGCGGCGGAAAATCTTTTTCTGAATAAGCGAAATACTCGTCGTCGGTCTCGAGGAAACGCCAGTAGCGTTGTAACCGCAGTTCGGGCCAAGGCCCATCGGTTCCAAACAAGATCCGCTGGCGATAAGCCTTGAAAAAACGCCGCGCCGAGTAGGGTTGCCGGCCTAGTTCGCTGATACGCGACGCAATCTCCACATAGAGGTTGGGATAGCGTTCAAGCCACGCGGCGGTTTGCTGCAGATCCTCACCATCGTTGCCGAGATGGGCCGCAATAAAGATCGTCCGCGGATGCCGCGCGATCACCCGATTGCGGGCATCATGCAACTCCTGACGGGTCGGTAACCCCGGCCCGGCGAAACTCCATTCCGGGTGACGAGCGATCTCCTCAAAACGCTCGTTGGTCGGGTCCGCGGCCCGAAAAAAAGCGCTGGGGTCGGCCGTGTGCATCAAGACTGGCAGCCCCAACCGACCGCATGCCTCCCAGATCGGATCCCATCGAGGATCGTCGATTCGCAGTAACTCGCCGGCCGCATCCCGATGTTCCAGGCCGAATTGCTTGAAGATCTTCAGGCCGCTAATCCCTTGTTCCTTTGCCAAACGCAGTTCGGCGATGACCTTCTCGACAAAGCCGGGCTCCGCGGAAGCCGGCGAATGCGCAGGGCCTCCCAGGCCGGGGGCGGCGAATCCGTGTTCCCAGTCAATATTGGCAAAAATCAGGAATCGATCGCGGTACTCCGTCCACAAGTAAGTCCGATGAGCCTCCAATCGTGGGCCCAGGGTACCATCGAGTGAAACCGAGACGGCGATATGGTTGCGATCCATCAAGTCCACGTAGGCCTTCAATTGCTGCGGGTCATGACGCGCCCGCACGAAAAAGTGGGAATGCACGTCGACCACCGGAAACTTGGCCCGAGTCAACAAAGTCTCTGGGACTTTCAGTTCGGGTCGCGGTCGGAAGGTCGACAAGGCCAACTCGGGGAGTTGACTATCGGCCGCGTTTGGCGGCGGCGAATTTTCCTGGCCGAGCCCGGATCCAGCCAGTCGGGGAAAGAAAGCCAGACTTGCAGCAAGCAGCCAACTTCCTATCGCTGCAGGCGAGGTGGGCAGTTTAAAATGATCGAGCAGCGCAGACAGGTCAGGTTGGAATTGCATCGCGGCGAGCCTGGATCAATCTTGCACTCGGGGCAGGAATTTTGAGACGAAACGGAAAGCATGGCGACGGATTATACCCAGCAACAGACAGTCGGCGAACAGATGCGGGCGGAGGAATTAAGCCGGCGCTGCACCGTCCCGCCTGCGCAGATCCCGGGGTATCGCATCGACAAACTGCTAGGTCAGGGTGCGTTTGGCCAGGTTTGGGTCGGCACGGATCTGAATACCGGCCGATCGGTCGCCATCAAGTTTTATCTGCATCGCTCCGGTGTCAACTGGTCGTTGCTGGCGCGCGAGGTAAAGAACCTGGTCACGATGTCGGCCAATCGTTTCATCGTTCAGGTCCTCGACGTGGGCTGGGATGCGGAACCACCCTACTATGTCATGGAATACCTGGAGAACGGTTCGCTCGACGAGTTGCTGCGTCAACAAGGATCACTGGTCGTCGCCAAGGCTGTGGAGATTTTTACCGATGTGGCGATGGGATTGAACCATCTGCATGGCAAAGGGGTACTGCACTGCGATTTGAAGCCAGCCAACGTCTTGTTGGATCAGGATATGCGGCCGCGACTAGCCGACTTCGGACAAAGCCGGCTATCGACCGACCAAACGCCCTCGTTGGGGACTCTTTTCTACATGGCTCCCGAGCAAGCCGACCTCAGCGCACTGCCCGACGCACGCTGGGATGTCTATGCGCTCGGCGCTATCCTGTACTGCATGCTGGTCGGTACTGCACCGCATCGTACCCCACAAACGGTCAACGCGCTCGATACCGCCAACGACCTTAGCGAACGCCTTAGCCGCTACCGCGAAACCATCCTGCAAGCTGCGTCGCCGCGCGCGCATTATCGTGTGGCGGGAATCGATCGCAGCTTGATCGGGATCATCGACCGCTGCCTCGCCAAAAACCCTGCCGATCGTTTCGGCAACGTGCAGCAATTGATCGGCGCTTTGGAGAGGCGTCAAGCCTCGCGGTTGCGCAAGCCACTATTCATGCTCGGGATCTTCGCGCCCTTGATCCTGCTGTCGGTGATGGGCTTGTTCGGCTGGCGCGGGATCTCCATCGCTCAACGCGAAGCGACCGAGCAGATCCGCGATATCGCCATGCAACGCAATCGCGAGACGGCCAAATTCGCCGCCAGCGCCCTGGAGTCGGAATTGGAACGACTCTTCCGCACCCTGGAGAATGAAGCTGAGAAACCCGAATTCCGCAAGTATTTCGTCAATTTCCTCGAAGCATCAGGCAATGATCTGCTGTCGAGCCTGGCTGAACCGGAACCGCCCCTACAGGAACTCAACCAGTTGTTGGGGCTGGAACAGCGCGAGCAACTGGAAAACTACATTCGTCAACGCTTTCAGAAGATCCTCAATGAGTCAGCGAAGACCTCGACCGACGAAGCTCGCTTCGCCAGCCTGCTGGTCAACGATCGCTATGGAAATCTGGTTGCTTCCGCCTTTTCGGATCCTCAGGAAACCTCGCGGATAGGCTGGAACTTTGCCTATCGCAGTTACTTCAATGGCCAGCGTCAGGATTTGCCGACGACCGTTCCGCGACGCGAGATCAGTCCCACCTCGGTAGCCCATGTGAGTGTGCCTTTCAAATCAACCACGACCCAACGCTGGAAAATTGCGGTTTGCACCCCGATCTACGCCCCACCCGAGGAGGATACGGATGTGGCGTCGGTGCGCGGCGTGCTCACCCTGACCATCAATCTGGGGAATTTCGAGCTGATTGCATCCAATGCGTTGGACGATGCGGCCGATGCTCCCACCTCCGCCAGAAAAGAAGATGTGATCGCGGTCTTGGTCGATGGGCATGACGGCCCGCGCGAAGGGACGTTGCTACAACATCCGATGCTGCAAATCCTCGGGCAGCAGTTAGGCAACGATGCGAATCTCGCCAAGATCACCTTTCAACTCGAGCCCGAGCAGATGGAAGCGTTGGAGGATGAGGGGTCCTATTCCTACCGCGATCCGGTGGCTCGCCATCCGTTGGGGGCGGGCTACCGCGGTGATTGGATCGCAACCATGCGTCCGGTCGATATTTCGCGTCGTATCAATCAAAGCGATGCCACGGAACGGAAGTATTCCACCAACCTTTACGTGCTTATCCAGGAACGAGCCGATGAAGCGGTCGCCCCGGTGAGCGAGTTGGTGATGAAGCTTTCCCGCGAAGCCTGGTTCGCTTTTTTCTCCGTCGTGGGGCTGACGGCTGCCCTGTGGTACCTCGTTTACCGTCTGCTGCGTTCCCCCGATCGCTCTCCGTTGCCGCCCCGAACTCTGAGCCCCAGCGACACGGCTCCCGCCTCGGACCAAGTGGCCACGACGGATCTCAAGCCCTGAAAGCCGCCGCATACAGTGCTCGCAAGTTCTCCTCATCGACGGCCCGCGGGTTGAAGGAGGCCGTCCATTGCCGAGCCGCATCCTGAGCCAGTTCACCGATCGCTTCCGGCGGTACCTGCAACTCGTCCAGCCTTGTCTTGAGTCCAGCTAACGTCAGCTGCTCGGTGATCCATCGCGCCAGCGATTCACTAGCCTCGTCGCTGGCGAGCCCGATATCCAAGGCCGCCTGGCGATAAGCCGCCTGGGTACTCGCCTCCTGGCCGTTGAAACGAATGACGTGCGGCAGCATGAGCCCGACCGCCTGACCATGGGCAATCTGGAAACGAGCGGTCAAGGGGTTGGCCAAAGCATGCGCGGCCCCGAGCATCGAGGCTTCGATCGCCATCCCGGCCATGGCCGCCCCAAGCTGCATACATCCGCGGGCTTCCAGATCCTCCGGGCGTTCGATGACCAGCCGCAGCGAGTTCGCGATCAATTGCCAGGCTTGACGCGAAAAGGCCAGCGACACGGCCGTCCGACGCCGGGTAACCAAAGTCTCCAGAGCATGGGTCAGGGCATCGACACCCGTCAGAGCGGTCACCCGCGGCGGCTGCGTCAAGGTCAACTCCGGATCGAGCAAGGCGATCCGGCAAGCCGCGCGCGGATCGCCGCAAGCCATCTTCACGTGTGTTTCCGCATCGCTGATCAAGGCAAAGGACTGGGCCTCGCTGCCGGTCCCTGCGGTCGTTGGCACCGCGATCATCGGCAGCAAGGGGCCGGTCGCCTTGCCCACGCCCCAGTAGTCCTTCATTTGGCCACCGCAAGAGTAAAGGAAATTGATTCCCTTCGCGCAATCCATCGAGGAGCCCCCCCCTAATCCGACCAGCAGATCCGGGCGGAAGTCCCGCGCCACCATCAACCCTGATTCCACATGCCGGGTCGTGGGATTCTCCTGAAGATCGTGAAAAGCAGCGGTCACGAGGCCCGCCTCCTCCAGCCGCTCTCGCCCCCGAGCAAAATGCCCCGCTTGGACCACCCCCGCATCGCTGACGAGCAGTACCCGCGAAGCCCCCAACTCCCGAGCAAGTTTCCCTAACTGGTCGAGTTTACCGGCCCCGAAAACGAAGCGCGTCCGTTGGGAATAGTCGAAACTTTGCATGCGATACTCGTAAGAAACGTTTGCAGGAAGCCGACGGGGCCAACCACAGGCTCGACCAACCGAGCCTCCGAATGGCCGCACGCTTTGCGAAAACTTCCTCCCAACGCGAGGGGGCGGGGCGATGTTCGAAGGAACACCACCCAAGAAGTATCGACGGAAACCTCGATCGCGACAAGTACTGGCTGGCATCGCCCGAGGTGGAGGGGTTTTCAATCCCCTAGAATCATGGTAGAGAAATCCCCCTCGAAAATCTCCAGGAAAAGCCATGCGATTTACGCCAGTCACCACGATCCCGGCATGAGCCAATCCTCGATCATTGTCCAGGTAGATCATCTCCGCAAGCTTTATCGCGAGACGGTCGCGCTCGATGATTGCTCGCTCGAAATCCCGCGCGGCCAAGTTTATGGTTTGCTCGGCCCCAACGGAGCCGGCAAAACAACCCTCATCCGCAGCCTGTTGGGTTTTATCCAACCCACCAGCGGCAAAGCTCTCGTCGACGGTTGCGATTGTCGCTTCGAGTCACTTCGCGTTCGCCGCCGCACGGCCTACCTGCCCGCTGAAGCCAAATTATTCCGGATGATGCGTGGCGAGGCGGCTCTCGATTTCTTCAGTCGCATCCATCCCACCGGCTCGCATGACCGCGCAAGGCAACTGGCTAATCGCCTGCAACTGGACCTGACGCGGCGCGTCGCCTTCATGTCGACCGGCATGCGTCAGAAATTGGCGATCGCTTGTATCCTTTCCTGCCGCGCACCGCTGTTGATCCTGGATGAACCTACCGCCAGCCTCGACCCCAGCGTTCGCAAGGAAGTACTGGCCATTATCCGGGAAGC
>JBILTQ010000469.1:0-3950 GCA_044371435.1 Pirellulaceae bacterium | reverse complement strand
GCAAACGGTAGGAGGCGATGGCGGTCTGCATCGCCCGCCATCCCCCATCCTCGTTCTTGACCAAACGGACGAACGGTTCATCCTCGACCGCAGCCGGTTTGGCTGGAACGCTCCGAGAAAGCCCATCCTCGCCTGCCGCCTTGAGCAGACGATATTCCCAACGACGGATTTCGGCTGAACAATCGTAGATGCAGTAGCCGAGTGGCTGGCAACGATCGACTTCGATGCGTACCGAAAACTGATGCCCCTCGCGTTCGATGTCGACGACTTCACGATCATTGATCCAGACCTTCAACCGCTGCCCATCGACCCGCACCCGAAAACGGTACCATTCATTGTTCTTGAAGTCCTCGAAGCCGGTGGTGTCATTCTCCGAAGCATCATAGCCATCGATACTGCTGATCCCAGTCAAACTCCCTCCCCAACCGCCAGCGATAAACGAGCAGTACTGCTCGCCGATTGGAAAGGTAACGCCTGCAAAGAAATCCTGACCGCTGGTACGCCGCGCCTCCCACCGCATTTCGTAATTTTCTGTGGGAAAATCCTGCTTCTTGTAAGTGACTCCGGTCAGCGGCGAGCCGAATCCCAGCGTCATCAGGCCATCCTTCAACTGGACCTCGCCCTCACCGCCGAAATTGGTCGCCGTCCACCGCGTCGATAGCTCGGCATCATTTACCAGCGAAGACCAAGCTACCTCTAGCTTCTTGTCCTGGCCTGCCACCGCTGACGCCGTGCCAGCCGCCGGCGCCTTCGATGGTTGGCCAGCCCCCCCCCGCGGCTCCTCAGACCGAGCCGATGGCCAAGCCACCATGCACCAAACCAGGCACCATCCAGAAACCCTTGCCGACGTTGGACACCGCTTCATATTTCTGCTCTTTGTTTGGATTCCATGGTTTGAGAGGATCGGTCGCTACGTTGCAGGAGGAGCGTCCAGGGCGACCGACCAGTCGGTCATCGGTTCGGTAAATTCTACCCACCGTCCAGCGATCAACCGCTGTTGCGGCGCGAAGCGTGCTTTGTATCGCAAATGCTGGTTGTCTTCTACATACATCCCCAGGTAAAGATAGCTTTTTTTCTGGGACACGGCCCACTCCCATTGCTTTAAAATGGCGTAAGTCCCTAGGGAGAAATGCGAGAAATCCGGATCGAAGTAGGTATACACGGCGGAGAGCGACTGGCGGCCGCAATCGATGACGCTACACGCCACCAGCTGCGACTGCCACCAGCAACTCAACTCGTAACTCTCACAGCACGAATCGACCAGAAAACTTCGATAGTCGTGGACCGAATACGATTCCCGTTGGCTGGCTAAGTCGCGTTGCATCCGATGGCGATTGAACAGCTCGAGACGATTGGCTTCCGCCTGGGGAATACCGATTTGGACCGACAAGCAGCGGTCGCCGCGGTGGAGCACCCGTTTCATCGAGCGGCTCAAGGTGAATTTCCCCAGATCCAACCGCGTCGGTTCGCAAGAGACACATGCGGGACAGGCGGTGTAATACATGCACACCCCCGAGCGGCGGCGGCCCCTGGCTAACTGGCTGTCGAGTTCGTCCGGGGTCAGCATGCGGGTCGGATACAACAAGGGCATCCTGGCGATCTGGCTGGGACGATAGACGCACGGATGCTGATGGTCCGACAACGGCAAAGTCGGTAAATCGACCGACGCCGACGGGTGCTGGTCGCGGCTGGAACCGATGTCAGCAGAAGAAGTTGGAGTGGTCACGTCGGTTTCCGTCGATCCGGCTTCCTGGAGTAAGCCAACCAAGCCCTCGGGTTGCCTGAGCCGACAACCTACCCTGCATTCTAGAAGAACGCCCTCCCCTTGGCCAACAGCCGGAAGGAGTTACCGTCATAAATTATTTCCGCCGAACCCGACTAGCCTCGAACCCATCGCCCTCAGCTGCTGGCGATGGGCCGTTGGCCGCAACGCGGATCGAAGGAAGGTCGAACCCAACCGTCACCGGCGTCGAATCAAACCCTCAACCCCTGTAACAGATCCTCTCCCAAGCTATGATCTGGGAGGTAGAGAGCTGGGAAAGAGCAAGCTCAGGTCCGGGGCCTATCACGCAAAGGGAAGAAGCACTATGGAACTGCCTCGAGGATTTCGTTTCGCCGGCGTGCCCTGCGGGATCAAGAGCCGAGTTGGAGCTCGCGATCTGACGTTGGTGGTAGCTGACCATGGCTGTACCGCTGCCGGCGTCTACACCACCAATCAGGTAGTCGCAGCGCCGGTCGTGCTCTCCCGCTCGCGAACACCGTCCGCCATGTGCCGGGGCCTCGTCATCAACAGCGGCAATGCCAACGCCTGCACTGGTAGTCGTGGCATGAACGATGCACGGCAAATGACCCGCTGGGCGGCCGAAGCCTACGCTAACCAACTTCCTGCTCCCGCCGCGACCGATGGCAGCGACTGGTTGGTGATGAGCACCGGTATCATCGGACGCTTCCTTCCCATGGAAAAAATCGAGCGTGGGATCCAGGCTGCCATCGGCCAGTTAGGGCCGGACGAGGAACATTTCCTGGCCGCCTCAGACGGCATCATGACGACCGATGTCTCGCGAAAGATCGCCCAACGCTCCTTCCGGATAACCGGTGCGCAAGACTGCCGGCTGGTGGGCATGGCCAAGGGTGCTGGGATGATCGGTCCCCGGATGGCCACGATGCTGGGCTGTCTCTTCACGGACGTCCCCCTCGAAGCCACTCAGGCTCAACGATTACTGCAACGCGCAGCCGACAAATCGTTCAATTGTATCAGTGTCGAAGGGCATATGAGTACCAACGATTCGCTGGTGCTGATGGCAGCGAGGCCTACCGCAGACAGGCCAGCCTTGAACCAGGACGAGGAACAGCAGTTCTTTCAGCAGTTGCTGGAAATGACGATCGAGCTCGCCAAAAAAATCCCCGACGATGGCGAGGGAGCAACCCACCTCCTGGAGATCGTTATCGAAGGGGCCCGCAACGATGCGGACGCCGACCAAATCGCCCGCTCGGTCGCGCAAAGCAACCTGGTCAAGACCGCGATCCACGGCGGCGACCCCAACTGGGGACGTATCGTTTCGGCCGTCGGCTATGCCGGGGTCCCGGTGCAGGCCGAAGTCCTGTCGCTACACCTCAACGGGATCCATCTTTTCGACCGGGGCGAGCCACTACCCTTCGATGCCAAAGTCGTTAGCAACGCGATCCGCGCACGAAAGCTCACAGAGATCAAGTTGCTGGTCGGTTACGGAGCCGGCTCGGCAACACACTGGACCAGCGATTTGAATGCGGAATACGTCCGGTTCAACTCCGAGTACTCGACCTAGCCGAGGAAGCCGGCTGAGGGAGCCGCGACGCCTCGGCGAGACTACTGGCCGCTCGCCGCGACCGGCTCACTCGAATCGCTGCTAATCGATTCATCCCGGCTGTCGCTGGACAAACTCGTCCCTTGCTCGACCGGCGTCTCCGGCAGCTCGGCATAGATTTTCGCTACCAACCGGATCGCGTTCTGCACTTCAAACGGAGAAAAGAACATCTGCACCCCGGTATACTTTGAAACAACCTTGGGCTTGTGTGCCAACTCATTCCACGAGAGCCCGTTAGCCAAATGCCAGGCGGCCGCTTGGGCGGTATTCTGCGATACCCGGCGTTGCCCCAGCAGTTTGCAAACCTCGGCCACCTTCGGGTCGGGATTCACCACGGCCAAGGGAACTACCTGGTATTTCATGCGGGGAGTCGGGTCGAGCTTCCCATGCTCGAGGCAAACAGTCGCCACCGTCATCTTCCGCGGCTTGTCGGCCTCCAAACGAAACATCCCCCCGCCGAAATCTCCCCCACCCATATCGCCCATCCCTCCGCCCATCCCCTGAGCACCACCACCGCCCCCCATGCCGCCGCCCCCCATGCCACCGCCCCCCATGCCACCGCCTCCCATCCCACCCATCATGCCCTGACCGAGCACCGGGACGGCG
>JBILTQ010000631.1:0-3537 GCA_044371435.1 Pirellulaceae bacterium | reverse complement strand
AGCGTTCATGCTGAGCTCCTGGCCGCTGGCCTGAATCCCAGTGCGTGGCCACTGCGCCCCGCGCATCCGGCTGGCATGTCGGCCGTACTGGCGGCTCTGATGGCCTGCTTCCTGGTGGGCTTTGCCCGTCGCGCTGGGCCACGCCGCCTGCTGGTGCTTGCGGCAGCGGCCGCCGTGGTGCCGCCGGCTCTGGCAGCCTTGCTGCGTCCCGCCGGATGGCTCTTGCCGGGCACGGCCCCAGCCCTGGCCACTGCCCTGTTGGGGCTGGCTTGCCTGGTGGCATATGCCCTGCAACAGCGCTTGGAAAGCCTGCGCTTGCGTCGCCACCTGGAAAGCTTCATGCCGGCCGAACTGGCCAACCGCGTGGTAGCCCACCAGCGGCCCGGTGAAAGCCTGGGCGAGCCGCGAACCGGGCTGGTACTGGCCCTGCGTGTGCCGGGTATTGAGCGCTGGATGACCGAAGTCGAGCCCCAGCAGGCCTTGGGCTTGCTGCATGCCATCCACGCGGCGGCACAGTCCCGGGCCGCTGCGCATGGTGGTCGCGTCGACCACGCCCAGGGCCACATGCTGCTGGTGGTTTGGCCCTGCGCCGACACTGCCAGCGCCCGGGCGGCCGTGGCCGTGGCCCACGACTGTTGGAGCGAACTCATCCCCGTGTTGCGGCGCAATGAAACCGCCACCGCGCCCTTGGGCCTGGAGGCAGCCGTTGAGGCCGGCAGCTATTGGGTGGGCGTTGTGGGCACGCCGGAAAGTCGGCGGCCTGTGGTGTTGGGTGCGGCCGTGGTGGATGTCACCGCCATGCTGGAATTGCATGCCGAACTGGCAGCGCCCATCCTGGTTGGCGAAAAGGCCAGTGCCCTGTTGGCTCCGGCGCCAAACGCTGCTGGGCAGGCTACCATCGAAGGCTTCGCATCCACGGCGACTCAACCGGTGACCCAAGCCGCGCACCCCACCACCCTACTGGCACCCTTGGGCCGCTTCGTGCTGCCGGGCCAGGCGCGGCCCAAGGCCTTGCACCGTATCGAGGCACCGTTGACGGCCGCATGAGGCCCCTCGGTCTGGGGGTGCTGCCAAGCACGCTTTTCCTGCTGATGGGCCTCCTGGGTGGCGTATCGGCCCAAGCCAATGCGCCGCATGCGCCCGATGAAGTCACCCAAGCCTTGGCGGCTGCCCGCCAAGCCGAGGCGCGCGATGACCTTGCCCAAGCCGAACTGTGGCTCGAACGCGCCCTTCTGTTGCAGCCCGAAAACGCCCAGGCACTCTTCGATTGGGCGCGCATCCTGTTGCGACGTGGACAAACCGACGCCGGCACCGCTTTGCTGCAATCGCTGGTGCAGGACCCTCGCACTCCAGCGGCACAGCGCCAACGGCTTCAGGCATTGATCGATGGCATTGAGCGGTCGCAGGAACGCGCGGCCACCCCATCCCCGAAACCACTGGGTTTGGGTAGCCAGTCAGCGGCTTCACCCTGGCGCGGCCAGTGGGAACTCTCGCTGGGCCAAAGCCGCAATCCCCTGGTTCAACCCGGTGTTCGCGAGGTGGTGCTGACCTTGCCGCAGGGCGAGTTGGCGCTTCCTTTACAGAACTCGCCTCGCCAGGGTACGGTTGCCGGCGCGCGCGTTCTGGCTGAACACGCCAAGGGTCTGCTGTTGCAGGCTCAAACCCAGGCGGTGGCCAGTCAGGGCGTGCCCTCCTTACGCTTGGGCGCCTTGTGGAACCCACTGCCATCGCTGCCCAACGGGGGTGTCTACTTTCAGGCGCAGCGCCTGGCCGACGCCACGCGCCGCGTTCAAGGCGGCGTGCAGGGCTTGTTGCCCTTGGGCCGGGGGAAAACCGGGCCGCTGGCCACACTGGTGCTGCAGGCGGGCGCCTACCGTGAGGCCGAAACCCAACGCCAAGGCGCTACCGGGCGTATCACGGCTGTGTACGCGCCATCACCGGCGTGGCAACTGGCGGCCTGGGAAGAAGCGGAAAGCCGAACAGGGGAAACCGGCCCGCCTGCTTGGCGTGGGCGGGGCGTCTTGGTGGACTACAAGCCTCGAACTCACCTCAGCTTCAGCATGCAAGTCCTTGAACAGAAAGACACTTCTGGCTACAGTCCGTTGCTTCAAAACAACGCCCCGCGCCACCTCACCACGGCCATCGCACAGGCGGAATGGAACCTTGCCAAGCCTGGTCAGTCCGGGTGGGTTGTCAGGGGCTACGCGGGGCGCCGCCTCTCGAATCTGCCGCTTTTTGCCTGGGGTGATACCGGTTTCACCCTGGCCTGGCGTGCGCCCCTATGAGCGTCGTTTTTAGACAACCGTCTACCAAGGCGTGTGATGGCAATCACCAAACCCACTAGCCCCCCGTGAATTGTTGTCTACAATAAATGTTGTACGTGGTCCGAAAGGGCCGCCCGTGCATCCCTCATCACTAGGAGAGACTCACAATGTCAATGACCGCTGCTCAGCAAACCGAAGCGTATCGGTTCTTTGCAATTGCCTTCCGTGCCGCCCCCGGCGTGGAATACATGAACCAGATCGCGGACGCCTATGCCGGCGGCGCGAGCACCAAGCAGATCGTGAACGAATTCGTCAAGAAGTCGGTGTTCACGAACCAGTACCCCTCGTTCCTGACGCGTGAGCAGTTCGCTGACCGTCTGGTTGAAAACGTGGTGGGCAGCTCGGCCACTGCTGCGGCCAAGACGGAAGCTAAGGCTGACATCGTTGGCGCACTGGCAGCTGGCGCCACCCGTGGCGACGTGATTTTCCAGGTGTTCACCAACCTCGCATCCCTGACCGGTGATGCCAAGTGGGGCGGTGTGGCCACCAAGCTGAACAACCAAGTGGCTGTTTCGCGTTACTACACCGAGACGCTGCTGAAGACGTCGAGCGATGTGGCCACGCTGCAGGCCGTGCTGTCGGGCGTGACCGAAGCGACCGATGTGTCGGCTGCGGCCCTCGAAGCTCGCCTGAACGTTCAGCCTGCCCAGACCTTTACGCTCACTACTGGTACGGATACCGTGACCGGCGGTGCTGGTAACGATACCATCAATGCGCCTCTCGCCGGCACGGCCGGCACAACGCTGACCTACTCCGCGCTTGATCAGATCGATGGCGGTGCGGGTACTGACTCGCTGTACGTCGAGACAACCGGGAATATCAGCCTCGCTTTGGTGAAGAACGTTGAAAACGTCGCTGTCAATACCACGGCCACCGCAATTGTGACGCTGCCGACCGACAAGGCTGCAACCGGCCTCACGAACACGGGTTCCGGTGCTGCGAACGTCACGTTCACCAACGTGGCGAGCGGCGCGACCACCCTGACCCTGAATGGCACCGGTACTGGGACCACGACGCTCGACTACACGTCAACCGCGTTGAATGGTTCGGCTGACACGCTGGCTCTGAATTTGAGCGCGGCTTCTGGTTCTCAGGTCGCTTTCAGCGGCTCGAATACGACCACGAATAATCTCGAGACGGTCGCTATCAACACGTCGGCTAACTCGACGGTGACGGTGAACCTGGCGAATACGGCTGCCAACTCGATCACGGT
>JBILTQ010000601.1:0-3968 GCA_044371435.1 Pirellulaceae bacterium | reverse complement strand
TCACGTTGGAAGTAACAAGCAGGCCGCCTTGCGTGAGCGTCAAGTCTCCGGAGGTAACGGTAATCGTGCGGGCTTCGTTTTGGTTGAAGCGTAGGGTCGAGGTCGAGCCGCCCGCAGCCAGCGTGGTATCAATGCCCGCCGCCACGTCCGAGTGGTTGCCGACACCCCCGAGCGCACTCGCGGTGGTCGCGGTATAGCCGCCGATCGTCGAAAGTCCCACAATGGTCGTATTGCCCGCGTCCTTCGCGGCCCAGTCCGAGCCGCCGACCGTGGCATACGCGCCGGCCCCGGCGGTCAGGACGGAACTGGCGCTGCCCGTGGTCGTCAGCACGATGCCGTCGGTCACGTTTAGGGTGCTGCCCGCGCTGCGGGTGATGGCACCGATGTTCAACTGCGATGTGCCACTCGTCCGGGTGATGGACGAAGCGCCCGCGTTAAGCGTGAAGGAAGCGACCACATCGATGCCGGAGCCGTTTTGCAGCTCGATGGCCCCGGTGCCGCCGACGCCACCGCCCAGGGTGAGAGCCGTGGTGTCGGGAAGGATGCCAGCCACGCTGGTGTAGTCCAGGATGAGCCGACCTTGGGAGACGGTGGTCGCGCCGCCGTAGCTGTTGGCGCCGGAGAGGGTGAGAGTGCCGCTGCCCAGCTTGGTCAAAGTGCCCGCGCCGCTGCCGCTGATGACACCCGAATAGGACTGCGCATCGGCGTTGTTGAAGACGAGCGCCGAGGTGTTGTTCACGATGCTGGCATTGACGACCGAGCCGTTCTGCCCGGTGATGCCGGTGCCGAGTTGCAGGGTTCCCGCGCTGATCGTGGTCAC
This sequence comes from Pirellulaceae bacterium, assembly GCA_044371435.1. Classification (GTDB taxonomy): domain Bacteria; phylum Planctomycetota; class Planctomycetia; order Pirellulales; family Pirellulaceae; genus JAIYDQ01. The sequence goes on along the minus strand of JBILTQ010000601.1, from coordinate 3,148 downwards.
GCCGTCGTAGGTATTCGCGGCGGAAAGCACCAGGGTGCCCGTGCCCGCCTTCGTGAGACCGACGCCGGTGCCGGAGACGACTGCGGAAATGAGCGTGTCGCTGGTTGTCGTGGTGCTGTCGCCGATAGTGAAGGTCCGCGCCGAACTGATGAGATTCGCGGTGCCCAGTGCCAGCTTGCCGCTGATGGTCGCACCCAGCGGGTTGCTGGTGCTGGTGTAAGTCACGTCGCCACCAAGGGTCAGGGTTCCCGTCCCCGTGCTGACGACCATGCCGCTGCCTACGTTGGAGCCTTGAAAGGTGAGTGTGCCGATGGTGTCGCTGTTGTCGGCGAGGTTCAGGGTGACAATCGCGCCGCCCGCCTGGTTGGCGTTCAGGGTCACATTGGAAGCGTCCGGAATCACATTGCTCGCGCCACTGCGGATGGTGCCGTAGTTGATCGTGGTCGGGCCACTGTAGGCATTGGCTCCGGCCAGAGTCAGCGTGCCGTAGCCCGCCTTGGTGATGCCGAAGGTGGCACCGCCGGTGATGACACCGTCGAACTGCGCATCGCTGTTCAGCGTGAGCGTGCGGGTCGCGGCACCGAGGTCGGCGGCGGCGCTGAAGGTGAGTTTGCCGTTGTTGGCGTTGTCACCGAGGGTGATGTTGCCGGTGAAGGTGACGGGATTCAGAATCGTGCGGGCCGTGGAGCCGAGGGTCGCCAGTGCGCCGCCGTTGAAAACCAGTCCGCCCCGGCCAATCGGGCTGCTGGTAATGTTGCCGAGCGTTCCGGTGGCATCGGCACCGACGTAAATCGCGCCCGCGCCGGTGAGGATGGTGTTGCCGGTGTAGGTATTGGCCCCAGTCAGGATTTGCCCCGTCCCCGAGGTCTTCGTGACGCTCATCCCCGCCGTCGCGCTGCTCAGGATGCCGGTGTAGTATTTGATGCCCGTGTTCGTGCCAGTGAACGGGTTCAGGGTTATACCGGTGATGTTTGACGGGAGACTCAGGTTGCCACCAAACATCAGGCCGCCGAAGGTCGGAGCATCAATCCCTGTCGCAAAGGTCAGCGAGCCGGAGCCGGTGGTGTCGAGCGCACTATTTTGCAGGGCGTAGTGATGAGCCACCTGCAAGGTGCCGCCCGAGACAACGGTGTTGCCACTGACGGTGGTGGCAGCGCCAATAATCAAGGTGCCGTTGGTGACGGTGGTATAGCCGAAATAACTGCTGGCACCGGTAAGAGTCAGCGTGCCCGAGCCGATCTTGGAGATGCCGTGGTTGCCTTGGTTACCGCTGTTGCCCGTGCTGCTAATCGCCCCGCTAAAGACGGTATCCTGACCGTTGTTACCGATCTGGAGGTTCGAGACAGTATATATGCCGTTGGTCTGATAGTTCAGATCGACGAAATGGTCGCCCCTGAGACCGCCGAGGATGGCTGTGGCGAGGCCGAACTTGAAATTTTGCCTGCCGGTGTGGGCATTGGCGAGGGTGTATTCCACGGTGCTGTTTTGCAGGGCCAGCGGATGGCCGAGACCTTGCAAGCCCGCATCCGCATCCAAGGTCTGAACAATGACCGTGTCGCCCGTGTAGGTATTCGCTCCATCAAGGAAGATGCCGTCGCCGCCACCGCCGCTGGCGTCAAACAGATAAAGGCCTCCCGAACCGCTGATCACACCCTTGAAGCGCATTTTCTTGTCTCCAATGGCGATTGTCTGCATGCCCGGCCCGAGCACGATGCCGCGGTTTGCGTGCAGATTCCCATCGGCGGTGGCATTGAATCGCAGTGTCCCGCCGCCGTTGATCGTGATGTTGGAGGCGTCGAACGAGGCTGGAACAGGGCCGAGTTGGGCGTTCCCGCCCGGAGTCCCGTTATCGACAACAAACGCCAGCGTGCCGCCATTGATCACGGTGCCGCCAGTATAGGTGTTGTTGGAGTTCGACAGGAGAAGCGTTCCGGGACCGAACTTGGTCAGACCAGCCGAACCGGTGACGATGCTGGCGATTTCGCCTGTGCCTGCGCCCGATCCGACATAGACGACGCCTTCGGAGGATCCAAAGGCCAGCGTGTTGCCAGTGATCAGCGATTTGGTAGCAGTCGGATTGAGGATCACGCCACCCATGCCGCTGTTGGTCGCGCTGGCGGCACCTCCGTTGACGGTGGTCGTACCGCTGTTCGTCAGCGTGAAAGCACCGACACGCAAGGCGTATGGGTTGCTTCCGGTGGCGGTGGCAATGCTGCTGGTGACATCGGAGATGGTATTGGCGGCGATGGTGCCAGCGTTGACTGCGACTGTGTAGGTGGTCTGCTTGAACCCACCGTTGGCGACGGTGTCCGCGACGAGGAAGCTGCCGACGCCGGTGTTGCCGGTGCCTTCCTGCCCGACGACCGAGGCATCGTAAATGACCATGAAGCGCTCCGTGACTTGCAGATTGGCCAGCGCGGTCGCGCCGACGACCATCGCGCCGCGCGTGCCGCGGACGAGGACGCTGTCGGCCGCCGCGCCTGCATTGCCGATGGTGTAGTCAAGACTCGCGCCATTCCTGGTCAGCTGCACCGTGCCACCGAGGTAGGTGAAGGTGCTGCCAGCCAGCGCATTGACGCCAGTAACGGCATTGGCACCGGAACTGCCGGGGGCGAGCAGGAGCGTGCCGCCGTTGAGGACAATGCTGCCATCGCCAAAGGGCGTGCCGCTGGTCTGGGCGCTCGCGAGGGTGCCCATGCCATTTTTGGTGAGCGTAAAGCCGCCGCCAGTCACCGCGCCGAGTGTCAACTGGACGTTACCTTGCGTGGCAGCACGGTTGACGGTGCTGGGATTGAACGTGTCGAAGGTTGTGTTGCCACCCAGGGTGGTCGCGCCAAAGGTCAGCCCGGCGGTGCCACTGGTGATCCCGGCGGTGGTGCCGCCGAGCACACTGACCCCACGCACGGTCAGCGTGTAGGCTCCGTTCATGTTCAACGTGCCCAGAGTGTGGGTCACGCCCGCGCCAGCCGCAGCGCGCTCGGTGATGATGGTGGCGTTGCCGTTGACGGTGGTATTGCGGTTGAAAGCGAGGCCCGAGTCGTTCCTCAAATCGAGAAAGCCGCCCTGCAAGTCGAGCGTGCCGGCACCCAGCGCCCCGGCATTCGATGTGGCGATCAACGTCTTGAAGCCACTCGTAATAGTGACAGCG
>JBILTQ010000467.1:0-3977 GCA_044371435.1 Pirellulaceae bacterium | reverse complement strand
AGTTTCCACCTTGTCTCGAAGGTGTCGAAGGCGAGCGGAAATTTCACTGTTGGCCATCTAGAAGCCTACTTTTCAAGGAAAACCATCGGAAGGAACAGTCAGTCACTCAGCCCCACGAGCTACCAGGCATCCAAACCGCCAGCCAACAATAGGATCAAGCTGATCACCGCATTGGCTTGAAAAAAAGCCAGATTGATACGCTGCAGGTCGTGGGCCGAAACGATCGAATGTTCATACCATAGAAGGGAAGCCACCAAGAGTAAACCGATCCCGTAAAGCCAGCTTAACTGAAGCTGTGGCGCTACCCATGGGATCAGCAGCAGCGGTACGAGCATCAACGCATGGCATCCCGCTGCTACCTTCAAGGCGACATCGTTCCCCAGCCAGGCCGGCAGGCTCTTCAATCCGAGTCGCCGATCGATGTCGGTATCCTGGCAAGCGTAGATGACATCGAAGCCGGCAACCCACAGCAGAACCCCCACCCCGAGCAGGAATGCAGGGATTAGATCGCGCAGGTCGAGGCTCAGAGGCTGGCCACGGACAGCGATCCAGGCACAGATCGGGGCGAGGCCCAGAGCCGTACCGAGCCAAAAATGGACGAAAACCGTCCAGCGTTTAGCGTAGCTGTAACCGGCCAAGACCAGCAGTACCGGAACCGATAGCAGGACAGGCCAGACATTGGGGAGGAAAAGCAAGGTGGCACCCACAAAGGCGGCTCCACAGCTAGCGGCAAAGATTTGAACCTCCCCGACCGGCAGTCGCCCAGACGGCAGGTGACGGCCCATGGTGCGAGGGTTCTGCGCGTCGTAGTTGCGATCGGCAAGACGGTTGACCGCCATCGCAAAACTCCTCGCGGCCACCATGCACAGCAACACCCCAAGCCCGGCCCGCCACGTGAAAGCGTAGGTCATAACGCCAGCTTCGCGCGATGAAAGCCGCCAAGCCCAGGTAGCTGACAGGAAGGCGAAGGGGAGGGCAAAGATCGTGTGGCTAAACCGCACCAACTCCAGGTAGCTACGAACTGCTCGTAGTCCCGACCAATCATTCATCTTCGGTACTTCCCCAACGCTTCATCAAATGATGCGGGATATGCAGATGGTCGAGAATACGCGCCACGACAAAGTCAATCAAGTCTACCACCGATCGAACTTCATGGTACCAGCCGGGCATCGCCGGGAGGACAACCGCTCCCGCTTGGGCTGCTCGATGCAGGTTTTCCAGTTGGAAGACCGAAAGGGGAGTTTCTCGAGGGACCAAGATCAGCTTCCGCCGCTCCTTTAAATGAACTTCGGCGGCCCGCTGGATCAGGTTGTTGCCGGCGGCATGAACGACACCGGACAAGGTCGTTCCCGAACAGGGGCAAATGATCATGCCGTCGGTGAGGAACGAACCACTGGCAATCGGGGCCATGAAATCCTGGTCGTGATGCATCAGAAGTTGCTTGGTATCCAGCACCTGCCGGCTATCGGGGACGCTCCCCCACCGCGACTCTGCCTGCGGCCAACGATATTCCAGCAATGTTTGCAGCGAGTCGCGATCCCGAGCGGCGACCCGCAAGCCTAATTCCTGGAGAAGAACCGTTGCCGCCGATGGACTCATCACCCAATGAATCTCGCGACCAGCCAGCAACAACTGCTGAAGCAGTCGAACCGCGTAGGGGGCACCGCTAGCGCCGGTCATGGCCAATACCAGCGGCGCCGAGGGAGCGGTGGAAGTCGGAGCTAGCGTGGGCATGGGACGGTCACCTGAAAACCACAAACGTGGGCGAAGCTATTTACTTCCGATGTAGAGGGTGGCGATTCCCAACGTCAGCGGCCAACTGCGAACTCCATGCAAACCGCACTGTGCCATCAACTGCTCCATCGCCTTTCCCGAGGGGAATTGCTGGACGCTGGCCGGCAGGTAGTGATACGCGGATTCGGAATTCCTGGCCATCGCCTGGCCGATGGCTGGCAGAAGATAACGGAAGTAAACATCGTATAACTGCTTGAGCACTGGCCAGGTCGGTTTGGAAAATTCGAGGATGGCGACTTGCCCTCGGGGTTGGCAAACGCGGATCATCTCCCGAAGACCGCTGACCGTATCCGCTACATTGCGAATACCGAACGCGACCGAGACCGCCTGGAAAGTATTGTCCTCGAATGGCAAGTGCTGGGTGTCGGCTTCGAGAAAACTGATCGAATCAGCGTCCAGCCCGAGTTTGCCAGGTTTGTGACGAGCTAATTCCAGCATCGGACCACAAAAATCGGTACCGATCACCGGGAAACGCTGGGGATAGCTGCGGGCGATTTCCACCGCCAGTTCACCGGTCCCGGTACAGACATCCAACACCGGAGAATCGTCCGTTAATTCCAGTTGACGGACCAAACGCCGCCGCCACTGGCGATCGATGTTCAACGACAGGACCTGATTCAACAGGTCGTAGCGCGGAGCGATCTGGGCGAACATACGGCGGACTTTTTCGTTGGATTTGTCGACGTTAGTCATTGAACGGCGTTTCCGAGAGAGGAGTCGATGTCCACCAAGTCAGCGTAGACGGTAAAGACTGACCGGACAATCGGGGAAAAGGCAACTGCCAAGGCTTGACCGCTTACAAAATTCAAGGTGAAGCCCTGGAAAAGGCCGGAGTCAGCGATTAGAAAAGGACTTAACTCTTGCAGTGCATGAGCAGACGAAGGCTGCTTGTGTGTTTGTGCGACGCCATCCTCTCCATGTTGGTTCGCCACCGGCGATTTCGTTTTCAGCTTTCTGTCTTACCACCAAGCCATATCGTTGGCTTAGAAGGGCGGTCCGGATGAGGTACGTTCGACACTTGAGGTTCTTGTTTTTATTTCCCCTCCTCGCCTTCCTGCTGCCGATGTCGGCGACGCAACTACGGGCCCAGGAGGCTGAACCCGCGGTAGCGGCCGCTCCGGCCGAAACCCCGACTCCGACGATGGAGCAGCGGATGGCGAGGTTGGAAGCCTACCTGGCAAACGGCGACCCGGTCCCCAAGGATGCCCAAGGGGCAGCGATTCCCGGACTCGACACGTGGTCGGTGATCACTGGACCCGGCCATAATGCCTGGTTGATGGTGAGCGCGGCCTTGGTTTTGTTCATGACCCTCCCTGGCTTGGCCCTCTTCTACGGCGGCTTGGTCCGCAAGAAGAATGTGCTCTCGGTGATTGCCCAGTGCTTTGGTTGTGCTGGGATGGTCACCATCTTCTGGGTGATATGCGGCTACACCTTCGTCTTCGGCGAGGGGGGGAGTCCGTATCTGGGAAGCATGAAGCATTTGTTCATGGATGGGGTGACCTCGACGCCGGATACCAACTATTGCTACTGGATTTCCGAGAACGTCTTCTCGATGTTTCAAATGATGTTCGCCATCATCACCCCCGCCTTGATCGTGGGAGCGATTGCCGAACGGATGAAGTTTCCCGCGATCATGCTGTTTATCGCCCTTTGGATGTTTGTCGTTTATTTCCCGTTAGCGCATATGGTTTGGGGTGTCGATGGGCTGATGAACGGAGTGTGGAACGGCGCTGCCAAGATCAAGGCGATCGATTTCGCCGGGGGGACTGTTGTTCATATGAGTTCCGGTTGGTCGGCCCTGGTGCTTTGCTTGCTGCTCGGGCCGCGCAAGGGTTTCGGCAAGACGGCCATGCCGCCGCATAGCATGGTGATTTGCGCGATCGGCACCGGGATGTTGTGGGTCGGTTGGTATGGTTTCAACGCGGGTTCGGCCTTGGCTGCTGACGGTGTCGCTTCCAATGCTTTCACCACAACGACTATCGCCGCGGCAGTCGCCAGTTTCGTTTGGCCGGCTATTGAATACCTCCGCAATGGTCGACCATCCATCCTCGGGTTTTGCTCGGGTGCTGTCGCTGGTCTGGTGGTGGTAACTCCCGCCTGCGGCTTCATCACCGTCAAGGGGGCCTTGATCATCGGTGTCCTGGCGGGTGTGGTGCCCTACGTTTTTTGCACCAGCATCAAGC
>JBILTQ010000466.1:0-3978 GCA_044371435.1 Pirellulaceae bacterium | reverse complement strand
AGCGTCGACCGAATCGAGCAGGCTCGAGCCGTCGGATTCCTCCGCGACAGCCTCGTCCACAGAACTGATCTCATCGCTTCCCTCGAACATTTCCCCGCTCTCCCCCGCTGTTCCCATGTACATCTGCACCCATTCCTCATCGGCCAAGCCCTCGACCGATCCGCTCTCGCTCGCCTCAGCGGTAACTACCGGCTGGGCTGCCATCGGCGGAACGCTGAACTCAGAGCCTTCCAGGGCGAGCGTCAGACTGGCGGGAGCGGTAAAGAAGGTCAAAATACTGGGATTGATGTTCTGCCGCGTCACCGAGGTATCGCTGGAATTCACCCGGCTGTCTTTGTTGACGTCATAGGCGTTGGTCACCAAGGCCGAACCGATGGTCGTCGACTGGTTCTGCCTGACCGCCGACGTGTCGCTGGCGTTGGTCCGGACGACCAACGGTGTACCGATGTTACCGGTGTAGACATCCCCGACGGCACTGCCGAAGTAGAAGACATCGTTGGCCGCTAAAGCCGTGTTGGCATTGGCTAGGACGGTGACGCGGAACCAGGTGTTTCGCACAGTGTTGGCTGCGAAGTCGAGCCGAACGCGGGAGGGTTGCCCAGCTCCCAAGGAGACCACGGAAACCGTCGGGACCACCGCCGAAGCCACGAAGGGGTTCACCCCGTTGCTAGTCGCGAACTGGAAGTCGCTCGCCGAAGCGCTGACCAGGCCGTCGATATCGACAAAAATCCCGGTGATCCCGTCGCGATAGTTGATGTAGTTGGCTACGGTCGAGCCTTGTCCGGGCAACAAGGCCGATTTCGAAGTATCGATGGCCGCCACCGGGTTGGGACTACCATTATCGAAGGTCGTGCCGCGATAGAAAATCTGTCGAGCGACAACCGTCGAATTGCTCGCGGCCACCGTGAAGTCCTGCACACTCAACGGTGCAATCACCCAATTTAGGCTGTTGGCTACCGCATTCCGCAAATCGGTCTTGCTGCCGGAAATGAGGCTGTCATTGTACTGGGAAGTAGTGATCGCCGAAGGAATCCCCAAGCTATCGACCGCCGAAGTCCCCAGCGTCAAACTGCTGGGAAGGTAGGTACTGGTCGTCGAGGTGCCGCCGCTCGTCAAGTAAGCTCCGCCAAAATTGACGGCAAAGAGGAAGGCGGGCGTCGACAGCGGCCCTTGGAAGACAAACAGATTGTCGCCGCTATTGGACAAGGCGAAGCCGCCGTCGACCGCGATACTCCCAGCCGTACCCGGAGCAACCGTGGCCGTCGCCGCCGTCGGAATGTCGATGGTGACCTCCGTCCCCTTGGCGATACCGGCAGCACCAACGGTGAAGACCGCATACCCTTCGTTGGTGGTCAAGGCCGAGCCGCTCCAGGCGTTATCGGTGAACTTGAGGATCGTCCCCGGTAACAAGTCAATCAAGGGGATAAAACTGAAGCCATCGTTACCGGCGGTGTTCATCCCGGTGATCACGACATCGCCCGCCGACATCGGCTGGATCTCGTCGTTCTCGATTATCCCGCCACGCGTGGCGGTGCCAATAATCGCGCCGAACGAAGGATTGCTCAAGGTCAAGGTAAAGTTCTCGTCCAGTTCGACCGTCGTGTCCCCTTGAACATCGACGGAAACAATCTGGGTGGTGGTGATCCCATCCGCCGGGAACGAGACACTTCCGTTCGGGAAGGCACCACCGACGAAGTCGGTTCCATCCGCCGGGGCCGTAGTCCCGCCTGAGACTCCCCAGGTTGCCGTCACGGCGTTCGACAAGTAACCGTTGCGGATAATGGTGTATTGATAGGCGGTCGTTCCCGAATTCCCTTCCGGCTGTCGGACGACCGCCGTCTGGATCGATATCGAGGCGTCATCGTTGAGGATCGTGCCATTGGCAGTCGGAACCGATACCACCCCGCCCGCGGACGGATTGCTCAAGGTCACGGTAAAGTTCTCATCGCTCTCGACCGCCGTGTCGCCGTCCACCGTCAAGGTGACCAAGATGCTGGTTTCGCCAGCCAGGAAGGTGACGGTCCCCGAAGGCAAGGCAGTGTTCGGGACAAAGTCGTTGGCCGTCACCGCTCCAGTAACCGCATAATTGACCGTCGACGAGCCGCTCGTATCGCCGGTACGATTCACGGTAAAGCTGAAAGTGGTGCCGACGCCAGTCCCCTCGAGCTTGACCAAATCGGTGGCTGAGATCTGATATTCGATGGCCGCATCATCGTTGATGATCAGCCCCGAGGCGGTGGCGGTGCTGATGGTGGTTCCCGACGACGGGCTCGACAAGGTCACGTTGAAGGATTCATCGGGTTCGAAGGTGCTATCGGCCACCACCTGCACAGTGATGGTCTTGCTGAGCTCATTGGCGGCGAAATTCACCGTCCCGCTCGGTAAAACCCCGCTTTGGAAATCGACGGCGTTGGCCGGGCTGGCCCCGCTACCGGTTACCGCCCAAGAAGCTGACGAGGTACCCGTCGTTAAACCGGATCGGCTAACAGTGAAAGTAAAGGCCGTCAGCCCGCCCCCATCCCCTTCGAGCTTGCTGGCGCTGGCGGCCGCGACAGAAAGGATCGCACTTGCGGCTACCCCCGGCGTCTTGGCAATACCGCGGAACGAGGTACTGGCCGATGCCGAGGCCAGCAGCGTCGGCGTGCCGGCGAAGGCTCCGTTGTAGCCGCTGGCATCCACCAGCGTCACCAACTCGCCGCCGGCCGTTGCCCCGCCACCTTTCCGCGTAGCGAAGAGCGAGACCGTGGTCCCAGAGACAATCCCAGTCACGCCGCGATAATCATCGGCATCGACCCCAATCAATCCATTGGAAACCCAAGCCCCAGCCACCAACGAAAATTTTTGCAAACCGCTTGTTCCGTCGTCCGCCACGTACAGGGTATCGACCCCTGCTACCCCAGCATCAAGATCCGCAAAGAAGCTGCCGTACGGACTGGTCAAGCTGCTGATGTTGGCCCCTGGCAGGTTGGTGATGGTCTGACCCGCGGTGGTCGGCATGCCGGTGCCCACCGTCGCCAATCGCGTCGAACCTGATTGCGAACTGACATAGAGCTGACCATTAGCGATATTGAGATGACGCAGGTTGGTGGGAGTGGAAGCCAGTTGCGTCGAAGTAGTACTACCTAAGGTGGTATAGCGGCCCCCACCGGTACCCCCAGCCACCCAAAGGTCGGTCCCATCGGTGGATGCTGCGCTGCGGGGAGAACTACCGGAGGCAAAATCGGTCAAGCGAGTCGAGGTGTCGATAGTACCGCTCCCATCGATCCGGCCGACCACGCGGCTTACCGCCGTCGAGGCCGTCGCTTGTAGGCTCGACACCGCTGGGATAGCAGTCGGCCCATAACCGGTCAACAACAGGAAGTTCCCATCGGCTGATAATGACAAGCCGCCTTCCGAAGTCGACGTCCCGTTGGCTACCAGCGAATCAACTCCACTGTTGGGAAGCTGGATCGACTGCACGAACGAACCGGCCGGAGTGTACTCATCGACGAAGACGGTGTTGCCGGTGTTGGCTAACGTTTCGACTCCATTGCCCACGCGATAGATCGCTAGATTCCCCGGGGTGAGAGCCGCCAAGACGCAACGCCCTTCCAGCGGTTCCATCAACAACCGACGATTACAGGCAAGTTTCCTTTCTTGCGTAGTGCTCCTTGATCTTTTTTATATGAGAACAGTTCTTTCAATGCTGGTTTCAGGTTCATCGTTAGCCCATCTGAATAAATTGATCTACCGGAGCTTCTTTACATTTGCCTAGGAACAAGGTCTGCACCTGCTTCAGATATAAACGCAGCTTGCTTTACCTTCTTCAGGAACGTTGAAATGAAGAGTCCGCAAAGCAACCAGAAGTGGGGTTGAAAAACGCCGCTTGTCCGTCTGAAGAAAATGCTGAATAGCCCACACCCGAAATCCTGCCTTGCCCGTTGCCTCACTTGCGGGTGGTGCTGCCTCTAAGAAACACCCCGTCTCTAGAGCCCTTCC
>JBILTQ010000465.1:0-3983 GCA_044371435.1 Pirellulaceae bacterium | reverse complement strand
TACCCAAGCCTACTGCTACTTCGATCACGCGGCTGTTTCCCCGTTGCCCGAACCGGCCCGCCAGGCGATGGCTGGCTATCTCGAGCAGATCACGAATGGCGGCGATCGCGACTGGCCGGAGTGGGCGCGGCAGGTCGAACTGGGGCGGCAACGGGCCGCGGAGTTGCTAAGTTGCGGGACCGACGAGATCGCCCTGGTCCCGAACACCACCTTCGGCATCAATGTCGTAGCCCATGGGATCCGGTGGAAAGACGGTGACAACCTGGTGGTTTCGCGGCACGAGTTCCCCAGCAACCTCCTCCCGTGGCGTTTGCTCGAGCAGGAGGGGGTCGAAGTCCGATTGGTCGATGGCTGCGATGACCAGTTGACGACCCGACTATGTGAGGCGATCGACCGCCGGACGCGGATCGTCACCGTCAGTTGGGTCCATTATCGCCATGGTTACCGCGCTGATTTGGTCGCTATCGCCGAGGCGGCTCGAGCGCACGGGGCGCGGCTGATGGTCGATGCTATCCAAGGCCTGGGGGCGTTCCCGCTGTCGCTGGCTGAGACCCCCATCGACTTCCTGGCGGCTGACGGGCATAAGTGGATGCTGGGTCCAGAAGGGGCGGGCTTGCTATTCATCCGCCGGGGAGTGTGGGATGAACTCGATCCGCTGATGATGGGTTGGGGGAGTGTCGATCAGGCCTACCGCTTCGATCCCGAGGCAACAACGTTGCTGCCATCGGCGGCCCGTTACGAAGGCGGCTCGCTGAACATGGCTGGGATGCTGGGGTTGGCTGCTAGTCTGGAAGTCTTGCTCACGGCGGGCTGTCACCGTTGGGAAAGTGGTATCGCCGAGACCATCCTCGAACTGGCGGACTACGCGGCCGAGGGGTTGCGGCGACTAGGGGCGATCGTCGACAGGCATCCCGATCCCCAACGTCGCTCGGGGATCGTCGCCTTCACCTTCCCGTCACGCGACAGCAGCTTGCTCCGCCAACGGTTGCTCCAGGAAAAAATCGTCGTCAGCGTCCGCCACGGACAACTGCGGGCTGCCCTCCATGCCTATAATAAAGCTCACGAAATCGATCGGTTGCTGCATATGCTGGCCGACGCTTGATCGCTGGCAATCAACGATCGGACCGGGGTTTGGAAACGCGAGGTGCGGATCGCAGCGGTCAGCCGAGGGGCCAGGGGTGGTTGGAGAGCGTCGGTCGTCCGTATGGTGATGAAGGCGAGCGGCCCAGGTTGGCAGGGTCCCTAACCACCAGCCGAGGCCTCGCCGTACCTGCGGCCCTAACCCAAACCCACTCCCCTCCGGACCGACGGACCCTTGTCGCGGAGAAGCAACTTCCTTAAGTTCTTTGATTATGCCTGCATCCGACCTCTCCACCCGGCGCGCCGTATACACCGGCTCCTTCGATCCGATCACGCTCGGCCATCTCGACATCATCCAGCGCAGCGCCCGGCTGTACGACTCCTTGATTGTCGGGATCGGGGTCAATGCTACCAAGAGTCCGCTGTTCTCCGTCGAGGAACGCCTGCGGTTGGTCAAGAAGGTGGTCTGCCACCTGGAGAATGTCAGCGTCGAGGCCTTCGATGGTTTGGCGGTCGACTTCGTTCGAAAATCCCAAGCTCGGGTGATGGTCCGCGGCGTACGGCCGTTGATGGATATCGCTGGTGAGTTCACCATGATGATGGCTAACCGGCAACTCGACTCGCATATCGAAACGGTATTCCTGATGGCCGACGAGGAATATGCCCACGTCTCGAGTAGCCTCATCAAACAAATCGCAGCTCTGAGCGGCGGTGCCGCCTTGGGGAAATTTGTTCCGCTCGAGATTATCGAGCCGCTGGTATCAGCCATGCATCGGCGGCGCGAGGAGGATCCGAGCATCCGCGCAAGTGCTGACGGTTGATGGCTGGTCGAAGCGAAGGGACAGCCAGTCGTCCACCGGCGGAGCCGAACCGTTTCCCCTCGTACGCGGCCGTCGGCAGTTGTCGTGCCGAGGATCCGAATGCGCGGCCGGAAATGGTTCGCGGTGCGGGGGTCCACCTTTGGGATGCTTCGGGGAAACGCTACCTCGATTTCGTCTCCGGTTATTCGTCGACCTCGTTCGGCCATGCCCATCCGAGGTTGGTCGAGGTCGCCGCATCCCAGCTTGGGCAACTCGCCCAACTCGTCGGCTGGAACCATCCCTGGCGACGGCGACTGGAGGAGAAGCTCGCGGGGCTTGCGTCCGAGGTCATCGGGGGAGCAGTCAAGGTGTGGTTGACGACCTCAGGAGCCCGGGCGGTCGAACTGGCTTGGAAAATCGCCTACGCCCATCGACCGGGTAGGCTGGCGTGTTTCGAAGGAGCTTACCATGGTCGCAGTTTGGCGACAGCCTTGGCCAGCGATACCCGGCGGCTGCCGATCGTCGCGGCTGAGGTTTCAGCGACACTTCCCTTTCCCCGCTGCCTCCAGTGTCCGTTCGAGCTGGAGCCGCAATCGTGTGCGGCCGAGTGTTTCGCCTCGGTCTGCGAACCACTGCAGAGGCTGCCGACGGCACCCAGCGCGATCTTGGTGGAACCTGCCCTCGGCGCTCGCGGCTACTACTATGCCCCGCCTGTTTTCTTCCAGCAGTTGCAGCAGTTTGCCCGTTCGCACCAGATCCTGCTGATCGACGATGAAATCCAGATGGGGTTGGGGCGGTTGGGGGCGATGTTCGCGGCCCAGCGGCAAGGCTGGTCTCCCGACCTGGTGCTGCTTGGGAAAAGCCTCGGCGGTGGCTTGGTGCCGATCGCCGCCGTGTTGGGACGGGCGGAAGTGATGGACCGGCTTCCCGCGGGGATCGAGTCGGAAACATTCGCCGCCAATCCCTTGGCCTGTCGGCTGGCGCTCGAAGCCTTGGAGATCCTCGAAGAGAACCTGGTGGTCCGGGGGCCAAGCCTCGAAGGCTGGCTGCAACGGGAATTAGGGAAGCTGGCGCACGGGCCGTCGCTGCCGATGAAGACCTGCAGCCTCGGTGCCTCGGCGGTGATCGAACTGGAACCTCGCCTGGCCAGCCAGGTGGCAGTGCGATGTGTCGAGCGAGGGCTGTTGGTCCACTGGAGCGGCCGAGCCAAAGATCGCATCGTTCTCATCCCGCCGCTGACTGTGGACGAGGCCGACGTGGTCGAGGCCTTTTCCATCCTGCGCCAGGTCCTTCACCAGTTGGCCTCCGAGGAGGAAGTCGCCTAGGGCCGACGCAGCGACTTCGCTTACCTGGCGGCGGGATTTGCCTCACCCAGCTTCCGCCGGTAGGCCGGGATCTCTCGCGCGACGGTCCGCTGTAGCAGCTGCAGTTTTTCTTCGAGGACCATCGGCGAATAGACGTAATCCATCTCCATCTGACCGCTGGGTGCGATGGATTTCGTCCTCGGCGATGGCTGTCAGTTGGTCGAGCAGATGTTCGGCAGCCACGCGATCGGTGCTCTTCGCCAACTCGAGCCGCTGTTGCTCAAAGTCGAGGATAGCATCGAGGCTGCAAAGCATGTTGAACATCTGTTCGGGAATGAGGACCTCCCGCATGGCTCCCGGCCGAAGCTCCGGCGCAGCATCGAGGGCTGCCTGACGATAGAGTTGCAAACCTTGTTCGAGCTCGTCGGCTGCGTGCTGGACGTATTTTCGGAAGACCGGCAGCACGGAGAGCTCGCGGCTGACCGCTGCCGACTCCAAACGCCCGATCCCCGAGCGTTGGCGAGCATAGTCCTCGGCGGCATTGCGTTTGTTGGTGAAGTCGGGTTGAAAGACCATCATCCGGTGGCAATAGGGCCAGGCTTCGACCATCTGGTGTCGCCAGGGGGTCTTCTGTTTCTCATCCCACCAGGAATGATGGAGCGTCATGATTCTTGGCGGCTGCGGCTGGAAAAAAAGCGGTTGGGCAACGGCGTTGTTCGTGCCCATCGAGGGACCGGTATCGGGGAGCAAACGCACCGCGCGGCTAAAATGCTCCCAAGCCCGGACCACCTGCTCGGCG
>JBILTQ010000141.1:0-12374 GCA_044371435.1 Pirellulaceae bacterium | reverse complement strand
AGTATGGATGACCTTAACGTATCTACAGAGACAGCAGGCGGTGGAACTCTCGACATCAATGGCACCACCGGTTCGCAACCCACGGACCTTCTGCTCGGTTCAGTCACCTTGACCGGAAGCATCATTGATAGCGTGGGCACGGGTTCGATCAGTTCCGTGAATGCTTTTGGGATGCGCAACGGAACGGTGAGTGCTACGTTGACCGGCAGTGGCGGTCTGACCAAGACGACCACCGGTACCGTTACCATTTCCAAGGCTGCGAGCTATGGAGGGGCCACCACGATCAATGATGGTACGCTTACCTATGGCGTCGCGAACGCCCTGCCTGCCACGGGGGTGACGGTGAACGCCAACGGGACCAACCTCACAGCCACGCTGAACCTGAACGGGTTTGATGGCACCATCGGCAGCCTTACGCTGGGTGGCACTAGCCAAACGTCGACGAGCGTCGCCATCGTCCAGACGGGAGCTGGTGTTCTGACGTTGGGTGGCAACGTGACCACCAACGCGACGGGAAATCCCGTGACCGCGCCGTCGATCAGCGGCAAGCTGAATCTTGGGAGTGCGGATCGTACGTTTACGGTTGCTAATGGCAGCGGCAGCGATGTCGACTTGAACGTGGCCGCGGTGGTTTCTGGGACAGGAGTCGGTCTGATCAAGGCTGGCGATGGGACGATGCTCTTGGGGTCGGCCAACAGCTACACTGGAGCGACCACCGTCAACAACGGCGTGCTGCGTTATGGAATCAACCATGCCATCGATAGTTCCTCGGTGGTGACGGTCAATGCCAACGCGGCCAGTACGACGGCGACCCTTGATCTCAATGGCTTCAACGGGACGGTGGCTGGGTTGAACTTGGGTGGAGCCGGGCAAACCGCGTCGAGCGTGGTCGTGGTCCAAACCGGAACTGGCACCTTGACCCTGGCGGGTGATGTAAGCTCCGATGCTACCGGCGATCCCACTATCGCGCCGCTGATCAGCGGCAAGCTGAACCTGGGCTCGTCGAACCGTACCTTCACCGTCGCCGACGGGAGCTCGTTGGTCGATCTTGAAGTGTCGGCTTTAATTTCGGGGAGTGGCGGGTTGATCAAGACGGGGGCGGGAATCCTGTATCTATCGAACGTCGCCAATACCTACACCGGAAAGACGACGGTAAGCCAAGGGATTTTGGCGATCGCCAGCGAGGAATCGCTGGGGCCGGCGCCAGCTTCGTTCGTGGCCGATCATTTAACGTTGGACGGGGGAACGCTAGGCATCGCCGGCAACTTCCAGATCGATGATCCGAATCGCGGGGTCTCCTTCGGTGCGACCGGTTCGAACGTCAACGTTCTTCCAGGCGCGACGTTGGGAGTGGGCTCTTCCATCGCCGGTACGGGTGGTTTCACCAAGGACGGAACGGGAACGGTCATCTTGACTGGAACGAATACCTACAGCGGCGTTACCACCGTCAACGAGGGGACCTTGCTGATCAATGGCGATAACTCGGGAGCGACCGGAGCGGTGACTGTAGCCGCTGGCGCGACGTTAGGTGGGGATGGGATCGTCGGCGGTGCGACGACGATTAACGGGGTCCACTCGCCGGGCAATAGCCCTGATATCCAGACCTTTGCGGCCGGTTTGGCCTACAACACCGGTGCCGAATTCGTCTGGGAGTTGATCGGGAACACCAACACCTTGAGTGATCGCGGCACCTTCTTCGATGGGGTCGATGTGACGGGCGGGACGTTGAGTATCTCGTCGGGAGCGACCTCGTCGTTGGTCTTCAACAGCGTGGGGTCGACGGTGAGTTGGGCCGATAGCTTCTGGACAAGCAATCGCTCCTGGTTGGTATTTACCAGCTCGACGCCGATCAGCGGTTCGACCTTCGGTTCGATCATCGCTTCGGCCGATTCGAATAGTGTGGCCTTCTCGCCGACGACGGTCGGGGCCTTCGCATGGCGGATCGCCGGCAGCGAATTGTATCTCGACTTTACCGCGGTCCCAGAACCGACCTCGTTAGGCGGTGCTTTGGTCTTGCTTGGGTTGTGGGCCGCTCGGCGTCGCCCGGCGCGGCGGAAGCTGGTCTAGCTGCTGCTTCTTGCGGCTCTAATGCTGAGTCCCCTCGCCCCGCTTGCGGGGAGAGGGCCCTACCTCTAAGTCCCCTCGCCCCGCTTGCAGGGAGAGGGTCCTACCTCTGAGTCCCCTCGCCCCGCTTGCGGGGAGAGGGTTAGGGAGAGGGGCGTATTTCCTAGGCACGCGAGGTTGGTTGGCGAGGAGGAAGACCCCTCTCCCTGGCCGTCGAAGACCCCTCTCCCTGGCCCTCTCCCCACTGCGTGGGGCGAGGGGACTTGGAAAAAGCTTCACTCGTGGGGCGGTGTGGGGCGAGGGGACTTGGAAAAAGCTTCACTCGTGGGGCGGTGCGGGGCGAGGGGACTTGGAAAAGCTTCACTCGTGGAGCGGTGTGGGGCGAGGGCACTTGGAAAAGCTTCACTCGTGGAGCGAGGGATGGATGGCTGTAAGCGTATAAGATAAGTCGCTGCTCCTTGCGGCGCTACCTCTGAGTCCCCTCGCCCCGCTTGCGGGGAGAGGGCCCTACCTCTGAGTTCCCTCGCCCCGCTTGCGGGGAGAGGGCCCTACCTCTGAGTTCCCTCGCCCCGCTTGCGGGGAGAGGGCCCTACCTCTGAATTCCCTCGCCCCGCTTGCGGGGAGAGGGTTAGGGAGAGGGGCGTTTCCTAGGCACGCGAGGTTGGTTGGCGAGAAGGAAGACCCCTCTCCCTGGCCCTCTCCCCACTTCGTGGGGCGAGGGGACTTGGAAAAAGCTTCACTCGTGGGGCGGTGTGGGGCGAGGGGACTTGGAAAAGCTTCACTCGTGGGGCGGTGTGGGGCGAGGGGAGGAAGAGAGGTTTCCTATCAGGTACCCAGACCCGGAGGGCCGAAGGGGGTGGATGAAAGCTGACGCAACGATGATTACACTAGTGTGTCAGAGTGCTCCGCTTCGGGGATTGCCCGCGCGGTGGATTTCCCGGCGGATTCTTGATCATCGAGTTTGGCCCCGATCCAACACGCGAGTCGGTAGCTCGATGGGAAACTCAGCTCAACTTCTCATCGTCCTCTTTCTATCAAGCTGTTTTTGAGTCCGAGGGATACTATGGGCTTCCAGGGTAAGCGGTTGTGTCAGGAACCCGAGCAACCCCAATTCAGCGTGCTGGCTGGAGGCTACTCTTGTTGAATTCTTCGGTGTGGATCCTGCTATTCTCCGGCATCATCGCGCATCTGACCCTGCTGACTCGGCACTTTGGCTGGATGTGGCGGCTCGAGCATTTTCAGTACTTCCCGGTCGCTTTGGCAGCGGCGGCGGTGGTGGCTCACGATCGACGCTTCGATATCGTCCGACGCGCGACGGGTCCCAAAACTAGCCTCGTCTACGCTGGCTTGCTGGCGATGGTCGGCTTCTTGTGCCTGGGGCTGTTGCTGGGCTTTCCCCTGGTGGGCTGGTTGAGCATCCTCGGTTTCCTGGCGGTGCTGCTGTACGCTTCCTACGGTTGGGGTGGTTTGGCAGCTGCCTGGCCAATCTTCCTGATGCTGCTGCTGACCCGTCCCTTGCCCGACCAGTTGGTGCAGCCTATCACCATCGGGATGCAGAAAATCGCCAGTCAATTAGCCAGCGGGCTGCTGGATATGTTCGGGGTGATGCATGTCCAGCAAGGGGTGGTACTGTCGTTGGTTGGCAAATCCTTCATGGCCGAGGAAGCGTGTAGCGGGATCCGTTCGCTCTTCTCCAGTATCGCCGCCATCGTCTTCTTCGGCTTGATGCAACGGTATGGCTGGCGAAGGCATACCTTCAATATCTTGCAGACCATCTTTTGGGTAATCATCTTCAATGCCGTCCGGATCGCGGCGGTGATCCTGGTGGAGGACCGTTGGGAGTTCTCGATCGCGGAAGGTTGGCGGCACGAGCTGTTCGGCTATCTAATCTTCTTTTTAATCTTTGGCACCATCCTCAGTACCGATCAATGGATCGCGGCTATCTTTCCACCCGTGGAAGCTGAGCCGCCGGCAGTGCCAGCCCATAGCCCCACGCAATGGTACAACGCCTTGAGTTGGCCCGGCTCGCGTTGGAGCGTCCTGGCTTTTAGCCTCGCCTACGGTTTGCTAGGACTTCTGTCGCTGCGTCTGCTCTCGTTACAGCCGGTGAGGACCGGGTTCATCGAGCCGTTGGTCGCAGCCAGCCGCGATCAATTGCCGCCGGAGATGCTCGGTTGGAAGGTGAAGAACTTTCGGCATATCGTCCGCGATCGCGACGACTTGCAGGGGAAGGAATCCTATGTCTGGGAATTCGAGAAGCAAGGATTATCGGCGGTGCTGTCGCTGGATGGTACCTTCGACGATTACCACTACCTCGCCTGGTGCTATTCGGCTCGCGGTTGGGAGTGCGGGGTAACGAATAACTATACTTCGGTCGTTGAGCGGGCCGCCGGGAAAACGTCAGGCGAGGAAGAGCTCACCGAGTTAGCCTTGACGAAGAGCTCGGGCGAGACAGGCTTGGTTCTCTTCACGGCAGTCGACAAGTATGGAGAGGTCGTGGTTCCACCGCTGAAGCTACAGGAGCGGAGCGTGGCCAAGCTGATCGCCATGTTAGTCAACGCCGTTAAATTTGCCTTCGGCCAACCCTCGGTCCAGCAGGTGCGGTTAGCAACCTTTGTCCCGCCGGTCTCGACCGTACAGTTGTTGGTGATTCCGCCCGAGCCGTTGAATGAGGCTGGGGAACAGGAGGTCAAACGCTTGTTCCTGACGAGCCGCGACCTACTGCGTCGTTCGACACTCTTTGAACGCGAGGCGGTCGGGGTGGCTTCGCGGGAGGTGATACCATGAAGATCGGATCGAGGATCGCCGCCTTCCTCCGCGGGCTGTATCACCACGTGGTCCATTTTATCGAGGACATCAGCGAGCTCTTTACCAGCCTGCCGCGCGGATTGCCGCGGCTGGATTGGGGGACCGTGCCGAGGTTCTTCGCGGCGATCCCATCCTTCTTCGCCTTCTTGTATCGTATTAGTATTGGGCTGATCGACGACATCTGGCATTTCCTGTTTGGGATCCCACAATTGCTGGAGAGTTGGGAGCCTGAGCGACGTTTGCGACTTTATCGGGGATTCCCCTCGCTGGCGATAGTAATCGTGTTGCTCGGGGCGTTTGCCTATAGCTTGGCGATCTCAGGCTCGATCGCCAATCGCTATCGGACGGCGATGCAGCAGGCGATGGTGGCGAGCGACTTCAAGCAGGCAGCGATCCTTGGCGGGCGGTTGGTCTCGCAGCGCGAGCAGGTGGATCCGGCGACCCGCATGACTTATGCCTTGGCCTTGCAGCAGTCGGGGGAAGTGACGCGAGGCGAGGCCATCCTGGCCGACTTGGCACCGGATGACCAGCCTGGTTTTCAGCCAGCCCATCGGTTGCGGGCAGCGAGCGTTGCCAGCCAGCTCCGCGGGAAATCCGATACCGAAATCCTGGACCGGTTGCGCTGGCATCTGGAAAACAGCGGCAGTGAACTGAATGCGACGGTAGAAAAATTATGGACCGCATATTTCGTGACAGTCGGGCAACCGGAGTTGGGGATCCCGCACATGGAAGCTGCCGCCCAGGCCGATCCTAAACTGTATAGTTCGTTAGCCAATCTCTTTTCACAAGTCGGCAACAAGCCTGCGGAGAATCGTGCCCTGCGTGAGGCCGAAGCGTACCTGCTCGATCGGCTGGAGGCTGATCCGTTATTGCGGGAGGAACGGATCCAATTGGCTATTACCCAGGTACGGTTGGGAAAATGGGAGCCAGCCGAAGCGACGATCCTGCAAGGGGTGCAACTGCACGACGATGAGACGATGCGGCGTTCAGCGGCCGAATACTACCTCTATTTATATGACCAGGAATTGCGGGATGAGCCGGAAAATATGGCGATGCATTTCGAGTTGCTACAGAAGGCCTTGGGGCAAGATGCCTTCTTTATCGATATCTACGAACGCTTGATTACCTTTTATCGGCGCGCCCTTGCCACCGAGGAGGCGGAGAAGGTTCGCCATCAATTGGAGGCGTTGTTGATCGAAGGGAAATCCCCCGCCTTGGCCCATTTTGCGCTCGGCAGCATCTACCAGTTGCAAGGGAACACGACCAAGTCGCAGTTCCATTTCTTTCAAGCGTATCGCTTGGATGCACGTTATCCGGTGATCACCAACAACCTGGCGTGGGCGATCGCGCAAAGCCCGGAAGCGGATTTGCCGCGGGCGTTGGAGTTAGCTCAGAATGCGGTGCGAGCTTCTCCCCAGGATCCACGGTTTCGTGAAACGCTGGCCACGGTTCTGATGAAGATGGGGCGGGATCATGAAGCGGTGGCCGAGTTCGAAGCGATCCTGAGCGTGGCGGCCGATCCCGCCAGCATTCACCGGAACTTGGGTGAGCTTTATGGGAAGCTCGATCAAGCCCCTTTGGCGCAAAAGCATCGCGAGAAGGCAGAGGAGTTGATCCAGGCGAAGCAGCGCAGCCAGCAGGTAACCCCTCACCCCCGGCCCCTCTCCCCGAACGGGGCGAGGGGGGCAAGATAGGATTCCAGTCAGGTCCCAAGGCCCGAAGGGCCTAAGGCAGAGGTTGGATTTGCCAAGGTTCACAACCCCTCACCCCCGGCCCCTCTCCCCGAACGGGGCGAGGGGGGCAAGAGATGTTTCCTATCAGGTCCCCAGGCCCGAAGGGCCTAAGGCAGAGGTTGGTTGGCGAGGAGGAAGACCCCTCTCCCTGGCCCTCTCCCCACTGCGTGGGGCGAGGGGACTTGGAAAAAGCTTCACTCGTAGGCCGGCGTGGGGCGAGGGGACTTGGAAAAAGCTTCACTCGTAGGCCGGTGTGGGGCGAGGGGACTTGGAAAAAGCTTCACTCGTAGGCCGGCGTGGGGCGAGGGGAGCAAGCGATTACAAGAGATGCCTTGAGCGACGTAGGCTTATTTAGAGGACGCGAGCGATGAAGCACTTGAGGTAATCGGTTTCAGGGCAGGTCGCCAGGATCGGGTGGTCGGGTGCGGCACCACGTTGTTCCAATATTTGGATCGCCCGCCGCGCTTGTTTGCTGACGCCGCGGAGCATGTTGGAAAAGTCTTCGCGCGAGACGCGGCCAGAGCAACTGCAGGTGATCAGGATCCCGCCGGGTCGCAGCAAGCGGACCGCTTGAAAATTCAGCCGATGGTAGGCGCGCAGGGCTCGCTCGATGGAATCGCGCGAGCCGGCCAGCTTGGGTGGGTCGAGGACGATAGCATCGAAAGGTTCGCCAGCCTTCAGCTTCTCCTCGAGAACATCCTTAAAGTCGGCGACTTCGAAGGCGACGTTGTCGATCCCATTCAAGGTCGCATGCTGTTGAGCCAGGCCGATCGCTCGGCGACTGCTGTCGACCGCGATGACTTTGGCGGTCGGTTGGTGCCTGGCGATCGTCAAGGCGAAGCCACCGAGGTAGGTACAGACATCGAGGACGTGGGCGTTGGCCGGGATCCAGCGGGCGGCAGCAACACGGTTGTCGCATTGGTCGAGGTAGTAGCCCGTCTTCTGGCCGGCGACCAGGTCGATCTGCCATCGCAAACCGTTCTCTTCGATCTCGATCGGTTGCTCGGGCGGCGTGCCTGCCACCCATTGCCGGGTGGCGGTCAAACCTTCGAGGAGGGCCGTGGATGGATCGATCCAGTGCAGCATACCCCGCGGCTGGTAGCGTTGGGCCAAGTGGTCGAGCAGGGCAGGGAGGACAGGGGTAAGGACGGCGGCCGTCTGATGGACCACTAGGTAATCGGCATAACGATCGACGATCAGACCGCTGAGTTGATCCCCTTCGCTGAAGACCAACCGTCGACCAGCCCGCGAGGCTTGCCCCTGGCCGAGCAATCCGTCGCGAAAATCGCAAGCCAACTCCAGCCGCTGACGAAAGAAGTTTTCGTCCAGGTTGAGTTCCGGCCCATCGCCGTAGCAGCGCACCGCCAACCGGCTGTGGGGATTGAAAAGCCCTCGCCGCAAGACTTTGCCTTGCGGGTCCGTCAGCTCTACCAGTTGGCCGACCGGCAGCGGCTCGGCGGGTAGGATCAACGAGTCGGCCATGACCCAAGGGTGTCCGCCGAGCACGGCGCCACGTCCTCGGGGGCGAACGATGAGGGGAAAAGGAGCCATCTAGATCTGAAAGTCGCTTTCGATGGTGGTCGCACTTTGGCCGCCGCGGATTTTCAGCCGAGGTTTCTCGAGGACGACGGTGGTATGCGGCGAGACGGAGGAAGTGATCCAGACACTCGAACCGATGACGCTATCGTGACCGATGACCGTCTTGCCGCCGAGGATGGTAGCATTGGCGTAAATGATGACTCGATCTTCGATGGTCGGATGGCGTTTGTAGCCCCGTACTAGTTGCCCCTCACCGTCGGTGGCGAAACTCAGGGCCCCCAAGGTGACCCCTTGATAGATACGGACATGGCGACCGATCTCGCAGGTTTCTCCGATCACCACCCCGGTCCCATGATCGATAAAAAAATGCTCGGCGATCTTCGCCCCAGGATGGATATCGATCCCTGTCTGCTTATGGGCCCACTCGGTCATCATCCGTGGGATGAAGGGGACGCAGAAGTTGGCTAGTTCATGAGCCAAACGATAGACGGTGATGGCTTCCAGACCAGGGAAGCAAAAAATAATCTCATCGCGGTTAGTCACCGAAGGATCCCCCTCGTAGGCAGCCTCGACATCGGTGGCCAGCAGCGATCGCAGATGAGGGATACGTTCGAGCAAGGCGATCGCGATGGCTTGCCCTTTCGCCTCGTAGTCCTGCGGTTCCTCGCAATCCGATGGTTGCCCGTTGACGCGGTCGGCATGCAACAGGGCCCGGGCGATCTGTTCGGTCAATTTGTCGTGGAGGGTATCGACCAGATTACCGACATGGTAAGCCACATTGCCGATGTGCAGCCCTTCGCGGCGACGGAAGCCAGGATAGATGAGGTCCTTGAGGTCCTCGATAATCTGGATGACGACCTCATACTTGGGCAACGGGCAATGACCGAGATGATGCGTCCGCGTTTCGTTGGTATAGGAACTGACAATTCGCTCCGTCAGTCGTGGGAGCGATTCCTTGAGTCGAAAATCGGAAGCCATCGTTGAAATCTCGTTCGGTGTGAAAACACCCGTTCTCATCGTCGCTTCCAACCCGTCCTTTCGAGACGAATCGCTAGTGAAGAAACAGCCTGCTTAAATCGCCAATTCTACCGAGATCGCCCATTTTTACCATGCGACCTGCGGCGGCAGGAATTCACGCCGGAGAAGCGGCCGGAGATATCGCCGGACGGGCGGGTGCATCGCAGAGGGGGCGGCTGGGACCGGGATTGGTGACCAGTTCCTCGAGGGTGGTGCTGCGGAAAGCGGCTTCCATATCGGCCAAGGCTTGATCCATCTTGCGATGCAACGCGCAGAGGCGTTTACCGTGCGAGGCGATTTCCAGGGGACAGGTGGCGATACGCTGGATCGGATCGACCGCTTGGACGACTTCGTATAGGCTCAGTTCGGCAGGGGATTTGGCCAGCAAGTAACCGCCGTGCAAGCCACGTTTGACCTTGAGGATCCCTTGCCGATGCAGCGACTGCAAAACCTTGGAAAGATAAGGCAAGGGGACCTTGGTGACTTGGGCGATGTCGCTGGTCGTCTGCACGCAATGCGGGTAGATGGCGAGTTGGGTGACCGCTCGCAAGGCATACTCGACCGTTTGGGAAAACATCCGTTAGGAGCCTGCTGCATCGACAAGAAGGTCGGGCTTGGTTTGACGAAGGATTTCTCGAAGGTCGGCGCGAAGCTCAGCACTCAGCCCCTTCCCTACCCCTTCATTGTGCGCGCCGCGGAGGACGGCGTCTAGTTCGCTGCGCAGCGTCGTCAGCACCGGCTCGGGTAAACCCTCGAATTCCGGGGTATAAATCAGGAAACTCAGCGGGTATTCGAAGAGGCGTTGCCGGAGGTTGAAACGCCGCAGCGACTTGCCGTCGGGGGTGGCGGGCCCGAGGCCAGTGAACTTGTCGACGAAGGTACTGGTGCCGACGACGGGAGCGCTCAACGGCAATTCATCGGTGTACAGCAAGCCTTCGAGGAGTTCGCGGCTGACCCGAGCGATCCTCCGCTGCGTCGTCTCGGAACGGAAGGCGGGGTCGCGGCCGAGGGCTTCGTTGATCGCGCGATCCTGATGGATCGCCAGGCGGGTTTCAAAATTAGCCCGAGTGATCAGGTTGTGGACCCGCGTTTGGTGTTCCAAAACCATCAGCGCTACCAGGTCGCTGTGCGGAGCCAGGTAATTGCCGGGCGATACCCGCGGCGGCAATTCACGGCGATTGGCCCCTGCTTCGCGATCGACCTGTTCCGGATCGTCGCGATCGAGAGCGAATACATTCCCCAGGTGCCGCATCGCTCCATGCTCTCCGGTGACATACCACCCTCCCCAACGCTGCTCGAAAGGACTGCGATAGTCGGTCACATAACTGGTGGTGCCGGTCCGGCCGCGGCCGGAGACGTCGGGATAGATCGAGCGGACGAGGTAGCCAGGGACTCCCGAAGTGCGCGAGGTAGCGTGGCAAGCCAGACACTGCCCCTTATCGCGCAGGATCCGCGGTTGGAATTCGGGGTGGGTAGGGGTGGAAGCCTCGGCGATCTTCGCTTGGCTACCGGCAGCGTGCTCGGCCGAGGCGGGATGCATCACCGGCTTGCCGTATCCCTCCGCCGGCGGTTCGTCATCGCCGGTATCCAGGGTATAAAAGACCGCCCCGAGCTGCCGATCGTTGGCCGCCAGTTCCAACAGCGAACTGCCGGGAACATAACCAACATAGACCGAGTCGTTAAAGTACAGGGCTCGCGGGTTGGTGGGCGAGATGCGATGGATTTGCAGGCTGGTCTTGGAGAAGACCAACACCTGCGACTCGAGCGGAACATTCAAGGCCCGGAGCAACTCAGGCAGGTAGCCGAATTGCCGGTCATACTTCCAGGTGACTTCCCCCGCCTCGAGCCGCGCTTTCAACCGCGCTACCGGATCCTCCGCGGTCGCCTGGCTATATTGAATCGGCGGATTCTCGAAATCATCGCTCTGCGCCCACAACGAAGAAGCCAGCGTCAAGCAAGCGGCGGCCGCCTGCAGTCCCTTCCGCAGTGCTACCGCAATTCCTCGGTGAAGGCTGCGGTGATGCGTCTTGATCGCCATCATGGTGGTGCTCCTGCCTGATCAGCGTTGGACGGTCAAAGGAAGCTTGTAGGATACGCCACCGACGAGTTTCTGGCCGCGATAATTTTCGTGGCACAGGACACATTTCTCCATCACCATCGGCAGGCTGGTCATAGTCCGTAGGTAAGCTTGCCCTTCAATCGTCTCCACCTTTTCGAAGGTCGCTTGGCCCGCCATCATGGCTCGCACCGCTTCCTTCTCAAAGGGGTCGGCCGCCGCGTTGTCGGGATTGATCGGATCGCCCAAGCCATCGACCAAGCGGACCTCGTGATGCTTGGCCTGCTTCATCGCGCGAAAGACCGGCTGGAAGGCGGTGGCGGCGGCCACCGAGGTCGCATCCTCGACATAGATGTCGGTGACGGTCACGATGGCGGTCTTATAGAGGTCATCGAGCATCCTGGTCGTCTGCCGTGCGGCTTGCAGTTGCTCGGTCGTCGGTTCCACCGCCTCGACCCGGGCCATCATCATCCCTATCGCCAGCAGGGCCCCGCCCGTACCAGCCCCGACCATCCCCACCAGAACACTCAGTCTCATCATCGACCTCCGCCTCAAACCAAACCCAAAACTGGACAACACCATCCAGTTTATCTCTCGGCAGTCGCCAGTCAATACTGGACAAAATCATCTTGTTTTTGGGCAAGCGATCGGTGTTAGGTGGGAAATACGCGGAGAGCAGGGCGGCTGCTGGCCCAACTCGGCTCTTGGAAGGAACGCATGCAGCGGTTCTAACTTGGTGGGAAACGAAGCCCCAGCCCTGATCACAACCCGAAGCGTCAGCGAGGGAAGAACACCGTCAGCCAGGGACGATTGCCATCAGCTGTCATCGGCGGGAAAATGCCATCCCTCGCGAACACTCGCTCAAGTTGCGTTTTCCAAGTGACTCGGAGCATGATCAGGAGGATCTCTGGCTTGTTGCGCGATCCTGAGAGTGATCCCTCGCTTACGCTTCGGGTTGGGATGGGAAGGGACGCAGGCGGCGGCACGACTTCCTGGAAAACGAAGCCCCAGCGATGATCACAACCCGAAGCGTCAGCGAGGGAAGATTGCCGTCAGCTGTCATCGGCGGGGTAACGCCATCCCTCGCGAACACGCGCTCAAGTTACGTTGTCCAAGTGACTCGGAGCATGATCGGGAGGATCTTTGGGTTGTTGCGC
>JBILTQ010000464.1:0-3994 GCA_044371435.1 Pirellulaceae bacterium | reverse complement strand
TCATCGCCGAACCCAAGCTACGGAAGTCGCTTCACCCTCACTTCGCCGAAGTGCGCCCCCAATGGAAATTGGGAGCGGTTCCACTGGCTGCGGTAAGTGGGGCGAGGAGGGCTTCGGCGGCCGTACGGCGGTAGTCCGGAGCACCCATCCCTACAAACGCTGATGCATCCATTGCAGCGAAAGACGGTTATGCTTTTCCTCAGCCGCCAATCTTTGTTGCCAATTCAAGTCGGCTACGCCTGGCGGTGATTCACGCGGCGGATTTCGCTGGACCCACGCCAGAAACTTATTCAAGCCATCGTCATCACGTCGCTCGAAAGTCTTCCAGTAGTCTTCGGTCAAACAGGGCACCTGCAGCGGATCACGGGTCGCCATCTCCAAATTGAAACGCAGGTTCGCGTTGTACTTCATCAACTGGCTGACGATGCCAGGCAAATCCAAAAGACCTTGGCCGCAAGGAACCTCACTCAGCAGGAATCCCTGCTCGGCTGGCTGAACAGCCATGTCTTTCAGATGGACAGTCTTGGCGTACGGCGCTAGCAACTCGATGGTACGGCTGGGATCTTCAAGCAAAGCAAGATTATTACCGGTATCGACCGTTATCCCAATCCACTCACTGCTGATAGCTTGGATGAGGGCCACCAATTCGACAGCCGTGTGATCTTTGTGGTTCTCCACCGCAAGCGTCAGTCGATGCTTGCGGGCAATCGGCTCTACCCAAGCCAGCCGTTGGTGAGCCGCCGCTTGAAAGGCGAGGAATTCCTCGCGGGAATGCCAACTCTCGTAGCGGCGACCGGCAAGCGTCACTCGAGCCACCTCGGCTCCGGCCAACCTGGTGAGCCGAACCTCCTCTTCGAAGCGTTGGCAATCGGTTTCGTTTTTGGGCAACCGCAGATCCCCCTCGTAGTAGCCAGCAGTTGCCTCGCAGTGCGCGCGAAAAGCCAAAGCTTGCTCGCTGTCCATCGCTGTCAGGCTGGTCTGTACCCCATCTGCCCCCAAGCTGCGAACGTAATCGTAGAAGGTGCGAGCGTCAGTGAAACTCACCCCCTCCCAGCCCTGCCGCACCGCTTCCCAATGTTGATGGCAAGAGAACGAGCAGATCCCCAGACGAGCAGCAGGGATTTTTAACCAGGCTGCCAGACTTCCTGGGGTCAAGGGCCCGGCCCAGCCAAGCACGGCAGCAGCCCCCCCCAAAGCCAGCATCTGCCGCCGAGAGCCAAACGTTTTCCTGGAAGCTTGTGGATGGATTGGATCAGCGAACTGAGTATCACGCATCGGTACTTTCCGCCGTGGGTAGGGTCGACGAGTCGGTAGGCCGCGGCTGCCACCGGGTGACAAGCCCCTGCAAAACATAGCTGCCGGACGAGGGAGACGCAAACCCGCGGGCGTTACGTACCGCTGGAGGCCGAGGAAGCGACCGCCTCGCCATCCCCATCCGGCGCCCAGCTAGCCCGAACCGGCCACCGAGACCTCTTCGCTCCAACTGCTTTCCGACGGATGACTAGTGAGCCTTCTCGCTCAGCGCCGGGTGGAGGGTTCGGTTCAGTCGCCCTGCCAACTCGCTCAAGCTGCTTGCATCGAACCGAGCTTGGCCTGCCAACGCCGACAGTTCCTGGGCGATTTCGAAATCGACTCCGGGAGGTAGCCCCTCCAAAGCGAAAGCATGCCGTGTGGGGATCCCGAGGAAAAAACTTTGCCCATCGACATGAAGCCGTCGATTCTCCAACGTGCCAGCCTTGACCCACCGAACCTTGCGTTCCAGCATCCGCGGTTGGTCCTTGGCGAGCAACCACAACAGCATGGCGAGCCGGCCAGTGGTGGACTCCAGCCAAAGGAAATGCCGGGTCGTGCATTCCTCGTGTTTCCCATCGCGAAGCATCAGCGATGGAGCGTCGAAAATGCTGAGGGTAGGGGTCGACGCCACCAGTTGCACCTTCGATAGTTGCTGCTCCTGCTGGTAAAGAATTTGTCGGGCAGCAAAATCGAGCCTCACCCCCAAAGCCGAAGCGGCCGCAGTGGTCACCACCACCGGTCGGCCGTCGATTTCGAGGCTGTACCCGACCCCGACATCGAGAAGCCGATAGGAAGCGTCGGGGCGATTCGGTTCGACGTGTGGAACGACTTGAGCCATCAAGGTCAACTGGAAGCTGGCGATGGTCTGGCGGATATTCCCGGCCAGGGCATCGGTAGCACCGCTGGTGAAGTTTGGGTTGGCCCTAAGAAGCAGGCGATTCCAGGAAGAAACTTCATTGTCAGCGGCCGGGGTTCCCGCCTCCAGCCGCGTCAATGGGCGGGTGGAGAAGCTGGCCGTTTGACAATAGCTCAGGCTTGCCGTTACAGTCAGACAAGCCGCCATTAGCCAGCTCAGTCGCAAGAGGATGGACGGCGACAAAATTGGTTCCCTCGCAGGATGATGGTTGGTGGCTAGCGATACCCCCGAATTCTACTCGACTTCGGCCCTCGTCCAATTGGCGGATGTCGGCCGCACCTACCTGGACGGCAAAGTCGTGGCCCTCAGCCATGTTTCGTTGCGTATTGCTCGAAGTGAATTCTTAGCCATCACCGGCCGCAGCGGATGTGGGAAATCGACCTTGCTCCATATCCTCGGCGGTTTGGACCGACCCACTTCGGGCGAGGTTTGGCTGGAGGGCAATCCTCTATCTCAAGTCACCGACCTCGATCGCTGGCGTTCGGAAAAGGTCGGTTTCGTCTTTCAAACCTACTATCTGTTGCCCAACCTGACCGCTGAAGAAAACGTCCAACTACCCATGTTTGGTCGAGGCAAGACGGACCGCGAGCGAGTGGCAAGGGCCAGGGAATTGCTGTCGCTGGTCGGCCTCGCGGATCGGGGCACTCACCTGCCGTGGCAGCTATCGGCAGGACAACGTCAACGGGTCGCCATCGCGCGGGCTTTGGTCAATCAGCCATCGCTCCTGCTGGCGGATGAACCGACTGGAAGTTTAGATAGCCGCAGCGGGCATGAGGTGCTGGAATTGATCCAGCAATGCCGTGACGCCATGCAGATGGCTGTGGTCATGGTTACCCATGATGACGGGCTGGCGCAGCGAGCCCAGCGGATGATTACCCTCAGCGATGGTCAAATCGTCGGCGATCGCCGAACAGCCGTCGCCGACAAGATGGACAATCTTTGATCCCCAAACTTGGGTCACCGTCGGCCGAACTGGGGTTGTCAGCATGGCAACCCTCGCCTCACTGCTTGTCTACGAAAACTTCATAGCCCGTGCTATGATACTCGGGGTCGAAAATGTAGCGCGGCGGCGCCGAGGATGATTCGCGGTGGTTTCAGCTTATCGACTGGAGCACATCACTTCATCGGGCCCGTCAGCGCCGCGCGCTTCACGAATCAACTTCAGAGGTGGTCCGATCGCTTGCGTCGGCTTATCCGTGAAAGAACATAGCAGCCTCCCAAACCTCCAACTTAGCCCCACCTTCGCTGATGCTTTGCTTGAAAACCTATCCCTCCAAGGGTCGCTCGAAGCGTGGTTGAGCAAACCGCTGACCGGGCTCTTGCAACAGGCTGGGCTTGGATACACGGCGGTGCTGGAGCGCAGCGCTGCACCGTGGCTCAAGCGCGCGGAAGTTGGGAAAGCCAGCGACGCATGGCCCTGGGAGCTGATCGCTGCCGCAATGGAAGCTCGGCATCCTGTCACCGGCCAGGGCTGGTGGGTTTGCCCTCTGGCCAGCCCGAATAGTCACCAATGGTGCTGGGTCTTCCAACCACTGGCTCGCCACGGAGCGGAGCAAGTACGCTGGGACCAGGCCCTCGCCGGTATCCATGCAAGTTTCTTAGCCCACGGGCTGCAGGCTTGGCATACGCTGCAAACCCAAGCCCGCGACCTCCAGCGGATGACGCAGGTACTCAATGTAGCGGCGGATTGGCATCGGCATCTCGATCTGAATCAGTTGCTCGAGTCGATTGCCTTGACCGCTACCCGCTTGCTTCATTGCGACCGCGCCAGCATTTTCCTCTGGG
>JBILTQ010000462.1:0-4012 GCA_044371435.1 Pirellulaceae bacterium | reverse complement strand
CAAGAAGACCATAGCCATCCGCTGGCCTGATATCGGCCGTTGGTGCACTGCGGCCGGTTGGTCGATAGCGATCGATGCGATTGGGCGGGGAGCCTCCAATCATCTTTCATGGACCCGACTTCCAGAACTCCCACCAATGTTTTTTGGCTTCCTTCACCTCTTCCATCGTGAATTTAGGTGGAGAGATGGTTTTCATCGGTTGAGTCATCGTCGGTTTGGTTTTGGGCTTGATGGGGGGCTGATAACCTGGGTCGGTGTCAGAGGTGTATTCGACCCGCAGGGTAACCGAGCCCAACTGCAGGGTGTCGCCCGGGATCAAAGAATGGATTTGTCGAATGCGTTCGCCGTTGACGTAAGTTCCATTGAGCGAGCCCAGATCTCGGACTTGCAGGGCCTCATCGGGACCCAGCATGAGTTGGCAATGGGCGCGGCTGATGGAATCATCATCGATACAAACCGCGTGCTCGCGGCTGCGGCCGATCGTGGCTGGCAATTCAAGTCGCCAGCCCCGAGCGGAGACGCCGGGGATCGCATGGATAGGAACAAGTCGATAGAACATGAGAATCGCCCTTCTATCGCGGGAGCTGAGCAGAAAAGTACCTTGGATTGTACTCGCGGCGGTGGCAGGCTTCAGCCTTTCGCCGTCAAATTAGCATCGCTAGCCTGTTGGGCTTGATCCGGGCGTAATATTCTTCGGCGATTCGTTGCCAGTCATCGCGACCGACGAGGCTCGCCCTTGCTTCCCCGGCAGGCTTCGGATACCGTGAAAGGATCCTTCTGCGTCAGCTTGCTAACATCCCCAGCTGCCCGCCATGCACCTTCCTTCCCGCATATCTATTCCTACCGCGATCCTGGCCGCGTTCCTGTCCGCGGGGTGGATAGCGCTGATCCGCGCGGAGGTCTCGCCCGAAGCCGATGAGGGGATCGAGTTCTTCGAGAAGAAAGTTCGACCGCTGCTGGTGGCGAATTGCTATGAATGCCATGCCGGGAGCGAACGTCAGGGCGGGCTGCGATTGGATTCGCCCGCCCAGTGGCGGCAGGGGGGAGATTCTGGACCTGCCATCGTCCCTGGACGGCCCAAGGAGAGTCGGTTGTTGGAGGCACTCCACTACCAGAATCGCGACCTGCAAATGCCACCCGATGGCGCGTTGCCTGCAGCCGAGGTGGCGGTAATCGAGCAGTGGATTGCGATGGGGGCTCCTGACCCTCGCCAGGATCCAGGAACTCCCGCGGCGGCTGGTCCAGTAGGTATGGAGATCGCAGAGGGGCGGCAGCATTGGTCGATGCGTCCGCTCGGCGACTACCCGTTCCCGGCGGTTCGCCAGTCGGACTGGGTTTGGTCGCCGATCGACCATTTTGTGCTGGCGGGCCTGGAAGCCAAGGAGCTGCAGCCCGCGCCGACGATCGATAAAAGGACTTGGCTGCGCCGAGTTAGCCTGGATTTGATCGGCCTACCCCCGACACTGGAAGAAGTAGCCCAATTCCTAGCCGATGACGAAGCCAATGCCTATGAGCGCGTGGTAGATCGGTTGCTGCAATCTCCTGGCTACGGTATTCGCTGG
This sequence comes from Pirellulaceae bacterium, assembly GCA_044371435.1. Taxonomy (GTDB): domain Bacteria; phylum Planctomycetota; class Planctomycetia; order Pirellulales; family Pirellulaceae; genus JAIYDQ01. The sequence goes on along the minus strand of JBILTQ010000462.1, from coordinate 2,450 downwards.
GCTCGGCACTGGTTGGATCTAGCTCGCTTTGCGGATTCCAATGGCTTGGATGAGAACCTCGCCTTCGGTAATGCCTGGCGCTATCGCGACTATGTGATCCAGGCATTCAATGAAGACAAGCCCTTCGATCAATTCCTCATCGAGCAACTGGCCGGAGATTTGCTACCACAGCCAACGCGAGAGACGCGAATAGCTACGGGTTTTCTCGTTCTTGGGGCCAAAGTGCTGGCTGAGCCCGACCACGACAAATTGATCATGGATACGATCGACGAGCAGTTGGATACGCTGGGCAAGGTATTCTGGGGGATGAGTCTTGGCTGCGTGCGTTGCCACGATCATAAGTTTGATCCGCTCAAGCAAACCGATTATTACGGGTTGGCCGCAATTTTCAAAAGTACGCAAACCTTCGGGAGCACGCGGGTCGGGGCCATCCATCATTGGAATGAGTTCGAGTTTGCGACGCCCGAGGAAAAGAAGACGATTGAGGAGATCGAGAAGGAGATCGCCAGCAAGAATAAAGCGGTAGCGGATTTTCGACGGCAAGCCGTGAATCAGGCGCGGGCGGCCGCGCGGGCCAAGGCTGTCGAGTATCTGTTGGCGGCGGCGACGCTATCGAGTGAATGTTCGCTGACCGAAGCCGAAAGGGCTGCAGAACGTGACGGCCTGAATCCCCATGTGCTGCATCGATGCTGCCGGTTCTTGGCCGCCCACCAGCAGGATGACTTCTTCCGGCTTTGGAGGGAAGCGGTTGCGAAAGGGGAGTTGGAGTCGATCGAAACCCATTATCGCGGACTCTTCGAACGGGTGGAGGCTGCCTGGATAGCAGCCCAGAAGGCGACGCCGAAGGGAACCAAACTCGACTCGCCGGAGCTGGAGATGGCTCGCGCCTACCTTTACGACGGTAAGGGGTTCCTGGCGATGCCTTCCAAACCAGACTTCACCTTCGACGCCGCGACTTTGGTCGAATACCGTCGGATGTCCGAGGAGGCCATCGCTTTCGAGAGTCAAGCCCTGGATTTACCGGCGGCCATGGGGGTCAGCGAGGCGGCCGTTCATCGCCGGTTACCCATTCATATCCGTGGCAGCCATCGGAATCTGGGGGCGGAAGTACCGCGGGGTTTCCCGCGGGTAATGATGAACTCGGAGCTTCCGCCGATCCTTCCGCGAACGGAGAGTGGGCGGTTGGAGTTGGCCAGGTGGATGGCCCATCCCGACCATCCGTTGACGGCCAGGGTCTATGTCAACCGTTTGTGGCGTTGGCACTTCGGAAGAGGTTTAGTCGCGTCCACCGATAATTTCGGCAGCACGGGTGATCGCCCTTCGCATCCCGAATTGCTCGATTGGTTGGCTCGATATTTCATCGAAGCGAAATGGTCGACCAAGGCGATGCACCGTTTGATTGTGTTATCGCACACTTATCGGATGGCCGGATCTTTGGATGAGATCGCCATCGATCCCGAGAATCGGTTGTTATGGAAATTTCCGCCGCAACGCATGGAAGCCGAGCAATTGCGGGACAGTTTATTGGCGGTGACGGGCGAATTGGATACGACCATGGGTGGCAAATCGATTCCCTTGCGGAATCGACAGTTCGTTTTCAACCATACGTCGACCGACCGCACCCAATACCAAAGCCACCGGCGGTCGATCTACATCCCGGTGATTCGCAACAATCTCTATGGTTTTTTCGAGCAATTTGATTTCCCTGATCCGACGATGCCGACCGGTAGTCGAAATCAAACGACGGTTCCTGCTCAAGCCTTGGCCTTGATGAATTCGCCGTTGGTGATGCAATGCAGCCAGTCGTTGGCCCGCCGGTTACTGGCGAGTTTGCCAGGCGATCAGGAGCGAGTGGGACGCGTTTTTGAAACGCTTTACAGTCGTCCACCGACAACCGAGGATTTGGCGATCGCTACTCGCTTCTTCGAGGAGGTGGCGGAAGACCCAAGTGTGGCTGGGCTCTCCCTTCAGGAACGCCAACTGCAAAGTTGGACGCTGTACTGTCAAAGTCTGCTGGCTAGCAACGAATTTGTGTATATCCGATGAGCTCTATCCATCCTTCGGCTACGCTTCACGAGAGGGGGCTCGGTCATCGCCGGCGCCTGCTGCAGACCAGCGCAGTCGGCTTTGGGTACTTGGCCTTGCGCGGGCTGTTAGAGCAATCCACCCGGGCGGAGGTAGCTCCTGCCCCGGCGCTCCGCCCGCTGGCCGCCAAATCCCCGCATTTTCCCGCCAAAGCCAAACGGGTAGTCTTCCTTTTCATGAAAGGCGGACCGTCGCATGTGGATACCTTCGACCCCAAACCCTTGCTGGACCGAGACCACGGCAAACCGCCTCCTTTCGAACTGCCTAGGGTCGTTTTTGCTAAACAAGGGAATCTGCTCAAATCCCCGTGGAAGTTTCAGCAGTATGGCCAAAGCGGCTTGCCGGTGAGCGAATTATTCCCGCAT
>JBILTQ010000648.1:0-4014 GCA_044371435.1 Pirellulaceae bacterium | reverse complement strand
GTGTTCACCACCTTGATGGGCGACGAGGTCGAACCCCGCCGCGAGTTCATCGAAAAGAACGCCCTGTCGGTCGCGAACCTCGACGTCTGATCGCGGACGCGGGGCGCTCGGCCTCGGCTCAATCCCCGCTCGTGCCCGCGCCGCAGATGGCGTCTATCTGCGACTGCTGGCCGGTCGCATGCGCGGCCTTGCAAGCCTCGAGGTCCGCTTTCGATTTGCGCATGTTCTCGAGCGCGCCCATGTACTGCGCCTCGCTGTCCGCCTCGCCCTTGCGCAGCACGAACAGCGCGTTGACTGCATCGAAGTAGGCCTTGATCACGCGGGCGGGGATCTTGAACGCCGTCTCGACCTCGCTTGAGCTCTTCGGTGCGAAGGACACCAGCACGCCGTGGTCGAACACGATCGAGCCGCTCACGGTGGCGAACAGGCTGCGGTGCGTCTGCACGAACAACGTCGAGGCGCCGGTGGGGCTGAGCGCGATGTCCGAATAGACTGTGCGCACCGGATCGCCGCTGCCGGAGCGGACATCGATGCGGTATGGCAGGTTCATGCGGAAATAAAGGCCATTGGTGGGGCCACGCCCCGCTGGTCGTGCGTTCCGCTGCTCATCGCCTCCGGGACGATAGGTAGAGCCCGGTTGTGTGGCGACCGCGGTCGATCTCCCGGCTTCGGTCTGTGCGGGCAGGCCGAGCGACGTGGCGACCAGCGTGTAACCGCACAGCGTGGTGCTGCCGTTGCCAGGGGCAAGGATCGCCACATAGTCGCCGGGCTCGGCGCAGCCTTTGCTCTTCGCGAGCTCCGATAGCGGCAATGCCGGTATCACCGGCGCGATCGCATCCATCGCCTGCAGGATCTGCGGCTCGTAGGTATAGGTCACCGACTGAAGAAGACCCGCCTTGGAGACTTGGATGTTGGCCTCGGTGGCGCCCAACGGATTCTTCGGCACGGTGACGCTGTAGCGCTCACCGACATCCGGGTAGTAAAGGGTCTCGACTTTGAAGCTGTGGGTGAGTCCACCCGCCCCTTGGGCCACGGTCATGGTCACTTTGAAGTCGCCGTTCGGCAGGTAGTAGCCGAGGCCCGGCGCCAGGCGGTCATCGTCATGGCGCACCGAGTGCAGCGCGGAGCACCCCGAAAGCAGCACCCCGGCGAGCACGATGCCTGCGGCATTCCTGGCGGCAACGGTCACGGACGCGCGATTCTGAAGCATTTGACATAAACGACATCCATATGACATAAACTTTGTTGAGAATTTGCCATAACTCATCATCGGGGAAGGGCTGACCATGGCGACACCGTCGACGCGCTCACGCAACGATTTCAAGCGCACGCTCGGACGCAGCATCTGGGGCGCCGCCCTCGCGATCATCGGCCTCGGCGCCCACGCGCTGCAGGCCCAAACCTCCCCGTCGCCGTCGCGAGCGCTCGTCACCAACACCCAGTACGGTTCCGGCGTCCAGGTGATGAGCGGCGACGGCAAATACCTGTACCAGATCAGCGGCTGGGACGCGCGCAACGGCCGCGGCACCGGCATCGCCGCGTACAGCGTCAATGCGACCACCGGCACGCTCACCTTCCTCGCCAACTACCCGGTGGCGAGCGCGGCGAACCCCGCTCGCGTCTGGGGTCTCGGCATCGACCAGACACTCGGACTCGTGTTCGCCTGGGCCACCACCTTCTCTTCTTCCACAGCGACCGACACGATCAACACCTACACGATCGGTAAAGAAGATGGCAGGTTGACGCAGACGGGGAGCGTCACGCCCAACATACCCAACCAAGCGCCGATGGCATCCCAAGTGTTGGTGTCTCCCGCGACGAAGGCGATATATCTTTGGGGCTACTACATGGGCGACAGTTGCAACAACAACGTCCGGGTCGCCTCCTTCCAGTACAGCGACACCGGCGCGCTGACCCAGACGGGCGGCCCCTTGCTTCTGCAGCCCAACGCGGCCCCCGGTAGCGCCGTGCTGTCGGGCGACGGCTCACGCCTGTTCGCCGTCGGCGTGTCGCAGAGTTGCCCTGGTGGTCCCACCGGACTGATCGCGATGTACCCATTGGCGGCCAACGGCTCGATGACCGGTACCGGGAACCAGGCGGTCAACGAAGCGTCGATCACGGGCAACAGTTACGGACTGGCTGTCAATGCGGCGAGGAACACGCTCTACATCCTCAACACCGGCAGCCCCACGCCGATCTACGGGTTCGGCGGCGGCACGCTGAGCCAGACTCAGACAAAGATCCCGGGGAACATCGTATCCCTCGTGTTCTCGGCTGACGGTTCGCTCGCCTGGGGCTTGCTCTCCAACTCCTCGTTGCAGGTGTTCACCGTCGACCCCACGACGGGCGCGCTGACCACGAAGGGTGCTGCCCTCGCGAGTGCCGCGTCCACGTTGGGGAGCGGCTGGGCTCCGGAACTGGTGGCGAGCGCCAACAAGCGCTTTGTGTCGGTGACCAGCGACAACGCCACGGGGACTTGGGTGTATCGCAACACCCTCCGCTTCACTACGCAGGTCAGCTACACGCTCTCGGGCCTGGCCGCGGGTAAGAGCGTAAGCGTCTCGATGTCCACCGGCACGACGGGCTCCACGCCATCGACGGCTGCCGCCAACGCGGACGGCACGGTCACCTTCCCGAACCGGCTGCCTGTCGGGACCACCTATCGACTGACCGTCGGTACGCAGCCGACCAACCAGCTCTGCACCATCAGCAACGGTAGCGGCACCGTGACGGAGGAGGACATCGTCGCGACCGTGACCTGCGCGAACACGTACGCCTTGGGTGGCACGGTCACCGGGCTTGCCGCCGGCCAGTGGCTCACCGTGGCGACGGCGGCGGACAGCGCCAACAAGGTCGACCTCGCCAACAATCCTGTCAGCGCCGAGACGAACACCAAGTCCTTCACTCTCCCGAAGCGGCTCGTTTCAGGCACGGCTTACACGATCACCGTCGGCAACACGCCGGCCAAGATCACCTACGATCCAGCAAAAAACAGCCCAACGTGCAGCTTCACCGGCGCCAACGGCGCCACCGGAACCGTCGGTTCGACCGATATCACGGACATCGCCATCACTTGCACCAACAGCCTTGGCGTGTACGTGTTGGGATTGGTCGCGGGACAGAGCATCACCGTCTATATGAACGACAACGGCGTGCATCGGTCGATCACCGACATCACGACGGATGGCTACAACTGGTTCTCGCCGAACATCACCACCACCACACCCTACGGCTACAAGTTCCTGACGAACGGGATCCGCTCCACCGGCACGCCGGCCGCGACTTGCCACTCCGCGGACAACGAGGATCCGCCGGGTGGCGTCAAGATGCTCACCAAGAGAATCCAGTGTAGAGGATTCAGTGTTAGGTGACGGCTGTGAACCTGGCCATCGTCGGGTTGAGCCCCGGGGAGAGCATGGCCTTGGTCCTGAGGTCGAGCTTCTTCGACAACGATGTGACCGTGGAGAGCGTGAGTGGCACAACGTACAACTTCTCCACGGCCACGCAGCCGGGCGGCGCCAGGAGCGCACGCGTACCCGGCAACAGCTCATTCACGCTGGTGATCGACTGCTTGCCGCGGGGACAGCTGTGTGAGATCCAGAACAGCAGTGGGGTCAAGGTGTCGACCGGGACGGAGAAACCCACCTACACGGGTACCGCCACCGAGTACACGGGAGTTCCGCTGACGATCAAATGCACGGCGAATCAGCCGTAAGGCGCCTTTAGGCTCCGCCGGCGGCGCTCGTGGACTTGCGCGGGGTTTTCTTGGTGGGCATCGGGGCATCCTCCGGGCCCCACCGGGGCGCGCCCCTCACCCCTTGATGCACATCACCTGCTTGAGGGTGTGCACCACCTCGACGAGCTCCGCCTGCGCGGCCATCACGGCGTCGATGTCCTCGCCACCCGCCCCCTGATCACCCGCACCGAGCACGGCAGCCGCTTCGAGCGCTACCTGCCGCGTGATTTCTTCGGGTCCGCCGAGTACCAGCGCATCGCCGACCTCGCGCGCACCCT
>JBILTQ010000461.1:0-4017 GCA_044371435.1 Pirellulaceae bacterium | reverse complement strand
CAACCTTCTCTGCCACGATCGGCTGGCTTTGCATCAGGACTTCTTTGGGCTGGTTCCACTCGTAGAGCGGCGCTCCCATGCCGGTCAGTACCATCGCTAGGATGGGGATGAAGAGCAAGGCTAGGAACGGGATGGTCGTCGAGATGATCTCGGCCCATCGCCGGATGGAGGCGTTCCAACTCGCCCTTGTCAAAAACGAAATAAGGACGAAAAACATGGCGGCGATCCCAAAGCTCATGCCGTAGATCCAATTCGCCAGGTATGAATGCATGAAGTAACGCTTGACATCAGCGCCGCTGAGGAGAAACACCATAGCGCTGACAAAGATCAAGGCCAGTCCGGCAAAGGCAAGCAGGTAACGCTTGCTTTGCCAAGTCTGGGGCAGTCGAATACTTTCAGAATCGATTGGCTGCGTCGTCATCTCGATTAATCTACCTTCTTGACTTCTTCCATTTTAGCGCGTCGATCGACGGGAACATCTTCGATACTTGCATTGCGACTGCGCTGCAGGGCTCGAACATACATGACGACCGCCCAGCGTTCCTCGGGCGTGAGCACCGCCGCATAGCTGGCCATCTTCCCTTTACCATTGCTGATCGTATAAAAAATGTTTCCTACAGCTTGTTCGCGAATTCGCTGCTCGTGCATCGAAGTCGGAGGCAACCACGTTGGCTGCTGCAGTTGTTCCGCACGGCGATGAACCAATCCATCGCCGTCGCCAGCGTAGCCATGACAGACGGCACAGTAGGTTTCAAATTTCGTTTGGCCCAAGCTGAGCCGTTCACCCGTCAACTCCAAAGGGAATTCGGTCAACCACGCCAAGTTGGGTCCCCCGCTAACTGGGGGAGTTGCCGGGCTGACCATCCCACCTGCGGTTGGGGCAGGCTTGGCCGCTTCCGCTTTCGCTGCCTCCTTGGGGGCTGGTTCCTTGGCGTTCACGACGGCGGGCTCCTTCACGGGCTTTGCTTGGTCAGAAGACGAAGGTGGTGCGTCGGCAGCCACAGGTTCCCGACTCTTGGCTCCCTTCCCTTCGGCTTGGGCCTCGTTCTTGGGTTCCTCGGCTACCGCTTCCTTCGAGCCGCTCTCTTCCGATTTCTTATCTCGAGCCTTCTCGACTTCTTTAGCTTCAGACGCGGCGGCTTTCGCCGCGGGTGGTTCGTCGGCAGGGACCTCTAACTTGGGAGCCTTCGGCGATTCCTGGCCTGCCGGTTCATCCACGGCCGAAACCAACCGAACTCCACTGGTGCCGAGGGCAGGCAGAGCGGCTTGCTTCGAAGGATCGTAACCCAAATAGAAAGGATCAGCTTGCTCGAGTTGCCCGCGGGCGACAGTCCCGACGACTTGCGGCCTGGACGCGCGGTTGTCGGCGAAAATCGTCGAGCTCGACTGAGCCTTCTTCTTGGGCTGGAAGTCCATGTCGAACCAAACATGCCAACGCGGTTTCTCGTCGTTGCTGGCTCGCATGTTAGCCACGATGGCCAAAGGAATGAGGGCGGCTACCAACAACGTCAGTACACTCAACCAAATGATGCCCGGAAGCTGAGCGGGGGAAGAATCTTCGATGACCTCTTCCAGGGAGAGAGGCTGGGTTCCAGCCAGCAATTCGCGGACCGACTCTCGGTTGTAGTACTTATCGGCGGCATCGACGTGCAGGAAAAAACGGTCATCCGTAACCCGATCAAACTTGGGATTGGTGAAGACCGGGTTGCTGAATCGAGGCAAGCCATTCAATCCCCACATGCCGAGGAAGGTCGCGAAAGCACTGAAGAGGACCGTCGTTTCGAAGGTGACCGGGATAAAGGCCGGGATGGAGAAAAAAGGCTTGCCGGAAATGATGTACGGGTAATCGATCCCGTTGGACCAGCATTGGAACAGGATGGCGGTACATAAACCCGTCAAGCCGCAAGCCAACACGATAAAGGGAAGGATCGTCGGTTTGATACCCAATGCTTCATCGATCCCGTGTACCGGAAACGGAGTGTAGGCATCGGTCTTGGTATATCCCGAATCGCGAACTTTGCGAGCAGCAACAAGCAACGCGTGCTCATTATCGAACTCGGCTATCCAGCCAAAGCTTTGCGGTTTGGCGGGAGCTGCAGGTTTTGGTTGATGATGGCTCATGGGTATGTTCTATCGAGAATACTCAATGTCGATGAGGGATATCGATACGGATGACTCGCCTAATGATGGTCCTGGTGTCCGTGGCCATCGCGATGAGCTTCGATACTCATCACTCCTTTGACTTCGGAGATTGCGATGACTGGCAAGAAGCGGCAGAACAGCAAGAACAACGTCATGAAGACGCCGAAACTACCGAAAAACATCAATCCGTCATACATCGTCGGCCGGTAATACCCCCAGGAGGCTGGGAGGAAATCGCGGGAGAGGCTAGTGACCGTGATCACAAATCGCTCAAACCACATCCCGATATTCACGAAAATCGACACGATGAACATCAAAATGGGGGATGTTCGGAACTTTTTGAACCAGAACAACTGCGGCGAAATTACGTTACAGGAAACCATGATCCAGTAGGCCCACCAGTAAGGACCAAAGGCGCGGTTGATGAAGCAGAACCCCTCGAACATATTTTTGCTGTACCAGGCGATGAAGAATTCCGTCGCATAGGCCAGACCAACCAAGGACCCGGTAGCCAGGATGATCTTGTTCATGTTGTCCAAGTGACGCAGCGTGATCAAATTTTCCAGCTTATAGATGCTACGAACCGGGACCAGCAAGGAAACGACCATAGCGAATCCGCTGAAGATCGCCCCGGCCACGAAGTAAGGTGGGAAAATCGTGGTATGCCAGCCGGGCAATTGCGAGACCGCGAAGTCGAAGCTAACCACCGTGTGCACCGACAACACCAGCGGTGCCGCCAAAGCGGCCAGGATGGTGTAGGCCTTCTCGTACCTCAGCCAGTGTCGCGAAGAACCAGTCCAACCCAAGGACAGCAGGCCATAGATAAATCGCCGCAGCGGCGTTTTGCTACGGTCGCGGTAGGTGGCGATGTCCGGGACCATTCCCATATACCAGAACAGCAAGGAGGTGGTGGCGTAGGTACCGACCGCAAATACGTCCCACAACAAAGGTGAACGGAATTGAGGCCACATCCAAAGATTCAGGCTTGGATACGGTAGCAACCAAAAAGCCAACCACATCCGACCGACGTGGATCCCCGGAAAAATAGCGGCACAAATGACCGCAAAAATGGTCATGGCTTCTGCCGAACGGTTGATGCTGGTTCGCCAGTTCTGTCGGAAGAGAAAGAGGATGGCGGAGATCAAGGTTCCCGCATGGCCGATCCCGACCCAAAACACGAAATTGACGATCGGCCACGCCCAGAAGACCGGATTCATGTTCCCCCAGATTCCGACCCCGGTAAGGATCAGGTAACCGATCAAAGCGAGAAACATGGTGGCCGTCAGGGCCGAGAAACCGAACAGGACATACCACAGCACCGGTTGCGGGGCCTCGGCCACCCGGCAAACCATCTCGGTGACCGAGTGAAAGGTCTGCTGACCAGTGATCAATGGGGCTCGGCGACCAGGGACATCGACGGTGTTATCGATTTCGCGAGGATTGCCAGAAAGAGTTGCAGTTGCTGCCATAATTACGAGGTTGCCTTCGCTTCATCGTGTGAATGGTCGTGATCATGATCATGCCCGTGCTCGCCATGTCCATGGCCGCCGTGGGCGTGATCCATCGGACTGGTATTCCAAGTCGGATGCAGTTGGTCATGGGTCATCAGCCGTTTGGGCACGTTGCGGATCCGGGCCAAGTACTTGGTCCGCGGCTTAATGTTCAAGTCTTCCAGCACCCCATAGGCCCGGGAATCGTGTTGCAAGGTGTGGACGCGACTGTTCTTGTCGTTCAGGTCGCCGAAGACGATCGCCTGAGTCGGGCAAGCTTCCTGGCAGGCGGTGCGGATGTCACCATCATGCACCAGGCCATCTCCCACTTGTCGGGCTTGGATCTTCCCGTTCTGCACCCGCTGCACGCAGTAAGTGCACTTCT
>JBILTQ010000581.1:0-4018 GCA_044371435.1 Pirellulaceae bacterium | reverse complement strand
GCAGGCAAGTAGGCTGATGCCACCTCCGTCAGGGTCAGGCTGCGCGGTGCGCGATAGAACAGGGGCCGGCCGATGAATTTCTCCAGCGCCCTCACATGGCCTGAGACCGCCGCCTGGGTCATCCGCAGTTCTTCCGCCGCGCGGGTAAAGCTGAGGTGCCGGGCCGAGGCCTCGAACGACCGGATGTAGTTCAGGGGTGGTAGGTATTTCATCGCTACGCTCCTGCGCCCAGATTAGTCCATGTGCGGGCATCGGGCTACAGATTATGCCCCGGAATAACTTTGGCTCAGGCCCCCGTTTCGCTTTCGTGACTTTTCCTGCCCCAGATTTAGGCTGCGGCAAAAGGTGAGGGACCGCGATGAGGGAAGCAAGACGTGGGCGGCGCGAGAAGGCCGGAGCCAGCATCGCCCAACTGCCGTGGGAGACCGTCCGCAACCCCTACGCGCCGCTGGAGATACTGTCGCCCGACCAGATGCAGGATCTGCATGACACCTCGATCCGTATCCTGAAAGAACTTGGCATCAAGGTGATGGGCGCCAATGTCCGGGCGCTGTTCACGGCGGCCGGGGCGAAGATCGACGCTGACGGCGTCGTGCGGATCGACGAGACTCATGTCGAGGCGGCACTTGCCACTGTACCGCACCAGTTTACCCTGACCCCGCGCAACCCGGCCAAACGGGTGCATCTGGGGGGCGACCATCTGGTCTTCGGGCTGGTCGCGGGCCCGCCGAATGTACATGACCGGGCGAACGGGCGCCGGTCGGGAAACCTTGGCGACTACCAGAACTTTATCCGACTGGCGCATCATTTCAACACGGTCCACATGATCGGCAATCAGGTGACAGCGCCGCAGGAACTGCCCGCGAACAACCGGCATCTGGATACCTACCTTGCCAACCTGACCTTGTCGGACCTGTCCTATCACTGCACGGCAATCGGCCGGGGCCGGGCGATGGACGGGATTCGCATGATGGCGATTTCCCGGGGTATCGGTCTGCACGCGATGGCCCGAGAGCCCGGGGTGATCACCATCATCTCGGTCAACTCGCCGCGCCTGCTGGACGACGCGATGGGCGATGGGCTGATCGCCATGGCCGAACATGGCCAGCCGGTCACGATCACGCCCTTCACACTGATGGGCGCGATGACGCCCGTTTCCCTGCCCGCCGCCATGGCGCAGCAGAATGCCGAGGCGCTCTTTGGCGTCGTCCTGACCCAGCTTGTCAAACCCGGCGCGCCGGTGATGTACGGGGCCTTCACCTCGAACGTCGACATGCGGTCGGGGGCGCCGGCCTTTGGTACGCCCGAGAACACCAAGGCCAATGTCATCGCGGGCCAACTTGCACGGCGGTATGGTCTGCCCTACCGGACCTCGAACGCCAATGCCTCGAACGCGGTGGACCTGCAGGCGGCCTATGAGACGTCGATGGCCACATGGGGTGCGGTGATGGGCGGGGCGAACCTGATCTATCACGCGGCGGGATGGCTGGAGGGCGGGCTGACTGCCTCGTATGAAAAGCTGATCCTCGACGTGGAAATCCTTCAAAACATGGTGGAATTCCTGCGGCCCCTGAAATGGGATGCCGAAGAACTCGGGTTTGATGCCATCCGCGATGTGCCGGCAGGCGGCCATTTCTTTGGCGCGGCCCACACGATGGCCCGCTACGAAAAGGCCTTTTACCACCCGATGCTGTCGGACTGGCGGGGCTACGAAAACTGGTCACTTGCCGGTGCCAAGGAAGCAGGTGACCGCGCGACGGACCTCTGGCAGCAGGCGCTGGCAGAATACGAAGAACCGGCGATGGACCCTGCCATCCGCGAAGAACTGGACGAATATGTCGCCAAGCGGCGGGAAGAGATCGGGTATGACGAGCCCTGACGCGAAACTGAAATCCCACGCTCAGGCGGTTGTCATCGGCGGCGGGCTGGTCGGCTGTTCCATCCTCTATCACCTGACCAAGTTGGGCTGGACGGATGTCGTCCTGCTGGAGCGGTCGGAGCTGACCTCCGGCTCCACCTGGCACGCGGCGGCGAACATCCACGGGCTGCATGACTCGACCAACATCAGCCGGCTGCAGCATTACACGATGGGCCTTTACAAGGAACTGGAGGCCGAGACAGGCCAGGGCTGCGGCATCTTCCAGCCGGGCAGCCTGTATCTGGCACAGACCGAGGCGCGCGAGCACCAGTTGCGGCTGCAGGCTGCCAAGGCGCGCTACTACGGGATGAACTTTCACGAAGTCAGCCGGGACGAGGCCGAACGGCTCCACCCCTTGGTGAATTTCGACGGCATCCGCTGCATCATGTACGAACCGCAGGGCGGCAATGTCGACCCTTCGGGCGTGACCATGGCCTATGCCGCCGGTGCCCGTGCGCGGGGTGCACAAATCCACCGGATATGTCCTGTCACCGCGACACGGGCGCAGGCCGACGGGTCGTGGATCGTCGAGACCCCGCTGGGTTCAATCCACACGCAGTGGGTGGTCAACGCGGCGGGCCTCTGGGCGCGCGAGGTGGCGGCGCTGGCGGGCATCAACCTGCCCTTGATCCCGACCGAGCATCAGTATTTCGTGACCGAGACAATCCCCGAGATCGCGGCGATGGATCGCCGCCTGCCATCCGTCGCGGACCGCGACGGGGAGTACTACCTACGGCAGGAGGGCAAGGGCCTGCTTGTCGGGGCCTATGAAAAGGACATGCGATTCTGGGCCGAGGAGGGCACGCCGCAGGGCTTTGGCCATGAGCTGTTCCCCGATGATCTTGAGCGCATCGAGCCCAACATGCTACGCGCTATCGACCGCGTGCCGGCCGTGGGCAAGGCCGGGATCAAGCGGGTCATCAACGGGCCGATGATCTGGTCGCCCGACTCCAGCGCGCTGTTCGGACCTGTGCCGGACTTGCGCAACTATTTCTGCTGCAACGGGATCATCCCGGGATTCTCGCAGTCGGGGGGCCTTGGCCTTCTGTCGGCGGAGTGGATCGTCGAGGGCGAACCGAAGCTGGATATGTTCGGCTGGGACCTTGCCCGCTTTGGCGCCTGGGCGGGACGCGACTTTACGAAGGCCCGCGTGCGCGACCAGTATGCCAACCGGTTCAAGATCCATTTCCCCAACGAAGAACGCGCGGCGGGCCGGCCGGTGCGAGTGCGGCCGGTCTACGAAATCCAGAAGGCCATGGGCGCGGTGTTCGGGCTGAACTATGGCTGGGAGCATCCGCTGTGGTTCGCGGCCGAGGGCGAGCCGACGGAAGAGACCATCGGATTTGACCGTCAGAACTGGTGGGCGCCGGTGGGGCGCGAGGCGCGCGCGTTGCGCGACCGGGCGGGGATCATCGATATCTCGAACTTTGCGCGCTACCGGGTGAAGGGCCCGGGGGCAAGGGATTGGCTGGATGCGCTGCTGGCAAACCGGATTCCGGTGGATCAGGGGCGTTCGTGCCTTGCGCCGCTCATCGGCAAGAGGGGCGGCATCGCGGGGGATTTCACCGTCACCTGTCTGGGCGAGGGCGACTATTTCATGGTCGGCTCGGGCATGGCGGAACGCTATCACAAGCGGTTCTTTGATGCCGTGCCGCTGCCTGCCGGGACAAGCTGGGAGAGCGTGACCGATGCGATGGCCGGGTTCAATATAGCCGGACCGCGCGCGCGCGATCTGCTGGCGCGGCTGACCAATGCCGATCTGACCAACGCGGTCTTCCCCTTCATGCGGTCGGCCCGGATCGAGGTGGCGGGGGTGGATTGCATCGCGCTGCGCGTCAGTTTCACCGGGGATCTGGGGTGGGAGCTGCACTGCGCCGAGGGCGATCAGGGCCGGCTCTATGCGGCGCTGCTGGAGGCGGGCCGGGGGCTGGGCGCGGGGCCGGTAGGCAGCAGGGCGCTGATGAGCCTGCGGGTGGAGAAGGGGTACGGGTCCTGGGGTCGCGATTACAGCCCCGAATACTGGCCGCAGGAGACGGGGCTCGCCGGGCTGATCAAGATGGACAAGCCCTTCCTGAACAAGGACGCCTATGCTGCCATAGC
>JBILTQ010000502.1:0-3380 GCA_044371435.1 Pirellulaceae bacterium | reverse complement strand
GACCTGCTGAGTCACCCGCTCCGAGCCTTGGAGTCCTTTGAAGACAGACTTCCTCAGGACGATCAGGGCGTAGCGATCGCGATTCCCGGGCGTTCTTTGAATACCATTCCTTTCATCCACGCCTGTCAACAGCTAGGCGGGGAGGTACGTTGGACGGAAGCCGACTGCCAGGTAACCACGGTGGAAGGGCCAGCCTATCGTCTGACCGCTGGTTCGTTGATCTTGCATCGCGATGACCACGGTTCGCGCTGGCCAGCCATCCGGCGGCGTTTGGGCAAGTTGATCAAGGAATTCGAGCTGGAAGCAATCGCGGTGGTTTCGAGCCTGACTCCCACCGGCCCTGATCTCGGAAGTGAAAACGTACCGCGAATCAGATCGCCGCGCATGGCGATGCTGGTCGGTAGCGGAACAAATATTACCGAAGCCGGCAGCCTATGGTTCACCATCGACCGCAACCTCGGCTTGCCGATTTCGCGCATCGAACCGGAGCAATTAGAGGCTGAGAAACTTGCGCGCTACAACCTGCTGTTCCTTCCCGATGGTGAACGCAGTCGCGTGTCCCCTGAACAACTGGCAACACTCCGCGACTGGGTAGCTGCAGGAGGCGATCTAGTGCTGCTGGGTGGCAGCAACGCCTACCTTGCTTCCTTGCTCGACGAGCCCACCAAGACGACGCCGTCCCAGCCCTTGCTCAGCGAAAGCGTCGGTGTCATCCTCGAAGCCAAGCTCAACAGCAACCTGTGGTGGAAGTCCGGCGTCACACCAAGTACCATCCGCCTTTTTCAAAGCGAAGCGTTGTGGCCAATCTCCGGCGAATCGATCCTGAAGCTGAGCGATAGCCCTTTGGTTGCCGGCTATCTTCGGGATTCCGAACCGGAAAAGATCGCGGGCAAGGCGGTCATGGCGCGATCGAAAATCGGTAACGGATACATCACGGCCATCACCTTTAACCCTACCTTCCGCGGTCATTACTGGGGTACGATCGGGCTCTTGCGCGAAGTAATTTATCGAAAAGCCGACTGATGGCTTGAAGAGCTAAATCCCCCAATAAGAATGGGATGAATAGCAGGTATTTCCCTCTTTCGTGGCAGATCAACGGGGTGATTCATGTCGATCCAATCGACGCTCGCGACCTTCGGATACGCTCAGGTTCTCGTCACCCTCAAGCGCGTCTCGCCTGGTGACGTAGCAGCCATGACCGCTGCGGCTAGTCAGATCCTTCGGCTTGGGCATTATTTCAAGGCTCCTGCCGACAGCCATTCGGGAGCCATCGCCAAGCTGGTTCATTGCCCGCCAGCCCCTGTGCGTTTCTTTCGTCAGTTGGGGCTGATCCTTGGAACTGTCGACCAACAGGGCTACGCCGACATCAGGAAACACCCGCTCGTCAAGACCGTTCACGAAGTGCCGCCGCTCAGCCTCATTCGACCTCTCAAATCCCAAGCCCAACCGCTGAAACCTGGTTTGACGTGGGGATTGGAACGACTCGGCGTCGAACGCCTGTGGAGGGAAGGGCTCAGCGGAAAGGGGGTGATTGTCGGACACCTCGATACGGGCATCGATGGCGCGCATCCTGCCCTACGGAAAGCGATTCATGCTTTCGCCGAATTCGATTTAGCTGGCAACCTCCTTGACGGCTCGGAACCCCATGACAGCGATGTTCACGGAACGCACACGGCCGGTACCATCGCCGCTCGTGAATATCGGAAAAGCCGCTTCGGTGTCGCCCCGGCGGCCACGCTGGCCAGCGCGATGGTGATCGAAGGGGGCGATGTGCTCGCCCGAATTGTCGGCGGTATGGATTGGGTGGTAGGCCAAGGCGCGAAAGTCCTCAGCATGTCGCTGGGATTCCGCGGCTACGACGCAAGTTTCGCGCCGCTGATCGAAGCCTTGCGACGCCGTGGCGTACTGCCGGTGATCGCGGTGGGAAATGAGGGCCCTGGAACGAGTCGGTCGCCGGGTAATTACGCCAACGTCTTGTCGGTCGGGGCCAGCGACGACCAGGATCAAGTCGCCGCCTTCTCCTCTAGCCAACGCTTCACCCGGGTCAAAGAACCCCTCGTCCCGGATATCGTGGCCCCCGGTGTTGATATCGGCTCCTGTTTACCTAACCGCGGTTTTGGACTAATGAGCGGCACTTCGATGGCGACGCCACACGTCGCCGGGCTCGCAGCCCTCTTGTGGGAAGCCAAACCCGAGGCGGAGGTAAACGAAATCGAACAGGCTATCCTCGATTCGTGCTCCCGCCCCAAGTCGATGACGGAGACACGTGGAAACCGCGGCCTTCCAGCTGCCGTCCGAGCGGTGGAAATCCTGACGAAGACCCGCTGGAAATCGAGTTCTACAAGCGGCCGCCAACCAACCCATAACCGTAAACGCCAAGCGACGACCGCGCGCTAAGCACGGCTCGCCCGCCACGCGGCCCCCCAGCCTCGCCTTCCTCTATTGCCCTTGGAGTCGATGACTTCCATGATCCGCGGAGAGAGACGACTGCGGGGATGAAGCCGAATGCTCGACAGCGATCAACTGGTAAAGTACCGGTACGACAAACAAGGTGAAGAGGGTGCCGACAGCCATGCCGACCACCAGGACAATCCCGATGCTGTTGCGGGCCTCGGCACCGGGCCCGGTGACAAAAATCAGTGGTGTATGCCCCAGAATCGTCGCCGCCGAGGTCATGAAAATCGGCCGCAAACGCGTCTGCGACGCTTCGATAATCGCGAACCGCTTGCCGTACCCTTGAGCCTGTAAGGCATTGGCGAATTCCACCATGAGGATACCGTTCTTGGCTACCAGCCCAACCAAGGTAATCAAACCTACTTGCGAGTAAATATTGATGGTGGTCAGCTGCAGGAAGGTCAGGACCAACGCCCCGGAGATAGCCAAAGGCACCGACCCCAGCAATACGATACAAGGATCGCGAAAGGATTGAAACTGCGCTGCTAGTACCAGGTAGATGAGCATCAAGGCTACTCCGAGCGTCGCGGCCAAAGCCGTTCCCTCCTGGCGAATCTGCCGGGACTCACCCGCATAGTCCATGGCGACCGTCGTGCCGGCGATATCGCTCGCAATCGCCTCCAACCTTTGCAACCCCTGTTCTTTCGTCACTCCGGGCAACACACCGGCGAAGATCTTCAAGGCAGGTTGCTGCTGGAAACGCTGGAGCACACGGGGTGCGGTCTGGGATTCAATCGAGGCAAAGGTCGATACCGGAATCAGTTGCCCGGAAGGAGCCCGTATCTTCAAATCCATCAATACCGATGGGGACTGTCGTTCCGTGTCGGCTAACTGCGGAATGACCTGATAGGATCGATTGAAATAGTTGAAACGATTGACATAGGCTCCACCCAGAAGCACCCCCAACTCCTTGCCGACAGCGGCTT
>JBILTQ010000196.1:0-9999 GCA_044371435.1 Pirellulaceae bacterium | reverse complement strand
CTTGATCCAACTCGAGATCCGCCAGTTTTTCCCGATCCACCATGACCTTGGCTTGGGGCAAATCGATCTTCAAGTCGGTTTCAACAAACATGAACTGCCCTGTTTCGCGGGCACGCTGGGTGACTTCCTTGGCCATCCGCCATAAATCCTCTGGCGGCTGATCGCTTTTCAGAATCAATTCGACGTCGTACTGTCCGGCCCCGGGCAGCGGCGGAACCAAGACCGGAAAAGCCCGCAAGCCAGGATTCCGCATGGCGATTCCGAAAACATCACCATACATCTCCCGAGTACTGCGGTGACGTTCATGCCAGTCCTTGGTGATTATCCCACCGAACCCACCACTTGGGTTGATCAAAGCCCACATGTAGTCAGTTTCCGGCAAAGCCTGAAAGCCCTCGGCTAGCTGGGTTGCCCATTGGGTCGATGCCTTGAGAGTGGCATCGGGTGCGGCCTCCAAAGCCACGGCGATGGCGCCTTGATCCTCGACCGGTGCCAACTCCTTGGGCGACATCCAGTACAACGGTACCGCGCCGACGGCCACGATGAGGGTTGCAACCGCGATCCCCCAACGAAAAGCCAGGACTCGCCCCACCAACCTTCCATAGCCTTGCTGCGTCCACAGGAAGAGCTGATTGACTCTTTTCGCCAGAAAACCCTCGTGGCCAGAATCGCCAAGCATAGCAGCGCTCATCATCGGCGAGAGCGTGACCGCGACCACCCCCGAGACGATCACAGCGCAGGCAAGGGTGAAAGCAAATTCACGAAATAGCATTCCGGTTAAGCCCCCCTGAAAACCGATCGGCGCATAGACCGTCGCCAAAGTAATCGTCATCGCGATGATCGGCCCGACTAGCTCACGAGCGCCGATCAGGGCTGCCTCCCAGCGGCGGTGACCTTCCAGGATATGACGCTGCACATTCTCCACGACAACGATCGCGTCGTCGACGACCAAACCGACAGCCAAGACAATCGCCAAGAGCGTCAACAGATTCAGCGAGAACCCCATCAGCTGGATAAAAAACAAAGCGCCGATCAGTGAAACCGGCATGGCTACCAATGGTACGATGGCCGTCCTCAACGATCCCATGAACAAGAAAACCACGCACGCCACGATCACGATCGTCTCCGCCAGCGTCTTGGAAATGTCTTTGAGAGCATCTTCCATGAAGGTGGTAGCATCAAACGCCAACTGCATATCGAGATGATCTGGCAAGGTCTGTTTCATCGTCTCCATCGCCGCCCTCAAGCGATGGGCGATCTGTATTTCGTTCTCGCCGGGCAGCGGCCAGACGGAGAGGTAGACAGCTTCTTTCCCCCGATACATGGCCGTCGTTGTCGCCTCCTCGGCCCCCAGCTCCACCGTAGCCACATCACGTAGACGGACGATGGCACCCGCTTGCTGGGCTACGATCAGTTCCTGAAACTCCTCGACCGTCTGTTGCGTTGCAAAGCGCTTTGGATGTCACCAGGAGTCAAATTCAATTCCGACAACCGCTGGGGAGATAACCAGATCCGCATGGCGGGAATCCGCCCTGCTTCGATACCAACTCGTTGTACCCCCTCCAACGTCGTAAGTCGGGGTTGGACAGAGCGGATCAAATAGTCGGTCAAGCCAGCAATATCTAAAAGGTCAGAGGTGAAGCTGATATAGAAGGAAGCATAAGGTCGATCAGCGCGCTGTAACTCGATCGCGGGCGGCTCGGCTTCGGCTGGCAATTCGCGGCGGACCTGCTGCAAACGCGCATTGATCTCCGCTAGAGCGGTGGTCGAGCTATGGTTCAGTTTCAGGTGAACCGTAATCGAACTGACCCCGGCAGTACTCGACGACTCGATGTAATCCACTCCCGCCATCGCCGAAACGGCTTTCTCGATCGGTGTTGTCAAGAAGCCACGAATGGTCTCGGCACTTGCACCGATATAAACGGTAGTTACGACAATCGCCGTGCTTTCCAGCTTGGGAAACTGCTGGATGGGCACCGACAACCCGGCACGGATTCCTACCAAAGCAATCATCAGATTAACGACGATGGCCAAGACCGGATGCTTGATGAAGGTATCGGTGAGCGGATTGTTTTTGGCGTTGGTGTTCAAGGTAGCGGAGGACTGACAGGATCGGGAACCGCAGTTTCAGTATCGACCGTCTCCGACGGCATCAGCAAACTGTTCTCTCGGAGTTTAAAAGAACCATCCGTGACGATCTGCTGACCGGCAACCAACCCTTGATGAATGATGATCTGTTCTCCGTAGGCTATTCCAGCCACGACCGGTGTACGGCGCGCCCGTAGTTTACCGGAAGCCTCGACCTCAGCGACGAAGACGATGGAGCCTTCCGGTGTCCGTCGCAACGCCGTGCCCGGAACAGCAACAGCCTGAATAGGTTCCCCGTATTCCAACCGGATTTTGACCGAATCATTGGGCTGCAAGTCAGCGGGTGGCGACTCCAAGCGGGCCCGCGCAGAAAGACTGCGTGTCCAGCGATCGGCTTGCGAGTCGATGGCGATGATGCGGGCGCTCTTGTCCTCGCCCTCCAGGAATAGCCTGGCCTCATCGCCAACCCGTACCTTATCGGCCACCTGCTGCGGCATCGCAAAATCCACGTGAATAAAGTCCTCCACCCCTTGAAGCATGGTAATCCGTGCCCCTTCCGGAAGGTATTGGCCCACATGCAGGTCGAACAATCCTACCCGAGCGCGAAAGGGTGCAGTCAAGGTCTTCTTGCGAATCACCGCTTCCCAGCGGGCGATTTCCGCCCTCGACTGAGCCAGCATGGCTTCAGCTTGCTCCAACTCCAACTCCGAAAGGGCCTTGGCGTCGGCTGCCTGTCGGGTGCGGCGGTAGGTCGATTCAGCGATCTTGAGACTGGCGAGAGCCCCTTGCAACTGAGCCTGCTCGACACTTGCATCCAATTGCAACAACACTTCGGCTGGTTCGACGATAGCCCCGGCTTGTAAGGTAAGCGACTGGATCGTCCCCAACGCTTCCGTCCGCAACTCGACCGATCGCGGCGCCAGGACGGTCCCGATCGAAGTCACCGACTGCCGGTAGCTAACAGGCAGTACGCGTCGGATCACCACCGTTTCCGGCATTTCCGGCGGAGCCGCGGCCACGGCCTGACGGGCCAACGACGCATGTTTCCAGTAAGCCAAGCCGCCGCCGACAGCCAGCACGATCAACACGATGAACAACGACCCAATTACCGATTTATACATCCTTCGGACTCTAACCTAAGCGACTCATGCTTTCAAGTTACGAACGACGATAGAGAGGCCAAGCTTCCAGTCGCCGCCTCGAAATCAAGCCAGGCTACCTATGAAATTCTCAGCCGTTATCTTCGACCTCGATGGAACGCTGGTCGATACCCTGGCCGATATCGCGACGGCGACAAATGCTGTTCTGCGAAAATTCCAGCAACCCGAACACCCGATGGAAACCTACAAAACTCTCGTTGGCGACGGAGTCGCGGTTCTCTTCCATCGGGCATGGCCCGCCACCAAGGATCAGCCATCGCTATTGCAGGCCGCCATCACCAGCTTTCATGAGCATTACGAGCAGCAGTGGCATAATCGATCCAAACCTTACGCCGGGATCGATTCATTACTGGAGCGGCTGCAAAGTCACCGCTTGCCTTTAGCAGTTCTGTCGAATAAACCGGATCCATTCACCCAGAAATGCATCGCGCATTTCTTTCCTCAGGTCCATTTCCGCGTGGTCCTTGGCCAAAAACCTGACCTTCCCCGTAAACCTGATCCAGCTGGAGTTTTTCACATCGCCGAGATATTGAAGGTGGCGGTGGAACGTATCGCTTATATCGGTGATACGAATACCGATATGGAAACTGCGGTTTCAGCCGGCTGTTGTGCGATTGGTGTTTCGTGGGGGTTCAGGAGTATCGCAGAACTGAAACAGAGCGGAGCGGCTCAGATCTGCCAGTCGCCAATCGCCTTGGGTGATTTTCTGGTCGCTCCTGACTGAGGATCTATCCTACCGCCTAACGAGGGAAGCCATCGATGAAAGCCAATCCGATCACCCGTACGCCCGATCAGTCGAAACAAGAGGATTTCGACATGATCAAGCGGCGTATCCATTCACGGCTGGTCGACAAGCTCGACCTCAGCCGTGTCGGCGATATGAAAGGCGACGCGTTGAAGCGGGAAATCCGCCTGGTCGTCGAGCACCTCTGTGATTCAGACAATACCCTCCTGAATCGCTCGGAGCGCGATCGCATCGTCGACGAAGTGCTCGATGAGACCTTTGGGTTAGGTCCGCTCGAAATGCTGCTGAAGGACCCATCGATCAGCGATATCTTGATCAACGGTCCCAAGAATATTTTCGTGGAACGCCGAGGACGACTGGAAAAGACCGACGTCGAATTTCGTGACAATGGCCATCTGATGCAAATCATCGACCGTATCGTCTCGCGGGTGGGAAGACGAGTCGACGAAACGTCGCCGATGGTCGATGCGCGTCTCGAGGATGGTTCACGTGTCAACGCCATCATTCCGCCGTTAGCGCTGGATGGAGCGGCTGTCTCCATTCGACGCTTTGGGTCTAACCCAATCAAGTTGGAAGATCTGCTGAACTTCAAGGCTTTCACCCCCGAAATGGTGATGTTGCTGGAGGGTTGCATCAAGGCCCGGCTGAATATGATCATCTGCGGCGGTACCGGTTCGGGGAAGACGACGCTCTTGAATACTTTGAGCAGCTTCATTCAGAATGACCAGCGCGTAGTCACCATCGAAGACGCCGCCGAACTCCGCCTTCAGCAAGAGCATGTGGTTCGACTGGAGACGCGGCCGGCCAACATCGAAGGGAATGGTGCCATCAGTGCTACCGATCTTGTAAAAAACGCCCTGCGAATGCGTCCCGAACGGATCATCATCGGCGAATGCCGCGGTGGTGAGACACTCGATATGCTCCAGGCAATGAATACCGGCCACGATGGATCGTTGACAACGATCCACGCTAATACCCCGCGCGATGGAATCGCTCGTCTCGAAACGTTGGTCATGATGGCTGGTTTCGACCTGCCGGTGAAGGCCATTCGGCAACAGATCGCAGGAGCGGTCGATGTCATCGTCCAGGCCAGCCGCTTGCAAGGCGGTCCGCGCCGCGTCACTCATATCACCGAGATCGTGGGGATGGAGCAGGATACCGTAGTGATGCAGGATATCTATCGCTTCGTACAGGAAGGGGTCGATGAAAATGGCAAAGCCTTCGGCTATTTCGAGTGCACGGGTGTTCGCCCCAGTTTCATGCCCCGACTGGAATCGGCAGGGATACGTCTTCCGGCCAGCGCCTTTCGGCAACGCGTTATGATGAAAGCCTGAGAGAAAAACCTGATGACGCCGATCCTTCTCCTCGCAATTACGGCTGGCCTCTGTGTGGCCGCTTTGGTGGCCGGGGCCGCCATGATGTTTCAAGGCGATGAGGTCTCCGCTGCCGAGAATCGACTTTCTACCCTAACCAACCACCGAAACGCGACGGGCAATGGCGGCAGCGAGGTTTCGCTGCTCAGCAGGCCGCTGGCTGTCCAGCGAAATCCGTTGGAAGAGCGGATCGACTCGCTCCTCAATCTTCAACGACTATTCGATCAAGCCGATATCCGGGTGCCAGTGGGTAAATTCCTGGTGATGGTTGTCGCCGCGGCCGGCGCTGTGATGGTTATTCTGTTCGCTAGTGGTCTTCCCTTGCTCTTTGCCCCTGTCGGCGCCGCCTTGGTCCTCGTTGTCCCCTACATGTACCTCATCGTTCGAAAGAACAAGCGGATCGCCAAGTTCAATAAACAGCTGCCCGAAGCCTTGGAGCTTTTGGGCAGATCTTTGCTGGCCGGTCACTCGCTTGGGGCCGGCTTCGGTTTGGTGGCCGCGGAAATGCCTGAACCGATCAAACGCGAGTTCGGACGCTGTTTCGAGGAACAGAATTTCGGGATATCCCTGGAGGAATCCTTGAATGCCATGACCGACCGTATTCCCAATATGGACCTCAAATTCCTCGCGACGGCGATTATCCTACAACGTCAAACGGGGGGTGATTTGGCTGAGATCCTCGAGAAAATCGGTCGCTTGATTCGCGAGCGGTTCAAGCTGGCAGGGCAGATCCAAGCCTTGACCGGGGAAGGTCGGCTGTCGGGAATCGTGCTCTTCGCCCTTCCACCATTCCTCTTCGTCGTGATGTACTTCCTCAATCGGGACTATGTCTTGTCGCTATTCAAGGACGATATGGGCCGTTGGATGCTAGGCATCGCTATCGTGATGCAGTTGATCGGCGCCTTCGTGATTCGAAAGATCGTCGATATCAAGGTGTAATACAAAAGAATCATGAACGACTTCCTCCTCGTAGCCGACATCAACTACTTTATCATCTTGCCAGTGGCGGTTTTCTTTGCCGTCTTTAGCGTTATTTGGATGCTGGCCGATGTCAGCACGAAAAAAGGGGGGATCGCGGAGCAGCGACTGGATGTCTTGAGCAGTCCTTACGGCCGCCGCATTCAGGAAAAGATGGAGAACTCCGCTAGCGAAGCGATGGCGAAGGCGTTTGAAGCGGCCGCGCCAGCCCTGGCCAAACCCTTGACGCCGCAAAATGAAAAAGAAGCCAGTAAACTCAAACAACGGTTGATGGAAGCTGGGTTTCGCTCCGAATCCGCTCCGATGATGTTCCTTTCGATCAAACTGATGACCGCGGCTATCTTCCTCTTCCTGTCGGGGGGGACGGCAGTCTTCATCGAAGGGATGAATACGAGCGCCGGGATCAAAGCCATCATCGGGGGTGGGGTTGGTTTCTATGGCCCTGAATTGGTCTTGGGCTATCTTGGCAGTCGCCGCAAAAAAGCCATTTTTCAAGGCTTACCTGATGCTCTCGACCTGCTAGTGGTCTGCGTGGAAGCCGGTCTTGGCTTGGATCAAGCGATGCGAAAAGTAGCTCAGGAGATGCGGACCTCCTATCGGATCCTGTCCGATGAGTTCGGGCTCTGCAACCTACATCTACAAATGGGAAGGCAGCGTTCCCACGTGTTGCAAGATCTGGGAATCCGCACCGGAGTAGAGGACTTGCGATCGCTTGCCTCGCTTCTGATCCAGGCGGACAAGTTCGGCTCGAGTGTCGCCCAAGCCCTGCGCGTTCAAAGCGACTCGATGCGCGTTAAACGTCAGCAAATCGCCGAGGAAAAAGCTGCCAAGACGGCGGTCAAACTGATCCTGCCGTTGGTCCTCTTCATTTTCCCCGGCGTTTTCGTAGTACTCGTCGGCCCGGCAGCCGTGCAGATGGTCCAGGAAATGTTTCCGGCCATGCAAGGCAAGTAGCGAGCTTGGCTGACATCTGCGTTCGATCTATCGCTGGATCGTTACAATGCGGTTGGAGGTGGCGTTGCGTACCAGCAACCGAAGAAAACCCTGAGCCTTACCGATGGCGGCCGAAAACTCTTCCGGCGTCGATACCCGCTGGTTATTCACCGCCAAAATGACCTCGCCGACGCGGATGTACTGACGCAGTTGGCTGCGGCTATCGATCTCGGCTACCAGAACTCCCCCATCCCGCGTGCTCAAGCCGAATTCTTGCGCGACGTCGGCCGGTATGGGTTCCACGCGAATACCCATGGCCGAAGCTTCCTTGTCACCCGACATTACAGCCAGTTTCTCCTCCGTCTGTTCTTCAATGAAGATCGATAGCGCCAGGCTCTTCCCATTTCGAAGGATCTCAAACTTCGCGCTCTCTCCGGGCGGCAGATGGGCCACCATGTGACGTAACTGCGAGGAGCTAGTGATTTTCACTCCATTGACTCCGGTCACGACGTCGCCGGGTTGGATGCCACCCTTTTCAGCCGGTCCACCTTTAGCCACCATGCTTACATAAGCACCCACGGTCTCGGCGGAAACCCCCAGTTCTTCGGCATTCTTCGGAGTGATGTCTCCAATGGAAGTCCCGATGAAACCTCGGGTCACCTTCCCAAACTTGATAATGCTCTTCATGATCGAGTCGACCGTATTGGAGGGAATGGCAAAGCCAATTCCATTGAAGCCGCCCGATCGTGAAGCGATCGCGGTATTCAAACCGATGACCTGCCCCCGAAGGTTCAACAGGGGACCACCACTATTGCCAGGGTTGATGGCCGCATCCGTCTGGAGGAAGTCGTCGTAGTCAGTAATTCCCTGATCATCGCGATGCGTCGCACTGATAATCCCAGTTGTCACCGTCTGCGTCAGACCGAAGGGGCTACCGATCGCAATTACCCAGTCGCCAACCTGCATCAGGGAAGAGTCGCCGATAGGCGCAGCCACCAAGCCCGTAGCTTCGATCTTGAGGACGGCAACATCGGTCTTGGGATCGGTCCCGATTACCTTTGCCGACAAGATTCGTTTGTCGCTAAGCACCACCTCGAGCTTATCAGCGTTGGCGACCACATGATTGTTAGTGATCACGTACCCGTCCGAGCTGACGATGACACCCGACCCCAAGCCCATCTCGCGTTCCTGAGGCCTTCCCGAACCGTCATCCTCGCCACCCTCGGGAAAGGAAAAACCGAAATCATCCAACTGACCACCGAAAAATTGCTCGAACTCGGGAGGCAAGCCCGGAGGCAAACCGCGCCCACCGCGACGGCCCATCGCCCGCGGCTTGACTTCCGCCAAGGACCGGATACTCACGACCGAGGGTTTGAGGGCTCGGGCAACCTCGCGGAAAGAAGCCGACAACTGCTCAGCCCCCGGCAACGCCGCCAAGTTCCCCCGGGCTGCATCGGCCGTCGCCGTCTGTTGTGCGTAGGCCTCGCTAGGACCGTGCGCCGATTGGCTTTCCCACCACAGGATCCCGCTGACGGCGCCTACCGCCGCAATCGCGAGCACCCCTACCAACGTACGAAAATATTGAATGGAACGCATGCTTCACCTTTCCAAATTCTCTAAGCGGTGCCTGGCTAAGCACCTGATTATTGAGGTTTCGCCGACTTGAGCCGGTTTTGGCCGATTCGGCCTTGGTCACGGTTGCGAACCGCGCTTCCCACCCCATAATGGGGCGTGGTGTCGCTACCTTGGATGTCACCTGAAAAGTCGCTCTCCCTGAAAAAAGCGGAACTTATCGTGATTCAGCTTGGATTCGTCAGTGCTATTTTACCCGATTTGGAATTAGATCAAGTTCTACACCTCGCCAGGGACATCGGCTATCGCTGTGTTGAAGTCATGTGCTGGCCTCCCAGCAAGGCGGACCGGCGTTATGCCGGAATCACTCACCTCGACGTCACTCGCTTCGATGACCAAATGGTCCAATGGGTAGAGCAACTGGTCGCCGAAACCGGTGTGTCGATCAGTGGGCTCGGTTATTACCCCAATTGCCTCTCCCACCATCCGGCAGAAGCCGCCTTGGCGGTCGAGCACCTCTGCCGGGTCATCGAAGCCGCCCCTCGGCTTGGATTAACCCAAGTCAATACCTTCATCGGACGCGATCACACCTTGAGTGTCGATGACAATTGGCCTCGCTTGCTGGAGACTTGGCGGCCGATTGTGGCTTTGGCCGAACGGCATTCGGTGAAGATCGGCATCGAAAACTGCCCGATGAGCTTCACCAGGGATGAATGGCCGGGTGGCAAAAATATCGCCTCGGCACCACGCATCTGGCGCCGACTTTTCCAAGACCTCGCCAGTCCCTACCTCGGCTTGAATTATGATCCTTCCCACCTCGTGTTCCAACACATGGACTACTTGAGCCCGATCCGCGATTTTGCCGACCGCATCTTCCACGTCCATGCCAAAGACGTGCGGGTCGACTATCACAAGCTCAATGAAGTCGGCATCTTTGCCTATCCCAACGAATACCACACCCCGAAACTCCCCGGCTTGGGGCAAGTCGATTGGGGAGCTTTCATGAGCAGCTTGGCCGATGCCAAATATGCCGGCCCGGTATGTGTGGAAGTGGAGGATCGCTCCTACGAGGGATCCTTGGCCAGTCGCCAGGAAGCCCTTCGCCAGAGCTTCCGTTACCTCAGCCAGTTCTGTCCGACCGCTTGAGCAA